>DXFM01000032.1 GCA_019114465.1 Candidatus Lachnoclostridium avicola
TAAAAGAGGCAGAAGAAATACTGGTAATTGCCGATGGTGCTGCAATTGGGAGTGAGATGGAAAAACTGATGAATATTAGAAGAGTAAATCAACATATTCATTTCTATTTGCCGGAATCGTTCGAATGGTTAATTTTACAATCGGGAGTTTTAGATAATCGGGAAATAAACAATATTTTAAGAGAACCAGAAAAACATATTGATAGTAAAGAATATTTCAGCTGGGAGAGATTTTTTACAGCTTTGTTAATTCAGAAAACTCGGGGAACTTATTTAGCGTATACAAAAAGCAAACTGAATCCAGCGTATCTTTATAAAACGACGATGGAAAAGATTGTCAGAACAATGGAAAATATTGATTTTTCTTGAAAAATGACGATTTAAAGTTTTGTGCGAACGGTAAGTGCTCATACAATTTCCGGGAGGTTCGCACCGAAAAAGGAGCGCGGAAGAGCAGAAAAAAAGCTGAAAGGTACAAAAATGGAGATGGGATAAAGGTAGTTGAAAAGATAGTTGTCTATTCTGCATAAAACGTAGGATAGAAATTTGTTAAATATTGCTGTCACTCCCCGCGAGGGGAGTGTGGATTGAAATTCGGATTGACCGAACAAGGCGGTTATACTCACCGACCGTCACTCCCCGCGAGGGGAGTGTGGATTGAAATGTAATAACGCTCGCTGCGCTTATTGGTACTAACGCAGTCACTCCCCGCGAGGGGAGTGTGGATTGAAATAATACCATACTTTTAGATACGGTAATTGTGGATCCGTCACTCCCCGCGAGGGGAGTGTGGATTGAAATTTTTAATGGCAGGGACAATACCTCGTGTGGGAATCGTCACTCCCCGCGAGGGGAGTGTGGATTGAAATTCCCCAGTAGACCTCCGTCACCTGCTCCAGCCAGTCACTCCCCGCGAGGGGAGTGTGGATTGAAATTTGAAAATATGGACTTTGCCGAAAATGTTATTTTGTCACTCCCCGCGAGGGGAGTGTGGGTTAAAATCCGTACACAAAATTTCCCAGGTCCTCACCTTCTGTCACTCCCCGCGAGGAGAGTGTGAGTTGAGATCAGCCTTGGAATATATGTATGATGTCCTACACCGTGTCACTCCCCCACGGAAATCGCCGAACTAACACAATTCCCTGCTCACCCTATCCGCCGCCTTCAAAGCCGCCAAGACATCCGCCGGTGTTACAGGAAAAGGCATGTTGGCCATGGAGCCGCTGCAGCTGGCGGCGGAAGCTTCCATCAGGCGGCTGTCATCGGCGTGTTCCAGGCCGAGGTCGCTGAGGCGTGTGGGAAGGCCGCAGGCCCTGCAGAAGGAGATGATAGTTTTGATTTCTTCCAGAGGACGGTTTTCCAGGATCAGCTGGACGATGGTGCAGAAGGCCACCAGTTCCCCGTGGAGGAGACGATGAGTTTCCGGGAGCAGGGTCAGTCCATTGTGGATGGCGTGGGCGGCCGCCAGGCCGCCGCTTTCAAAGGCGACGCCGCTGAGATAGGTATTGGCCTCCACGATGTTTTCCAGGGCGGGAGTGGATACCTGGCATTCGGCGGCGGCTTTTGCTTTCAGGCCGTCGGATAGGAGTGTGTCCAGGCAGAGCCTGGCCAGAGCCATGGCGGTGGGAGAAGTGCGGCCGCCGGCGGAAGTGACGGCGCAGGAGCGCTCGCAGGCGGCCGCCTCATAATAGGTGGACAGAGCGTCTCCGATTCCGGCCATGAGAAAACGTGCCGGGGCCCGGGCAATCACTGCAGTGTCCATGATGATCATATCCGGGTTGGAAGTCAGGGGAAGATAGTGGTCAAATACTCCTGATTCTGTGTAAATAGCAGCCAGACGGCTGCAGGGAGCGTCTGAGGAGGCGGCAGTCGGTACAAGGATCACCGGGCGGTGGATGGAAAATGCCACCGCCTTTGCCGTGTCCAGAGTTTTTCCGCCGCCGATGCCAAATACCGCGTCTGCACTTCCGATTTGTGAGATATGGCGGTCGATTTCTTTCTGGCAGCACTGGCCGCCGAAGACAGAAGACTCAAAAGGA
Source organism: Candidatus Lachnoclostridium avicola (assembly GCA_019114465.1). Taxonomy (GTDB): domain Bacteria; phylum Bacillota; class Clostridia; order Lachnospirales; family Lachnospiraceae; genus Lachnoclostridium_A; species Lachnoclostridium_A avicola. Next base: position 2,039 of record DXFM01000032.1, read on the forward strand.
ACAGAGTGTTTCAGAAAACTGCTCTCAATGGAATCCATGTAGGCGCCGCAGATAAACGAATCGATGATCAGGTAAGCGCCGGACGAGCCGAGCTCTTTATAATATTCAGCCAGATGGTTAAGTTCCCCGTTTCCCTGAATGTAGCTGCCCGGAGAGCGAATGATTCTTTTCATATTGGATTGCCTGCCTTTCTTATGAAAATACAACGGTTTGTTTCATTCTATCACGGGAGAGAAAAATGGCAACGAAATATTTTCTCCGGGCAGCTGGAAATGCTTTGTTTTCTGAGAATTGACAAGGTATTTTTTCGCAGATATAATGAAGCAAAGCGGCGGAAAATGATGTGAAAACCTGGGAGGACGGCGGCATGTTTCAAAATATTTCTGTGTTTTTTATAGTGGAATTAGTGGGCACGGTGGCTTTTGCCTGTTCTGGAGCCATGGTGGCCATTGAAAAGCAGCTGGATCTGCTGGGAGTCATTGTGCTGGGAGTTATTACAGCTGTGGGCGGAGGAATGATCCGGGATATTCTCATCGGGATCCGGCCTCCTTCTCTGTTTTTAAATCCCGTGTACGTGGTGACAGCTCTCATTGCCGTTCTGATTCTGTTTTTCATTATGAAATTCAGCGGCAGGTGTCAGGATCTTCTGTACTCTGAACTGTACGAGGGAATGATGAATTTCATGGATGCCATCGGACTCGGCGTTTTTACGGTGGTGGGCATGGATACGGCTATCAACGCCGGATATGGGGATTACCGGTTCCTGATGATTTTTCTGGGCGTCATCACCGGCGTGGGCGGAGGCATTCTGCGGGATATTATGGCGGTCCAGACGCCTTACGTGCTGAAGAAACACATTTACGCCTGCGCATCTCTGGCGGGAGCGCTCTGCTATATGCTGCTGCTTCCCCGCATGGACCGGGACGGGGCGGTGGTGGTCAGCGCCTGCCTGGTGGTTGCGATTCGTGTTCTGGCGAGGAAATACAGGTGGAATCTGCCCAGAATCAACCGGCGGAATGAAAAATAAAAAGGATTCGTTGTGCATCTGATCGGATAATGGTATAGTAAGATTTAAGAATATAGATCCGGCCGGCTGGAGCTGCCGGAGAAAGTGAGGAAATGCCATGATACCAGATGACCAGGTGCGTTTAAGCCAGATGGCTCCCGGCGGGGGCTGCGCGGCAAAAATCGGACCGGGGACGCTGCAGGGAATTCTGGAGCAGCTTCCCCGGTTTTCTGATGAAAATCTTCTGGTGGGAATCGAGACCAGCGACGACGGGGCGGTGTACCGGATCTCCGAGGACCTGGCTCTGATCCAGACGTTGGATTTCTTCCCGCCTATGGTGGATGATCCCCGTCTGTTCGGACAGATCGCTGCGGCCAACGCTCTGAGCGATATTTATGCCATGGGAGGGGAGCCAAAGGTTGCGTTGAATATTGTGGCCTGGCCCAACTGTGTCAATCCGGCCATTCTGGGGAAGATCCTGGAAGGCGGAGCGGAAAAGGTAAAAGAGGCGGGCGCGGTGCTTGCAGGGGGACATTCCATTCAGGATGATGTGCCCAAATACGGTCTCTCTGTCACCGGCTTTGTGGATCCCAGACGGATGTATACCAACTGCGGCGCCAGGCCGGGGGATGTGCTGCTGCTCACAAAGCCGCTGGGTACCGGCCTGGTAAACACGGCGGTGAAAGCGGGCATGGCGTCGGAACAGGCGGAGCGGGAGGTACTGCGGGTGATGACGGAGTTAAACCGGCAGGCCGCAGAGCTGTTAAAAAGCTGTGAAGTCCACGCCTGCACAGATGTCACCGGTTTTGGCCTGGCCGGTCACGGGGCAGAGATGGGAGGCGGCAGCGGGGTGACTCTGGAAATATCTCTGGAAAAGCTGCCGGTTCAGCGGGAAGCTGCAGAGTACGCCAGTATGGGGCTGGTGCCTGAGGGCAGCTACCGGAATCGGGAGTTTTTAAAGGATCAGGTTCAGGTGCGGACAAATGTTCCCTGGGCGGAGGATCTGTTTTTTGATCCCCAGACGTCCGGCGGCCTGCTGGTGAGCGTGTCACCGGAGGCGGCAGAGATGCTGGTGAAAGCAGGGGCAGAGAAGGGAATGGAGGATCCATTCCGGATCATTGGAAGAGTGAAGGAGAAGGAGGGGCCATGGAGCGTCATACTGATCGGCTGATTTATCTGGACAATGCGGCCACTACGGCGGTAAAGCCGCGGGAAGTGGAGGAGGCGGTGGCGGAAGCCATCGGCAGCGGACGGATGGGAAACGCAGACCGGGGCGGTCTGGGCTCTTCCCTGGATGCCTCCCGCACGGTATACCGGACCAGGGAGGCAGCGGCCAGCCTTTTTGGATGTCCCTGGCCGGAGCAGACTGTTTTCACTGCCAATTCCACAGAGAGTTTAAATATAGCCATACAGGGCATGCTGGAACCGGGAGATCATGTGATCACCACAGTGATGGAGCACAATTCTGTTCTGCGTCCCCTTCACCGGATGGAGGATCTGGGAGTCCGTCTGACGGTTCTTCCTCTGAAGCCGGAGGGCGGCTGGCAGATTCCTGCGGAGGAGTTTGAGCAGGCAGTCTGTCCGGATACGAAGATGATTGTCTGCACCCACGCCTCCAATTTGACGGGAGATATGGTTGATGTGGAGGCAGTGGGCCGTATCTGCCGCCGCCATGGCCTTCTCTTTGTGCTGGACGCATCCCAGACGGCGGGAGTGTTCGACATTGATATGGAGAAAATGGGAATTGACGTGGTGTGTTTTACCGGACATAAAAGCCTGATGGGTCCCCAGGGGACCGGCGGCCTCTGCGTGAGGAAAGAGGTGGAGATTCGTCCTCTGCTGGAGGGAGGTACGGGGATCCGCACCTATGACCGGAGACAGCCGGACCGTATGCCCACCGCTCTGGAGGCCGGGACATTAAACAGTCACGGCCTGGCGGGTCTGCTGGCAGCCCTTCAGTGGCGGAAATCCCAGGGGAAAAAGGTGATGGAAAAAGAGCTCTCCCTGGCAGCCCGTTTTTATCAGGGAGTGAGGGACCTGCCCGGCGTGACGGTGTACGGCAATTTTGAGAATTCTCTCCGGGCACCCATTGTGACTCTGAACCTGTATGATTATGATTCGGGGGCAGTGGGGGAGGAGCTGTTTCTCCGGTTTGGAATTCAGACCCGCACCGGAGGACACTGCGCGCCTCTGTATCACCTGGCCCTTGGGACAGAAAAACAGGGGGCGGTGCGCTTCAGCTTTTCTTATTACAATACGGAAGAAGAGGCAGATCTGGCCGCCGCGGCGGTGAAAACTCTGGCGGAGGAGGGATGACCATGCGGAAAAAAGAGCCTTCCCTGCTCATTTCTTTTCACACCACCACAGAAGCCATGGCCCTGGAGGCAGCCTGTCAGGAGGCGGGCCTGCCCGGCCGGCTGATTCCCATACCATCCTTCGTGTCAGCCGGCTGCGGGTTCGGATGGAAGGTTTCAGAGGAGGCGGGAGTCCGGGTGATGGATTTTGTCAGAGAAAAAGGATTGGAATATGAAAAAACGGGAATTTATCTGCTGTAGCAATGAGGACCGGCGGGAAACCTATCCCCTTCTTGCCGCTCTGGGGCTGGAAGGGGCCTGGGAGAGGAAGGAAAACGATCCGTTTGTCCTGGCGCTCGTGGGCGGCGGAGGAAAAACCACAGTCATGGCAGCCCTGGCGAGGGAGGTTTCCGCCGCCGGCCGCCGGGTTCTGGTGGAGACCTCCACCCATATCGGGATGCCGAAAACTGGGAAGGTTCTGGTATACCGGGCCGATGGGGATGTCCTGGAGCTCTGGGAAGGAGAGGGAGATGGGGACGGATTTTCTGTCCGCAGTCTGCCGGAAACGGCATGGAAGCGGGAAACGGTTCAGATCTGGGATGGCGTCGGCGGCATTCTCACCGTCGGCACGCTGGAGGAAAAAGGCGGTGTGAGGAAGCTGACCGCTCTGCCGGAGAAAATCCGCAGGGAACTGGCACCGGCGGCAGATTTGATCCTCACGGAAGCGGACGGGGCCAAACGGCATCCGGTGAAGATTCCGGCCTCCCATGAGCCGGTGATTCGGTCAGAGACTGACGGAGTGCTGGGGTGTATCGGCCTTTCCGCCATTGGACGGCCGGCGGGAGAAGTGCTGTTTCGGCGGGAACTTCTGGGAATTTCCCCGGAGGAGCCGGTGACGGAAGAATTGGCTGTGAAGATTCTGTCCTCGGAAGAGGGAACAAAAAAATATACGGCCGGCCGCTTATACCGGGCAGTGCTGAATCAGTGCGATACAGAAGAGAGACTGGAAAGGGCCCGGCGCATGGGAGCGGGGCTGAAACAGAGAGGAGTCCACGGTGCCGCCCTGAGCTGGGGCAAGGCAGTCTGGATATTTTAAATAAGGATGACAGAGGAATAGGATGAAAGTTTTGATCAAGGGCGCGGGGGATCTGGCCACGGGAATTGCCTGCCGCCTCTATAACTGCGGACTTCAGGTGGCGATGACGGAAATTGAGGAGCCTACCACAGTGCGAAGAACCGTGGCCTTTTCCAGGGCGGTCCGGGAAGGGCAGGCGGAAGTGGAAAAGATCACCGGTGTGTTGTGCAGAAATGGGGAGGAAATCCAGACTGCGGTGGATAAAGGATTTATCGGGGTGATCGTGGACCGGGACTGCCGGATTTTAAAGGAGTGGAAGCCGGAGGTGTTTGTGGACGCGGTGATTGCCAAAGTCAACACAGGAACGTCCATGGATGACGCTCCCACTGTGATCGGCGTCGGCCCCGGATTTACGGCGGGGAAGGACTGCCACTGTGTGGTGGAACATCGCAACACTATAGATGCCACGGCCTTCGCCCACTCGCAAGCGTCCTGCCGATTATATTTTTACTCCATAGGAGATAGGTCTTCGCTATGAGCCTCCAGAGCTTCGATTCGGTGATCTTGAGT
>DXFM01000033.1 GCA_019114465.1 Candidatus Lachnoclostridium avicola
GAGACCGGAGAAGGCCTGGGGCACATCATAATATCCGGTGATGGCCAGCAGGGCACAGCAGGTCATGGTGGTAACGCCGTAGGGAATCTTTCCCACGACAAATGAGATGATCATAAAGGCGGTGATCGCCAATACGATGTACAACTGCATATTTTCCATTTTTTACTCCTTATTTTCCTACCAACTTGTCAATTTGATTAGTTTTTTCACATTCCCGGGATATTTTTAGTATAAACTATACATGGTTTCTTGACAAACTCGATTTGATTATATAGGATTTAAGAAAAAGTTATAGAAATCAGGAGAATTGTCCAATGAACATCCGTCACATGCAGTATATGGCCGCCATCGCGGAGGAAGGTTCCCTAAGCCGGGCGGCACGCCGCCTGGGCGTGTCCCAGCCTGCCTTGAGCAACTGGCTGTCCGATCTGGAAGGGGAGTTTGCCACTCCTCTTTTTATCCGCTCCGGCCGCCGTCTCACCCTCACCCCCGCCGGAAAAATCTATCTGGACGGCTGCCGCCGCATGATACAGCTGAACAGTCAGATGGTACGGGCCCTTTCCGCCTCCGCGAAGGGCTTAAAAGAGTCCATCCTTTTAGGGGGCAGCCCCATCCGGGGAGCCAGAACCTTCGCCTGTATTTTTACAGACTTCCGAAAGGAATACCCGGATGTGGACCTGGATTTCATCTCCGGAAAAAACAGTGAGCTGCGGGAGGCCCTGCTGAAGGAAACCATCACCCTGAGTCTGTACGGAGCCACGGAAACCAGCCTGCCGGATCTGGAATACATCAAAATCGCCGACGAGGAGCTGGTGCTCATGCTTCCTCCCGGCCATCCCCTCTCCTACGACGCCTCCCGCGTCACACCGGAGAGCGACCTGCCGGTGATCCGGCTGGAGGAGATCTCCGGCACCCCGCTCCTCATCAGCAAATCCGAAACTTCCTACTACTCCACCGTGGTGCGCCTGCTGGAAGCGGCGGGCCTGGCCTCCTCCGTCGTGTTCCGCTCCAACATTGTTCCCCTCCTCTACGATATGGTGCGCAATGGCTGCGGGGCAGCCCTGATTCCCCGGGCCTATTTTTCACCGGAGGACTCCATCTCCATCTACTCGTTCCGGCCAAAGCTCATCACCTATCAGGGAATTGCCATGAAGCGGGGACACCGGCTCACCGACGCGGAGCGGTATCTCATCCAGCTCACCATGAAAAACTGGGGAGCTCCCGTATATCTGAGAAACTACGCGTCCTATTACATGCAGAAAAAAATGGAACAGGAGGATTCACAGCTGTGGACGTGACCATATTCGAATATCTGCTGGCGCTGGCAGAAACCGGTTCCCTCACAGGAGCCGCCAAAAAGTTTTTTATCTCCCCCTCCGCCCTCAGCCAGCGTCTCTCCAGAGAGGAGCAGGAGCTAAACTGCATCCTGTTTCAGCGGAAGGGGGGCCGCTTTATTCCCACCAAAGAGGGAGAAATTTATCTGAAATACGCCAGGGAAGCGCTGCAGGTCCGGGATGACACCTACCTCCAGCTCAAACGCCTCGTCTCCGGGCGTCCGTCCCTGAGAATCGTCTCCTCCCACCAGCTGTTTCAGGAGGCAGCCGGCAGGATTCTGCCCAAACTTCAGGCCCTTTTCCCGGAATCCCGGTTTGATCTGTTTCCCGCAGATTCCCCGTCCGTGCGCCAGTATCTGCTCAATGACCTGGCGGATATGGGACTCTTATGTCTTATGTCCTCCGGCGACAGCCTGCTGGACCAGATCGTGCTGGGCACCGACCAGCTGACAGCGGTTATTCCCACCGCCCTTCTCGGACCGGAGGAGAGCCCCTCTTCTCTGAAAGGCAGCCAGGATCTCCCCTTTGTCCTGGTCAATGACGCGTCCCCCTTCCGGTCCATGGAGAACGAACTTCTCCGGGAGGCCCACATCTATCCGGGAACCATCTACGAGGTGGAAAATTTTCTCGTAGCCAGGGACCTGATGCGGGCGGGCAGCGGAATCACCCTGCTCCCCGCCTCCATGGCCGATTCTGACAGCAGCTGCCAGATCCTCCCCCTGGACGCCGCCAGAAAATATTACAGGATCCTGGCCTGGCCCAAATACCGCCCTTTAAGTCCAGAGGGAGAAGCGGCCAGGCGGCTGATCACGGAGGAGCTGAGCGGAAGTTACGGATTTTAGTGAAAATTACTGTTTTTTCTTAAAAATAGTTTCCACTTTTGTGAAAAACATATTACAATAGAATAAAAATCCCGGCAGAGACGTCTGCTCTCCGCCGGTCAAGATCAAGAAGGAGTGGGAAACACGGAATACACCGACGGAACCAGAGACCGGGAGGAGTACAGCTATGACCAGAACGGAAATGTGATCCGCGAATACCGGCTCTCTTCCTCCGACACCGGTATCCAGACAGAGGAAATCCAGTGGTCAGAGACCAATGGGGACAGACAGATCAGCCGCTCCGTCACCACGGTCACAAAGCCGGACGGTCAGCAGACCGTAACGGAATTGTGGCAGGATGGGAGGAACCCGTTAAAAAAAGTAATTTCCTCCGGCAGTTCCCGAATCACAGAGGAGTACGGCTACGACGAGGACGGGAACCAGATCCGTCTGACCAGAACCAACGAAGCCGGAACCCTGCTCTATGAGCAGACCACCGCCTATCCGGACGAATGGACGGTGGAAATAGGGGCCAAAGACTATCTGGGAACCGTTCTTCAGAGCACCTTTCACATGGAAGAGGACTACAGCTTTACAGGGAACGCGGACATTTCCCGGGCAGACGGCACCAGAAGGGAATTTTCCCTTTCTTTTCCCAGTATCATTGCGCTGATCTCCGCCAATCTGGAGCAGCTCCTGGGGGAGACCGAAGAATCCGGACAGACAGATTCCGGCGGGGAAAATGACAGCATTCTGTCCGGCCTTCAGATCCGCTACTCCGTCACCGGCGGGGACGGGACTGAACTTTCCATCCAGATCAGCGGCACAAAAGAGGGGGACCTTCTCTATTCCATCCTCACCTCCAAAGGCCTGAATCTGTCCGCCCGCGCCAGCCAGGACGGGACTTTCACCGTTCGGAACGCCCGTTTCGGCGAGATCACCGGCTCCGGCTTTCAGGAAACTGACGAATACGGCCAGTCCGCCACCATTTACACCACCTACTCGGACGGAACCACTGTGGAGACCAGGATTGAAACTGACGGCGGCAGCTTTTCCGTCACAGAGACCAAAAGCAATGGCATTTCCGCTGTCACTGAGCAGAAAGAACTGGCTGGGGCAGACGGGGAGGAAGGATACCGCCTGGAAACTGTCTTCAGCAACGGCCGGTCTGTATCCCTGACCACGGAGGATCAGGACCCATACAGCCGTCTCTGTCTCACCTACAGTCACGGAGATGTGAGTCAGGAAATTTGGGAAAAGGATGAGTCTTTCGGCACCGTATACCGGTACCGGGTTCTTTACCGGGACGGCAGAGAGGAAGAAACCATCCTTCTGGATGAAACGGAAGGAGTATTCCTGCTCATCGAAATGATGGGGCATATGGCAGACTATTCGGACGCCTCCTGGTACATCCAGTAAGCGCTTGTAAAGAGGAAGGAGAATGGAAATGAAACGATTGACAGCAGCGGCGCTCTCCCTGCTCCTGGCCTTTCTGCCCCTGTCTGGGATGACAGCCGGCGCCAGCGAGCGGGCGGTGAGCCAGATCACAACGGAATACGAGGACGGGACACAGGACGTGACCCGCTATGAATACAATGAAGACGGGAACCGGACCGTCTACGACGCCCGTTACCGGGACGGCTCCACCTACTCCGCCAGATACTTCTACGACCAGAACGGAGTCTCCTCTGGAAGCACCGTCTCCGAGTATGACGCAGCCCAGGGGACGCAGCTTCTCACAGAGATCGATTATGCGCCGGAAGGGCATGTCTCCCACCAGAAGCAGACCCTGAACTACAGCGACGGCACCTGGGAAAGCAGTGAATCCTGGTTCGCCGACTGGTTCAGCCCGCTGAAGCAGATCTCCGTCTCCGCCGACGGATCCACCCAGCAGACGGACTATACTTATGACAGCAGCGGTCTCCTTACTTCCGTGGACACCTCATCCACCACCGGAAGCTGGAGGCGCCAGGAATACGAATATGACGAGAACGGCATCACCATCCGTTCATCTGATTCCTCCTACAATGCCCTTACAGGAATCACATCCACTTCCCAGCTCTGGACGGAAGATGGCGGCCCCGCTGCTTCCATCCGCTCCGTGGAAACTTCCCGGGATCTCTCCGGAAATGAGACGCGAACGGAGAGCTGGAACCGGAAATCGGACAATCAGCCTGTGAAGGTCATTTCCACCGCCGGCGGCGTCTCCACAGTGGAGGAATACTCCTACGACGGAGATGGGGAACTGTCCTATTACATAAAACGGGACGGCAGCACCGGCAGAACCATCGCCAGCACCGCCGTCACAAAATTCAATGGCATGGAAGAAACCACTTCCACCGATGAAATGGGAAATACCACCGTCACGAAAATTTCCTCCCAGGCGGGAATCTACTCTTTTTACAGACAGACAGAATCGGCGGACGGAGCTTCTGAAATCACAGAGTACGCCAAAAAAGAAAATGGACAAACGGAAGGTTATGGCGTTCCCCTCCGCTATTACTGGGAGAAGCGGGGAACCGACGGCAGCACCCAAACCAGCGAAACCATTTACGCAGACGACGGCAGCTATACCGTCACCAGCCGGGAGGCTGACGGCACAGTGACCGTGGAAGCCTACACCTCCGACGATATGCCCTTATCCGAAACGGTCACCCGTCCTGACGGCGCCGCCATAAACAGCACCTGGGAACTGGACTCCCGCGGCTATCCGTCCAAAAAGACCACCGTCTCCTCTGACGGCAGCCTGGACGGAACCACCGTTTACGAATACGATGAATACGGGATCCTCCTCTCCGCGGCGGAGACCAGGTCCGACGGCCGTTCCTCCCATGTGCAGTACACAGAAACCTACGATCCGGAATCGGATATTTACCGCTATGAAACCGCCGTCACTTTCAGCACCGGAGCTTCTGTCTCTCTGGTGGAGGATGAGTCCTGGGAGACTTACAGCAGCCGGGTCACCATCACCTACGGCACCGGGGACATCGCCTCCGAAATGGTGGAGGATGATGATTCCGGAGACACGGAAATCTGCCGCTACCAGATCACCTACCGGGACGGCCGCACCGAAGAAACCATCCTGGCCGGTTATCTGGACTATATGGAGAGGGAGCAGGAGATACGGGACCGCATGGATGACTATATGGAAACCGGGTGGGATTTTGTTTCCACCCCGGCCGAGGTCTCAGTTCCAAACTAAATCAAAGACTATTGTTCAGATCGTCCAGGATCTCCATGACCTGGACGCTGTGTTTTAACATCTCATAGCAGGGCGTCCGGTCCCCCGTCTGGAGCTGGCGGGCAAAGGCCTGAATCTCTGGCTTTAAACTCCCCTTCTCCGGCTGGCAGGCGATTTCCGTCTCCTCCCCGCCCAGGCAGAGGACAGCCCGGGAGGCGGAGCTGATGGGACCCTCCGTGCGGAGCCAGCCCTTTTCCCCCTGAATCATACAGAAATTGTCGCTGCTGCAGTCCATGGCCGCCGTGCACACCGCAAGGAACCCATCGTACTGCAGAACGGCGGTCCCGGAAGTGTCCACGCCGTTTCTTCCCCGGTTGGCAGTGTAGCAGACCTTTTCCGGAACGCCGAACAGACTCATGACAAAATGGAGATTGTACACGTTTACGTCGTACAGACTTCCCCCTGCGCAGGCCGGATCCAGCACCGGGCGCACAGAACCCGCCAGATACTCCTCATAGGCTTTCCCCGTTCGGCAGTAGCTGCACTGCACCACGCGGACCGGCCCCAGTTCTTTTACATGCTCTTTTACCGCCGGCAGAATGGAACCGTAGGGCAGCTTAAAGGCCTCCCACAAAAACAGATTTTTCTCCCTGGCCAGGTCCGCCAGCTCGCGGGCCTGGGCCGCCGTCTCTGTCAGGGGCTTCTCACAGATCACATGCTTTCCCGCCAGAAGAGCCTGCTTCGCATAGGAGTAGTGCTGGGTGTTGATCAGTCCCACATAGACCGTATCCATATCTCCCTCTCTCAAAAATGCCTCATAATCTGTGTAGACCTTCATCCCATATTCCCGGGCCAGCTCCTCTCCCTTCTCCCGGCTCCTCTCCCGGACACAGATGGCGGTAGTCCTGACATCTTCCACCTGGGCGGCATCCTTCAAAAACCGTCTGACAATTGTCCCGTTTCCTGCAACTCCTGTGCGCATGGTGAACCTCCTTTACTCATTTTCTCCCGTCCCCGCTCCGCCAGACGGCGGTTGGCCTCTCCGAAGGTTCCGAACCGGTCCAGGCAGCAGATCACCTGACGGCAGGAATCCATCACCGACTCCGCTTTCCGGTAGATTTCCTCGCTTACCGGTTCAAAGGCCTGGGCGCAGATCACCTCCGCCGCCAAGGCCCTGGCCGCGGGAACGTCCATATCATTATCATACAGGATTCCGGCGGCGAAGGGAATCCCCTCCCGCTGGAGACGGCGGTAAACGGGAATTCCTCTCCCCTGTCCGCCTATGACAAACACCTCCGGTTTTCCCGGAGAAGGAGGAAATTCCAGGGAGCCGTATTCCGGCAGATAGGAACCTTCCGGCAGCCCATAGAGCTCTTCTATGATGGAGGAGGTAAAAATCTCCTCCGGCCTTCCCCGCCGGCAGATCCCGCCTTCTCCCACGCAGACCACATAGTCCGAGATCCGCTGGGCCATATCCAGCTCATGGAGAGACATGAGCACCGCCGTATGTTTCTCCTTCACCAGCCTCTTCAGCGCGGAGAGCAGCTCCAGCCTGTGACGGGCGTCCAGATAGGAGGTGGGCTAATCCAGCACCAGCACCTCCGGATCCTGGCAGATCGCCCTGGCCAAAAGGATCTTCTGCCGCTGGCCGTCGCTCACCTTCATGAAATCCCGCTCCATCAGTTCCTCTCCGCCCACCAGGGACAGGGCCTCCTCCACCGCCGCCCGGTCTTTTACGGAGAGAATTCCCAGGCGGCCGGTGTAAGGATACCTCCCCGCCGCCACCACATCCCGGCAGGTCATCATCTCCGGCTGCACCCGGTCCGTCATCACCGCCGCCAGACGCCTCGCCCGCTCTTTCTCCGTCATCCGCTCCGCCGGCACACCGCCCAGATACACAGTTCCCCCCAGGGTTTTCAGCTGACCGGTCAGGCTTTTTAAAATGGTGGATTTTCCGGCTCCGTTGGGGCCGATGAGTGTGACGATCTCCCCCGGTTTTACGTGAAGACAGATGTCCCGGATCAGCGGAGATTTCCCGTATCCCACCGCCATATGGTCTGTTTTTAAAACAGGATTCATCTCACATCCCACCTCCCCTGTTTTTCCACTTTCCCGCCATCATAAAAATCACCACGGGAGCACCGAATACCGCAGTCACCGAGCTGATGCTCACCTCCGTGGGGGCAAACAGCGTCCTGGCAATCCGGTCGCAGGACAGGCAGAAGGCCGCTCCTCCCAGGAAGCAGCCGGGAATCACCGCCGCCGGCTCTGAAGTCTTTAACAGCCGCTTTACCAGGTGGGGAACCGCAATGCCCACAAAGGATACCGGACCGGCAAAGGCCACCACACAGGCGGAGAGGAGGCTGGAGAGCAGAATCAGTTCCGTCCGAAATCGGCGGACATTCACCCCCGCCGTCTCCGCGTACACCTCTCCCAGCCGATAGACGCCCATGGGCTTTGCCAGAAGAAATACAAAAATCAGAGCCGGAAAAACCACCGCCGCCATCACCTGTACATTTTCCCAGGAGATGCCGGAAAAACTGCCCATGGACCAGCTCTTTAAATTGACAATATCCGCGTCGTCCGCAAAGGTGACGGCAAAATCCGTCACCGCAGAGCAGATATACCCCATCATGACGCCGCAGACGACCAGGGACGCCATACTCCTCACCCGCCCCGACAGCAGAAGCACCAGCCCCGTGGCCACCATGGCTCCCCCGAAGGCTCCCAGGATCATGGCCAGGGAACTCACCGGCATTCCTCTTCCCAGGCAGAAAATCATCAGAAATGACACGGCCAGCTCCGCCCCGGAGGAGATTCCAAGGACAAAGGGGCTGGCGATGGGATTGGCAAAAAAGGTCTGAAGGAGAAAACCGGACACGGAGAGAGCCCCGCCCAGTATGACGGCAGCCGCCGCCCGGGGCAGGCGCAGATCCCAGATGATGCGGCGGACGGTTTCATCCATTTCCTCCCCCGCAAGAGCCAGGATCACATCCCCCGGCGATATGGCCACGCTTCCGGAACACACATTCCACACTGCCAGTACAGCCGCAGCTCCTGCCAGCAGCCCAAAGACCAGCCCCCATCTCCCGGCGCGGCCTCTCTCCCCGGCAGGGATCTGCCCCCATCTCCAGCTCTGTCTCACGGGAGATGGTGAAGATAGGTGAGGCTTTCGGGATCCGGATTTTCCTCCGTCAGCACCAGATGGAGATCCCGGATCATATCCGCCAGTCCCAGGGTCTCCTGGAACAGATTTTTTCCCGTGCACCACACATTTCCCTCCTTTACCGCCTTAAAATCCGCCAGCAGGCTGCTCTTCTCCAGCAGCTGATCCATATTTTTCAGTTCTCCGTCCACAGCGCTGTTGTAGATGAGCACATCCGCGTCCTTTGCCGCCGCGTAGAAAGCCTCCAACTGCATATTCGTGGTGGAAAGGGCGTTTTCCTCTCCTTCCTCATCTGCCGGCACGTAAGTTCCCCCGGCCATGGCGATCATTTTCGCCACGTAGTCTCCGGATTTGCGCACATTTACGGATCCGTTCCCTGTGATGTAGAAAAAGGCTGCCGTCTTTCCCGTGCTCTCCCACTCGGGAAGGTCTTTTAGAGCCGCTGTTTTCTCCTGGAACACGGCTTCCGCCTCCTCATCCTTTCCCAAAAGGACCCCGTACAGACGGATCCACTCCATTCGACCCAGGGGATGACTCTCGTAGCTGGACCGCTCCACCAGCACGGGGATGCCCAGCCGCTCCAGCTGTTCCTTCACCTCCGGGGAATGAAGAATCATGGTGGACTCCACCGCCAGGTCGCAGCCGTCTGCCAGGATTCTCTCATAATCGGGAGCGCTGTATTTTCCCGCGTATACCATCTGCCCCGCCTCCATGGCCTGCCTGGCCTCCTCAATATACCAGCCGGAAGCGTCCGTCCCCGACAGGGTGATCCGGTCCACACTGTCCAGGCCGGCGAACAGGTCCATGGCGGAGGTGGCCGCCAGGTAAATGTGATCCAGAGGCTGAAAAACCGGCACGATGTCCTCCGGCAGCCCCGCCGGCACCGGGCATCCTTCCGGCACTGTCAGATATTTCCCGCTGCTGTCAATGGCGATCAGAGCGTAGCCGCCGTCGTAATAGTCCACAGAAAACTGCTCCGCATACGTCAGATCCATTGAGCCGGAAACCGTCATATCACTCCACTCCACTGCGTCAGAAACTGCCGTCTCTTCCCGGCCCGCCTCTGTCTCCGCACCTTTCCCCGCTTCCGAAACGGGGCTGCTCCCAGCCGCCTCCGATTTTTGGCCGCAGCCGCTTCCAAATGCCAGCAGGGCCGCCAGCCCTGCTCCCAGGACTGCCGGCCTTAAAAAACTTTTCCCTCTCATGGCACTGCCTCCAGAGTGGAGGAGTCAAAGATCAGGGTATACTCAATCTCGTGGGGCACACTCATGGCCACTGTATCCGCCGTGATCCCGATACTTTTGTCAAAAAACGGAACGGGGATCTCAAATGTGGAGTTTCCTTCGTCGTTGGCCGGATCATACCGGTTTCCATCCACCACCATGTAATCGTAATTGGAGCTGCTCCACACCACCGTAGCACGGACAGAGCCGTTTTCCACCTGAAGAAGTGCCGGAGACTCCACAAAAGTCCGGCCGGAGCCGCCCTCCAGCTTCACCTCCGCCCGGTAGCTGCCGTCCGCCAGGCCCAGGCTCTCCGCCGTCACAAGAGATCCCTCTGAAAATGCCTCCGCCGGCAGGGAATCGGAGCGGAAAACCAGAGTCCGGTCATACCATTTCTCCCGCCTCTTGCTGAAAGCGCTGCAGGGGATCTCCTGATCCAGGGCGGCCACGGGAACCTGAAAGGCGTGGGTGCCGTCCGGCTGCTCCGTAAATGGGATATAGTCTTCCTCAGAAGCCTGCTCCGCCTCCTCGCCGGTTCCCATGAATACCTTCAGATATCCGGTGCCTCCCATGGTCATCCGCGCAGTCATGGTTCCATCCTTCACCGTCAGCTGGCACTGGGTGATCCGGAACATATCGGAGCTGGAATCTACCTGGATGGGGTAAACGCCGTCCTTTAAGACCGGGGCTGCCGCCTCTCCGTCCAAAGTCTCCCCGGCTTCTGTCTCCCCGCCGCCGGTCTCCCCGCTGCCAATCGCTTCGCTGCCGGTTTCCTGCTCCAGGGCTGTCGTCTCCGCCGCCGGATGTTCTCTTTCTTCCGCCGTTTGTCCGTTACATGCGGACATTCCCAAGGTAATGATGCCGGCGGCAAAAATCGCCGCCGCCCGCCAATTTTTTAATCTCATAGGACGCCTCACAGTTCCAGGCTGTCTGCCGCCGCCTGAGCGTGCTCCACAAAGAGCTGCTGTACTGCCTCCAGCTCTCCCAGACCTTTCACCAGGCAGACCACTTCATACCCGGCGTTCTCAAAGGCCGTTTTCCAGGAATCTTCCTCGTCTCCCGCCATGTCATTGTTGGCGTGGTCTCCCGCCACCACCATGAGAGGCATGAGCACCGCCCGTTTGTACGCTCCGGCCTGAACCGCCTCCAGCACATCCTCCAGAGCCGGCTCCGCCTCCACGGTTCCCACAAAATAATTGTCAAATCCGGCATTTGCCAGAGTCTCCTGCATTCTGGCGTACACCTGGTTGGACTCCGCCTCCGTGCCGTGGCCCATGAGACAGATGGCGGTCTCCCCGTCGTCGTACTCCGCGGTGGCGTCGGTCACCGCCTTCATCACCGCCTGAAAATCTTCTTCAGAAGTGAGCAGCGGTTCTCCCACCGCTATCTTTTCAAAAGCATCCGCGTACTCGGCGGCCTCATTGACCAGATCCGTGTACTCCAGGCCGTTCATCAGGTGGGTGGGCTGGATCACCAGATTTTTCACCCCGTTGTCCGCAGCCCGGTCCAGGGCTTCCCGCACATTGTCGATGGCCACGCCGTCCCGGGATTTTATATGGTCGATAATGATCTGGCTGGTGAACGCCCTTCTCACGGAATAATCGGGAAATGCCTCCTCCATGGCCTCCTCCACCGCGCCGATGGTCAGCCTCCGGCTGTCGTTGTAGCTGGTTCCGAAACTCACCGCCAGAAGCTCCGTCTCACCGATTCCATCGCCGTTTCTGGGGTCGTCCAGGGACGCGTCTCCCGTATTGTAATTTTCCTCTTCCGTCTCTGTCTGTACGGCGGTATCCATCTCTGCCAAATCCATTTCCTCCTCTGTTTCTGTCCCTTCTGCGGCCGTCTCCTCCGGAACTGATGCCGTCCCGGTCTCCTGCTGTCCGCTTCCGCAGCCGGCCATAATCCCCGCTGCCAGAACTGCGGACGCAAATAAAACTGCCAGTTTTCCCTGTCTCATCCTTCGCTCCTCCTTGTCCACTCTGAAAATTCCATATCGGAAGGGACGGGAAGATCACTCCGCACCTGATGAAAAGGGCTCAAACTGACAGTTCGTCCATAAGGGCGTCTCCCTGCGCTCTGCCGCGCGGACACCCTGTATCTTCTGCCGCTGTCTGAGTCAGAAAGCTGCGGACGCCGCCGGACGCCGCAGGCCGGTACAATCAATTACTCGTGACCTGGAATGACATTCCCGTACCAGCAGACGGCAGGTTTCCTGGCTTGCAGATCCGCGCCCGCAGCCGCCTTCCCAATTTTGAAAAATCAGTGACTGTCTGCGACATTAACTGCGGGCTCCCTGCTTACAGTGACGAGATCGCACAGGATTTCCACCTGTTTCCCTTTTACCCGCCGCGGACTTTCCCAAATAAACCGGGATCCGGCGGCGGCACCGGCTGCTCTTAACTCGATATTCTGCTATCCTACCACAGAATATGGAAAAACACAAGAAAAACAGGGGCCTCCGAAGAAGCCCCTGCCGGGATTGGTTCTGATCATTATAAATAGTAAATGTCTCTGTACGCGATGCTGGGAAGACGTCTTGCGTCTGCGGAGGTCACCTCGTACAGTCTCTCCCTGTCGTCATTGATGCGGTAGATGGTGCCGTCCTCATACTCATAGTAGTACTCGCCGTTCACCCGGTAAGTGCGGTCGCTGTCCTGAACTCTTCCGGCCTCATTGACCAGATAGAGCTGTCCGTCCACCTCAAATACCTGGAAATCTTCGCCATCCTCAGCCTCTACCAGCTTGCCGTTGTAGTACAGGTAGCCGCTTCTCTCACCGCTGTAGCCGGCGCCCCGGTTCTCGCCGGAACCGTTGAAATAATAGGTTCCCCGCTCACCGTCATCGTCATACACGTTGGTCTGACGCTCTCTCTTCATGGCTCCGTCGGAATCATCTGCCCCGAAGTAAGCGCTGACAACAGTGCCGTCGGGCAGACCGATTCCCAGCAGGCCGCTCTGCATCTGGCCGTACTCGTCAAAGAAATATCTCTGTCCGTTGATGCTGGTGGTCGCCTCGCTGAGGGTTGCGGCATTGGAATTTAAATACGCCGGAACGCCGCTGTTGTCAAAGTAGTACCAGGCGCCGTCTCCGTCTCCGCCGTCCCACTCACTGTTGGTGGCCACAGAGAAACTGAAGTCGTAGCTGTCATCCTCGGAATCCTCCGGATCGTCGTACAGGTATCTCCAGCCGGTGGCCATCTGGCCCTCGTCCGCGCCGCCAAAGTACTTCAGAGTACTGATGCCTGTGGCGTCGCCTTCCTCCTGATCGCCCACGGCAGCCCATCCGGTCACCATGGCTCCGTTCTCATCGAAGTAATAGCGGTAACCGTTGATGGTGCGGCGCACATAATTGTCCTCGTCCGCCTTCACCGCCTGACCGTTGGTCTGGAAATAGAACCAGGTTCCGTTATCTCCATAGTTTAAAACCATGGACACCTGTCCGTCATCCGGCACCTCGTCGGAGTCAAAATCCAGGCACAGCCAGCCGGTCTTCATGGCTCCGTCGTTCTCATCTCCCAGATAATAAAGCTCATCCTCGTCGTTCAGCCAGCCGTAATCCATGGTTCCGTCAGAATCAAAGTGGTACCTCTGACCGTTGATGGTTCTCCAGCCGTCTGCGGCCGCCTGGCCGTCTCCTTCCAGATAGAACCAGCCGCCGTCCGGGTTGGGCGCGTCGTAGGTTCCTTCATCCACATACACCCACTGGTTTGTCAGACGGGCGCCGTCCTCATTGACGTAATAGGTGTCGTCGATCCACTGGTCTCTCACCATATATCCGTCGTATCCTAAGTAAAACCAGTAATTTCCGGACTGTCTCCAGCTGTCCCGGACCATGCTTCCGGAATTGTCGGTGTAGATCCACTCTCCGCCCTCCTGCTGCCATGCGGCATAGGATGTGAGAGAAGCTCCCATGGTAAGCAGTGCAGCTGCAGCGCAGAACGTCACTGCCTTTGTCATCTTTCTCATAATCGTATCAACTCCTTTTCTTTTTTGGGAACAAGTTGATTGTAAATTCTCCTTCTAACATGGTCCTAACAAAAGGATAAACTATTTCTAAACTGTCCTTTCTACTTTCTTACAAATCTTACGGAAACAGCAGCGCGCCGGAGGCAATAAAAAATGAGGCTTCCGGCTCCGGAAACCTCATTTTCAGGAAAAGGCTGCATTTCATATGTGGTGCAATTAAGAATAAAGAATTTCGGTACCCTTTCTGGTACAGTCTTATCATACCCAATCCTCATAACATTATGATAACAAAAGGTTAAATTTTTTATAAACATACAGAATCCAGATTTCAGTCGATCCGGAACCGGTAGCCGGCGCCCCACACCGTCTCAATCAGCCTCGGATTGGCCGGGTCCTCCTCCACCTTCTCCCGCAGCCGGTTGATATGTACGGTGACTGTGGCGGTGTTGCCCGCCGCGTCCATTCCCCAGATCCGGTCAAAAATGGTATCCTTGGAGAAGACAATATTGGGATTTTCCGCCAGAAACATGAGCAGCTCAAACTCCTTGTTGGTGAGGCCCACTTCCTTTCCGCTGGAGAACACCCGCCGCTCCTCCGGGTAGATGGTCAGGTTCCGGATATCGATGGACCGGGGCAGCCGCTCTTTTTTCTGTTCCAGAAGCCGTTCGTGGATCTGGATATGGGCCTTTACCCTGGCCACCAGCTCCGCCGGGCTGAAGGGCTTTACCAGATAATCGTCCGCTCCCAGGCCCAGTCCCCGGATCTTGTCCACATCTTCCTTCCTGGCCGTCACCATGATCACCGGCAGGTTCAGCTCTTTCCTCACTTCCCTGCAGATGTCAAATCCGCTTTTTCCCGGAAGCATCACATCCAGGACCATGGCGTCATAGCTGCCCGCCAGAGCCTGGCGCAGGCCGGACTCCCCGTTTAACTCCACCACCACGTCAAAGCCCGCCGCCTCCAGATAATCCCGCTCCAGATCCGCAATCAGGCTGTCATCTTCTATGATCAGTACCGTGCTCAATTCTTTCCCTCCCGCTGCATAAAAACAAATAATTCCGGAATTTTATTAATTATAGAATACCAGAACTGCGGGACGCTGTCTAATACCTGATTTTCATCGAATATCATGCCTGAAATCTATAACTGGCCGATTATTGAATCCCGTTTTTCTTCTCCAGCCTCTCCTGGAGCATCCGGCACAGCTGGGGGATCTGGGACTCAAACTCCACGCCGTACCATCTGGCGCTGTTGGATTCTGCCGTGGCGTCGATGCAGAGCACGATGAAATCCGCCGCCAGGGCCAGGGCCTCTCCCAGTTCCAGTCCTCTCATCAGGCCGCCCAGCACGGTGGACGCGTACAGATCTCCCGTGCCGTGGTAGCTCTGCGCGCATTTCCTCGTAAAATAGGAAAACTCCTTCCCGTTTTTATCCAGATAAGCCACGCCCAGTTTGCCCGGCTCATAGCTGACTCCCGTCAGAGCCGCCGTGGAGCATCCCAGATCCAGAAGCCGCTCCAGAAGCTCATGGATGTAGGCCTCGTCATACTCCGTCTTATAGGGCATTCCCGTCAGCAGGCTGGCCTCGGTAATGTTGGGAACGATCACGTCCGCCTTGGCGCACACCTTTGCCATGGCCGCCGGAAATTCCGGTCCGAAGGCCGCGTACAGCTTTCCGTTGTCCGCCATAGCCGGATCCACCAGGGTCAGATTTCCCTCGTTGGAAAAGCGGTCGAAGAACCGGCACACCTGCCCGCACTGCTCCGCGGAAGCCAGATAGCCGGTATAAATACCGTCAAAAGTGATCTGTTCTTTCTCCCACACATCGGAGATGGGCTCAATCTGGTCGGACAGATCCTTGACCGTGAAATTCTTGAACATGGTATGGGTGGACAGCACTGCGGTGGGCAGTATGCCGCACTCCACACCCATGGCGGAGATGACCGGCAGCGCCACAGTGATGGAGCAGCGTCCCACGCAGGATATATCCTGAAGAGTAATGATTCGTTTCATATGTGTATACCTCCCTGATCCTAGTTGTATCTGCCGCAGCTGCTGCGGCAATGCTGTGTTATGAGAAGTATAGCAAAACTGGCACGGTTTAAAATAGCCAGAAAGCATTTTTTAAACCATGCCAGTTTGTCAGTCAGAGTATTCTCATCGTATTCTCACCGGAACCAGTCCCCCATGGGGTCCGCTCCGTCAAATGATCCCTTTCTTATGAAGGGCATAGGAGTACAGAGCGGAGAAAATAATCACAATCATCATGATATAGCTCTGATAGCTGGAGAAGAATGTTCTTCCCACAATGAAAATCACCACGATGGGAAGAATAATGGGCACAATGGCCTGCTTCGGAGCTTTCACCACGTTCGGAACCACCAGGGCTCCCATCAGCGCCGGAACCATATTGGCAAACGCCGGCTGCAGGAAAGGCGTGTTGTAAATCGGCTCAAACAGGGGAGCCAGAAACAGCATTCCCAGAAATACAATGGCCGTGGTCACAAAGGTGGAAGCCGCCACCGCGATGATGGAGATCACATCCGCTTTCTCGGTTCCCGGAGCGTAACCGGCCACTTCCATGGCGTTCACCGCCGCGGGGATTTTCATGTTGCTCACATTTCCGGTCACGCAGGCCATATACAGAGCGCCGCTTCCGATAATAGGCATGAAAGACAGGTTTTCACAGATGCCGGAGATGGCAAAGGTGAGGAAAATAGGAGCTCCGTTCTCCACGCAGACCGCAAGATCCAGAGGCTGATCATACACGATGGACAGGCCAAAGGGCACCGCCATAAAGCAGATCAGAGCCAGAATTACCGTGACTCTTCCCAGAGTGTGAATTCTTGTATAAAAACTCTTTTCATTCATGTTCCGTTCCCTCCTATACGATCATCGCGTTTACCACGCAGGATGCCAGCATTCCCACAATCATGCTCAGAGGAAATGCAAATTCTTTCAGTCTCTTCACTTTCCGGGCCAGACGGTCGAAAATCAACGCCGCAATGCCGGCTCCCGCAATGGCTGTAACTGCCGGAATATTGGTAAAATTGGTGATGTGGGGGGCGGACATGGTTCCATAAAGTCCCAGGAACATTGCTGTGGTAATCACCGGAACCAGCTTCGCATTCTTAGTCTTCAAAGACTCTACTTTCTTATCGTAGGTCTTTAAAAAGAATACGTTAAAAATGTTTCCTCCCAGAATTCCCACCGTTACCACAAACACAATGCAGACAAACACATCCACTGGAATGTCGGGAACGGAAATGGATTCCAGGCCGAAAGCCTCCGCCGCCATGTTGGCAGCCATGGTCTCATAGGAGGCTGAACCAACCACGCTCAAACGCAGCCACGGGAAATACCTTCCCAGGGACGGCACCAGAATCAGATAGCTGATGATAATAGGCAGGGACGGGATAATGGAGAACACCGCGCTGCTGGTGGCGGCCTCCTTCAGCTCCTCTCTGGACATGTTCAGTTCTTTTGCCCGTTTTACCGCGGCAAAGATAAACAGCACCGGCTGAAGGAGCACAATCAAAATCGTAATTCCACACAGGATCGCCATGGTGGAACTGTTCGCAAGATCTAAATGGGACATTCTAATTTCCTCCTGAGTTTATAATTATTCGTTCAGACGGGGACCGATTTCCTTCGGAATGGGGCACTCATAAACGCCGCCGGTCTCCTCCATCCACTCGTCCCGGGCCTTCTTCACCAGCTCCGGATTCTCCATCATCTTGATGCCTGCCAGAGCCAGGGATTTTCCTGCCGTCAGCATGGCTTTGTGGGCGATCTCCGTGTTGCCGTGAGCCGTCATCTGCCAGGTATGGGACGCGGTTCCCAGAGTGGCGGTAGCCTCAGAGAGCTGGGCGGTGGGCACCACATAGCTGGCGTCCCCCACATCGGTGGATCCGGGCAGAACGGCGCCGGTCCACACCAGAGGAGCAATCGTTGTGTGAAGGGGATGTTCCAGAATCTTCTCTAGGTTTTCCGCTCCGAATTTCTTTTTCAGATCCGCCTTCTTTGCCTCCAGCTCCGCCTCCGTTGCCGTCTCAAAGAAGAATTTTCTGGCCAGTTCAAAATCTTTTTCATCAAAATCGGGAGCGCCGATCTCCTCCATGGATTCATGGAGAACTTCGGACAGCACATGGTTGGGAATGTAATCGGACAGTCCCGCGTAAAGCTCATAGGTCATCTCTGTTCCTGTCATCTTCGCCGCGCCTTCCGCCACGTCGATCACTCTCTTGTAGATCTCCTGCACCTGCCAGGACTTGGGCGCGCGGACAAAATAATGAACGCAGCTGTGGCCCTGAACCACGTTGGGGGCGATGCCTCCCACATCCCGGTAGGCGTAGTGGATTCTGGCGTCGGAAATGATGTGCTCCCGCAGGTAGTTGACGCCCACGCTCATCAGCTCCGCCGCATCCAGGGCAGAACGGCCGAATTCCGGCGCTGCCGCCGCATGGGACGTAACGCCCTTAAAGCGGAAGAATACGCTCACGTTGGCCAGGGTAGAGTAGGTGGCCACACCGTTTACATCTCCCGGATGCCAGGTAAAGGCCACATCCAGACAGTCAAAGACGCCGTCTCTGGCCATAATGGTCTTGCCGTTTCCTTTCTCCTCACTGGGACAGCCAAACAGCACCACCGTTCCCTTTCCAGGGTGCTCTTCCAGATAAGCCTTCACGCCAAGGGCAGCCGCCAGGGTTCCCGCTCCCAGCAGGTTGTGACCGCAGCCGTGGCCGTCGGGATTGTCCCCGTCAGCGGGAGTTCTTGTGGTGCAGCCGCCTTTCTGAGACAGCTCGGGAAGAGCGTCATACTCCGCCAGGAAGCCAACCACCGGCTTTCCCTCTCCGTACTGAGCCTTAAATGCCGTGGGCATTCCGGCCAGCCCCATTTCCACCTGGAAGCCTTCTTTTTTCAAAATCTCCTCGTAAAGTTTTGCCGTCTTGAACTCGTGAAATCCTGTCTCTGCGAAATTGAAGATCTGATCGCTGACATTTACGATCTCATCTCTCTTTTTTTCCACGGCGCTGTTCACAAATTCTCTGTAATCCATACCTTTTCCTCCTTGCATCCGGGCTGTTCACTGCCGTTTTCGTGAAAAACCCTTTATTTTTTCCAACCTATAGTGTTCAATTATACCATTGAAACTCATTTTCATCAATTCCCTGAATTAACCTTTTGCAGTGGCATAGTATTCTGAAAAATAAAAAATCGATTCCGGGATATGGGAAAAGGAGACAGAAAATTCTGTCTCCTTTTCCCCGATTTTTATCTTCGCCGGAAGACCGTCTCCCCGGCCATGGTGGATATTCCGTTTAAAGTAATCTTCATGGTCTCCTCTCCTGCCCCGATGGTATAGGTCTCCCCATCTTTTAAGTCCGGAGAGCTGAAGATGACGGAAGATACCTGCCGTTTTGCCGTGCGGCTGATCAGCACATTTCCCTCGCTGTCGCTGATTGTAAGCTCCCCGCCGGCTTCCAGGGGCGTATCCAGCACACAGCAGAAGGAATACTGGGCGGAACCGCTGCCAAAGGTCTCCAGCATGCCGGACGATCCCACCGCCAGCACCGTTCCGCCGGTGATCTCACAGACGCCGCCGTTTTCCGTGCCCACATCGATGGATCCGTTTCCGCTTCCCGCCGGTCCGTCAATGATCAGGGTGCCGCCCTCCACGTAGAGGTTTCCGTTGGAGTCCACCCCGTCTCCGCCTGCGTCCACGGTGATCTCACCGCCCAGAATATAAATGTTGGGCATCTCCGCCGCGCCGTCAGAGGACGTTTCCGCTGCGCCGCCCATTCCACGGCCGGAAGGGCCGCCGCTGGCATTGATTCCGTCATCGGAGGACACCACGGAGATCTGTCCGCCGCTTATGGTGATCTGGTTGGCTTCCAGCCCCTCATAGGACTGCAGGATCTGGATATTTCCGTCCTCCACCGCCAGTTCCATATCTCCGTGGATCCCGTCATCTCCCGTGGAGATCTCGTAGTTTCCTCCGGTGATCGCCACGGTTCCGTTGGAATGGATGGCGTCGTCTAAAGTGTTAAGGCAGAAGGTGCCGCCGGAGATGGTCAGGCTGGTCCCGCTCTTTATGCCCTTCGCGCTGGCCCCGCCTTCTTCTTCCATATCCCAGCCGCTGTCGGAAAAATCTTCTCCGGCCGGAGGTTCTTCTCCCGGCTCACCCGGCCGGCCTTCACCGCCTTCGCCTCCCCGGACGCCTGCGCCTCCCTGGACGCGGCCGCCTCCTGCCGGCCGCTCTCCCGGTTTCCGCGCTGCGGCGTCCGCCGGGGCTGCTCCGTCTCCCGGGGCCGCTCCGCCCTCAGGGACTGTTCCGTCTTCTGGGGCCGCTCCGCCCTCGGGGACTGTTCCGTCTCCCGGGGCCGCTCCGCCCTCGGGGGCTGCTCCGTCCGCCGGGGCTGTTCCATCCGCTGGGGCTGCTCCGTCTCCCGGGGCCGCTCCGCCCTCAGCCGGCTGCCTTCCCCCGGCTCCTCCCGGGCGGCCTGCGCCTCCTTCCGGGCGGTCCATCCCGCCGGCTCCCGGACGGTCGCCGCCGGTTTCTTCCGTCTGGACCGCCTCCGGGCTGCCGCCGGCAGTGACGATGGTGAAATCTCCGCCGGAAATATCCAGATCCGTCTCCGCCTGGATACCGTCTCCCTGGGCGTCAATGGTAAACGTGCCTCCGGAGACCGACACCACGCCGAAGCCCTCTCCCGTGGTGTCGTCCGACTTGATGCCGTCCCCGCCGGCGGTGATGGCAAAGGTACCTCCGGTAATGGTGACGGAATCCTTTCCCTTTATGCCGTTGTTGACGGCCGTCACCTCCACGGTGCCGCTGTCTATGAGCAGATCATTGGAGGTCTGAATTCCGTTGTTGATGTATCCCAGCACCTGAAGGGTTCCCGTTCCGGAGATAGCCAGGTCATCCCGGGCATAGATGGCGCCTCCGGAGGCGTCCTCCGTCTCCTCCCCATCGGCGGCATCCGGTTCTCCGGCCTCCGTGTCCGCCGACCCGGCAGTTTCCTGCCCGCCAGTCTCCGTCCCGGCATCCGCCGCTGTCTCCCCGGCAGACTCTTCCGCGGCGTCCGCCCCGTCAGTTTCTCCGGCGGTTTCCACCCCGGCGGAAATCCCTGTCTCCTCACCGCTCTGGATCCGGTTCACAGTGCCGTCGCCCAGGAGGATCACCGTCTGGCCTGCATTTTCCACATGGATGGCCGCGTCCTCCCGATTGGTCACCTCCGCTCCGTTCAGCTCCAGAACCACCGTATCCTCATCTCCCGCTTCCACCCGGATCTGACCTTCCTCCAGGGATCCAGTCACCGAGTAGGTCCCTCTGTCCGTGATGGTGACCACGCCGCCGAAGACGGATACTCCCGTCCCGCTTATGGAAGCGCTGTCCCCGTTTAATGTGATCTCCGCCCGCCCGCTTCCTGCCTGGGCGATCATCTCCTCCACAGTCTCCGCACTTTCTGTCTGCTCTCCCGCAGCCGTCTCTCCCGAAGACGGAGCCGTCCCGCAGCCGGTCATCTGTCCGGCCGCGGCAGCCAGGGCCAGCACAGCGGCCGTCATTATTGTTCTGTATCTTTTCAAATGGTTCACCTCCTAGAGCATTTCTTTCTCCATCACGTCCCCCACCACAATGGTCAGATTCCCGTTTCTGGCACGCAGTTCGTCCAGAAACTCTTTCGGAATCCTTCCGCCGGGAAAGGAGGCATGATAGGTCAGTTCAAAAAGAGTTCCCATATTGGTGGTCCGGATCCGCTCCAGGCCGGCCTGAATCTGATAATTCTGAAATACATCGTCAAACAGGCCCTCATAATTATAATTTTCCGGTATGGTGATCTTTAACTGCTTCTCTGTCCTGGGAGCCGCCCCAAAATTCACGGCCGTGAGAACCAGAGTAAACAGCGCCGCCAGAACAAAAAATATCACCGCGATTCCCAGATATCCCATGCCCAAAGCCAGGCCCAGAGCCATGGCTGTGAAGATCGCCGCGATCTCCCTGGCCGTTCCCGGCACGCTGCGGAAGCGGACCAGGGCAAAGGCTCCTGCCACCGCTACTCCTGTGCCGATGTTGCCGTTTACCAGCATGATCACCACCGCCACGGCCATGGGCAGAAGGGCCAGGGTCAGGGCAAAGCTGGCGCTGTGCCGGCTTCTGTACAGAAATACCGCCGCCGTCAGCACGCCCAGGATCATGGCAGCCGCCAGGCAGATCAGCAGGGACGGCAGGGTGATGGGAGTTTCTATTATACTGTTTAACATGTCTGTGTCCTCACTTTCTTTAATTTCTGCGGAAGAATGCAGGTCCGGTAGCAGGTTCCGTATTTGGAAAAGCTGGCAGGATAGATCTCCAGGACGCTTAAACAGGACACCAGCCACACTGGAAAGGCGGACGGTACCTTGATCTCCATCACAATCCCGTCATCCGCCAGCACCGGGCTTCCCTGATCTCCCGCCCTCAAGTCCAGCTCCCGGTCCCGCCACCTTATGTTCCGGTCGAAGGTGATCCGCAGATCTTCCTCCTTTCCGGCCAGTGCCAGCCGCTCATAGGCGATGAAGACTCTCGGCTCTGGATGGTACCGTTTCAGAAAACAGGTGATTTCCCGCTGGATCTGGGAGTCCGCAGGGAGGGATTTTCCTTGATCCACAAATGCCTGTATGGTTTCCGGTTCTCCCTCCACTCTCCGCTTGTACACCACGCCGTCAAACTTTTTCTTGATCTCCGCAAACACCAGACTGCGCTCTCCCGGAACGCCGTAGCTGCGCAGCCGGAATTTTTCCTTGTAGGCCGGCCTGCTCAGAGACGTCCGTATCAGGCTGTAATCCTCCGTATCGTAGTAGATGTTGCAGATGGTGTACATGCCGTACTCATCTTCCGTCATTCGCTCCCTGAGACGGGGCAGAAGCGCCTCATACTGGGCCGGCGTCAGCAGATATTTCTTCTCATACCGCTCAAAACTGTGCTGTACCTGTTCCATCCTGTTCCTCCTCTCTTCTCCCGGCTGAGGGGAGAGCTTTCCTGCCGGCGCGACTTTCTTCGTCCCGCCTGATTTATGGTGACAGTTTACCGGCATTTCTTGAACTTCCTGTGAAAAAACCTTGAAAAAAGTGAGAAAAGAAAGGGAACCGCTCTGTCAGAAAAGCAGATCCAGAGCGATTCCCGTAAGGAATGAAAATGACATGACAAAGATCAGATAGGCGGCAAACCGCTTCGCCCCCAGCACAATTTTTAAGGCCCCGAGATTGGTGATCTTCGTGGAAGGGCCGGTGAGCATGAAGGCGGCGGCGCTGCCCCGGCTCATCCCCTCCCACAGCCACTGCTGAAGCAGGGGAATGGTACCGCCCCCGCAGGCGTACAGAGGCACTCCGATGGTGGCCGCCATGAGAACGCCGAAGCCTTCATTTGCCTCCCCGAACAGGCTGGCAAAGGCATCGGATGGAATGTACCGCTGAAACAGGGCGGACAGCAGAATGCCGAAGAGAAACCAGGGGCCCGTGGCCTTCACATTTCTCCCGAAATTTTTCACCAGCCGAAGAAAAATCCTGGGATCCGTGTCCCGGCTCTCCGGCTCGTCAAAGGACGCAAAATTGAAGAACGGCCGGTCCCGGTAAAACAGAAACACCAGCAGTCCTGCCGCCGCGCCGCAGAGGAAAGAGGATACCACCCGCACCCCCAGCATAAAATTTCCCAGAGCCGCGCTGTAGACGATCAGCTGAGGATTTAACAGGATGGACGCCATCATAAACGCCGCCAGCCAGTCGTGGCGCATTCCCTTTTTGGAAAAAGAAGCGGCGATGGGGATGGTGCTGTACATGCACAGGGGCGAGGCGATGCCCAGAAGGCAGGCGGGCACGATGCCGAAAAGTCCCAGTTTTTTCCCGGAAAGCCCGGCCAGCAGGCCGTAGATCCGGCTTTTTCCAAACACCGACACCAGGGAGCCGATCCCCATTCCCAGCACCCAGTAGGGAAAAATCTGTCCCAGCTGCAGGGTAAAGTAATACCACAAATATATGAATTCTCTCCGGAATACGGAAACGACAGTCTCTGCCATAAATGATCCTCCTCTTTTTGCCCCCGTCCGATTCGCGGTACCACGGGCGCAAAAGAAAAAGGAGCCCGCCAGGACCCCTTCTTCTCTTATGTTTTACAGGCACTCTCCGTTGCTCTCAATCACTTTCTTATACCAGTCAAAGGATTTCTTTCTGCTTCTGTGGAGATCTCCGGTGCCGTCGTTGTGCTTGTCCACGTAAATGAAGCCGTAGCGCTTGTCCATCTCTCCCGTGCCGGCGCTCACCAGGTCAATACAGCCCCAGGGCGTATAGCCGATGAGGTCCACGCCGTCCTCCTCCACTGCCTTCTTCATCTCTTTGATGTGGCTGCGGAGATAGTCGATGCGGTAATCGTCCTGGATAGAGCCGTCCTCTTCCACCTTGTCGTAAGCGCCCAGGCCGTTTTCCACGATGAACAGAGGAACGGGATACCGGTCGGTGAACCAGTTTAAGCTGTAGCGCAGTCCCACGGGGTCGATCTGCCATCCCCAGTCACTGGCCTTCAGATACTTGTTGGGCACCAGATCCGTGTCCTCGTGATAGTCGTAGTACGGATTATTGTCCTTCTCCTCGATGCAGTAGGACAGGTAATAGCTGAATCCGATGTAGTCCACCGTTCCTTTTTTCAGGACTTCCAGATCCTCCTCCGTCATGTCAAACTCCCATCCCTTCCGCTTCCAGTAGGCGGTGATGTTGCGGGGGTATACGCCGTGAACGTGAACGTCGGCGAAATAGTACCGCTTCTGCATGGCTTTCTCCGACATGAGAATGTCCTCCGGCCTGCAGGTGGCCGGGTATACGGGACACATGGCGATCATGCAGCCGATCTGAAAATCGGGATTGATCTTCTTTCCCGCCTCAATGGCCTTCGCACTGGCCACCAGCTCATAGTGGGCAGCCTGATACATCACCTTCTCCGCGTCCTCGCCGTCCCTGGCGATGATGCCAGAGTCGGAGAAGAGCTGAAACAGACCGTTGTAGTTGGCCTGGTTGTTGATCTCGTTGAAAGTCATCCAGTATTTTACCTTGTCCTTATAGCGCTCAAAGCAGGTCACCGCAAAGCGCACAAAGAAATCAATCAGCTTCCGGCTTCTCCAGCCGCCGTACTCCTGCACCAGATGAAGGGGCATCTCAAAATGGCTCAGAGTGATCACCGGCTGAATGCCGTATTTCAGACACTCGTCAAACATGTCGTCGTAAAATTTCAGACCTTCCTCGTTGGGAGTCTCCTCATCTCCATTGGGGAAGATCCTGGTCCAGGCGATGCTGGTGCGGAAGCACTTAAAGCCCATCTCCGCAAACAGGGCAATGTCCTCCTTGTAGTGATGGTAGAAGTCGATGGCCTCATGGTTGGGGTAGTTTTCCCCCTCCACAATCCCGTCCGTCACTCTTCTGGGAGTCTTGTAGTTGCCCGCTGTGGTCACGTCCATGATGCTTAAGCCCTTGCCGCCTTCCAGATAGCCGCCTTCCAGCTGATGGGCCGCAACGGCGCCGCCCCAGAGAAAATCTTTTCGAAAGCTCATATGGTTTCCCTCCTGTTTTTATTTGTCTTTATTGTATCACCATTCCCAATCGGTGAAAACCGGCTGAAAGATTTTTCCCGCTGTTTTTACAGGGCGGGGCGGCAGCGGCAGCCGCTTTTCCGGCGGTCCGGCCGTCCGCCCGGCATTCCCGGCTTGCCGATCCACGTTCCCGGCTTACTGATCCATGTTCCCAGCTCACTGATCCAGGGAAACCAATCGGTATTCCCGGCTTCCCAGACCGATGGCCTCAGCGTTTTCCAGGGTGTGAAGCCCGTTGCGGTCCTGGATTCTGGCCATCAGGCTTTCGCTTCCCTCCGCCTGGGACGCCAGGTCAATGCAGGCCTGGTCCAGAGCTACCGGGTCATTGGAGGCCATGATTCCCAGATCGTGGATGTCCGGCTCCGCCGGATTGCCGTCGCAGTCACAGTCGATGGAGAGACGGTTTAACACGCTGATGTAGGTGATCCGCTCCCCGTTGCCCAGGTAATCGGAAACCGCCTTTCCCGCGTCGCCCATGGCCTCCAGGAAGGCGTCCTGATCTCCCATAATGCCGCTGGTTCCCGTTCCGCCTGTGTGGATCCAGGACTTTCCCTCGCTGGAACCCAGGCCGATGGAGATGTTTTTGATGGCTCCTCCGTACCCGGCCATGGCATGGCCCTTAAAATGGGACAGCACCAGGTAAGAATCATAGTCGGCGAAGGCCGCTCCCACCAGATCCTCCGTCAGACGGGTTCCTCCTTCCACTGGTAGGGACATGGAGCCGTTCTCATCCAGAATCTGCACATCGGCGATCTGGGTAAACCCGTGGTCTTCTGCCACCTGGTAATGCATGGCCGTCTCCGCCCGGGATCCGCCGTAGGCCGTGTTGCACTCCACAATGGTCCCGTTTACCGACTGTACCAGATCCCCGATCAGCTCCGGCCGCAGATAGTTGCTGGCGGGCGGTTCTCCGGTGCTCATTTTCACCGCCACTCTTCCCGTGGGTGTCCAGTCCAGCGCTCCGTAGATCTCCAGGAGGGATTCCGGCGTAATGTCAGAAATAAAGTACACCACCGGGGCATCCTCCAAACCGGTGAGGTGCTCCAGGGAAGCCAGGGGAATCTCCTGACCGCCGTTTACCGTCAGACTTCCGGTCAGCACCTCTGTAGCCGTCCCAGACTCTTCGGAAATGGCCGCCTCCCCGGATGAATCTGAGTCCCCATCGTCCGGCGGCGTCTCCCCATCAGCTGACGAAGTCCCCGCGCCAGCAGCTGTCTCCGTGCCGGCCGACGACGTTTCCCCGCCGGCTGACGATGCCTCCCCGCCGGCAGATAGTCCCGCCGCAGCGTCCGTCCCCCCGCCGGAGCATCCTCCAAGAACAGCCGCCATCAGAAGACCTGCGGCAGCTAATACCAATACCCGTTTTCTCATATACATCCTCCTCCCGCAGCAGACATAACGATAGCTGTGTTTATTTTACAGAGGGAAGATAACAATTTCCTAACAAATTAATAAATTTTTTATAAACCGGCAGTTGTCTCCGTCCGAAAGCCTCTCTCCGCCCCAGAGCTGGAAGCCTCTCTGAAACGCGCCGCTGTATAAGGGATCCTTTTTAAATCTCCTTCCACTTCTGCTTCATCTTCCCGGCCATCCACACCGCCCGGATTCCTGTTCCCAGAACCATCAGACACACCGCGGCGCCCGTCACCCCGTTCATCAGCCGGCTGAACTCCTTCTCACCGGTCCCAAAAGAAGCGAACATGGCCGTCTGCAGGGAGAGGATGGAGACGCAGGCGTCCACATATCCGATATCCCGGATTGCCAGAAGCAGAGGTGAACGGTGTTTTCTCACCTTCACCAGATTGACTACGGACATGATCATCTTATAAAACGCATACAGGGCAGCTCCGTAGATCAGGGACCCCGGATAATGCTTGCCTCCCTCTTCGTCCAGAATCAGGATCACAGTGCCGCACAGTGCTGCAGTCATAATGATGAACA
Source organism: Candidatus Lachnoclostridium avicola (assembly GCA_019114465.1). GTDB lineage: Bacteria > Bacillota > Clostridia > Lachnospirales > Lachnospiraceae > Lachnoclostridium_A > Lachnoclostridium_A avicola. The sequence continues at coordinate 27,246 of DXFM01000033.1, forward strand.
GGATTCCGCACCACCGGTAAAAACGGATCTCTGCTGGAAGTCTCTCCTCCCCATCCGCCTTTCCCGACAGTATTCCTGCCCCTCTCACCGCTGTGAATCGGAGAATGCTTAAAAGAATATAGTAAGCCGCCAAAGTACCATACCACGCAGATCTGCTGGCGATTCCCACCACGCCGTTAAACACGGCAAAGGAAATATTGATGATCAGGCCAAACACAGCAAAAATCACCGTCCGGTACCGGTAATCCTTCGCTGCACGGCTGGTCAAAGAACGGGATTCGATCTCTCCCTTCACCCTCTCAATAATCCCCTTCCGGATATCCTGTACCAGATAACAGCAGGACAGGCACAAAGAGGCGGCCGCCATCACGTAACACGCGACGCCAACCGCCTGGAAAAATTTTTCTTCTGCTGCCTGAACGATGGAAAGGACGATAAATAAAATAGTAATTCCGTACAGGAGTGCCCGAAGCCCCGGTCCCAGGGCCGGAAGCCTCCAGTTTAACAGCCGTTCTTTGTTCCAATGAATCCGCATTTTCATTTTTGCCGCCCCTTATCTCCCAATTTTTCACCCGTTCCGTCACCAGCGATGCGGGCATTTCCCCGCCTTTCTTCTCCTCCGGCAGATGACTGCCGCACCGCCCAATACCGCGGCTCCAGCCAATGCCAGCAGACCAGCGATCCGTCTGTTCATGATTCTTCCAACTCTCCTTTCCGCCATGATTTCACACCGTAGGCAGGCTCCATCCCTGCTCACAGACCCTATTTATTTCTTTCTCATTCTGTCCGGTCACCGGCGCAGGCTTCTCTGCTCCCCTGCTTTTCAGCTTTCCCTACAGAAAGTAAGCCATGATCCATCCCACAAAACCGAGAACCGCCAGCGCGATCATCAGCGGCAGAAAACCTCCCAGATAGGCAAATGTGGTTTCCCGTCATTCTGTTCTCTCCTCTCTCATCCGGCCGGGATGTCCGCTTTTCAACCGCTTCCCTTTTCATGTCCTATCTTAAAGGAGAAATATTAAACATTTGCTTCCGTTTTGTTTGAGAATTGTTAAAATTATTCCAAACCAGCGGTACAGAGAGGTAAGGGGTATTTCAACGCGACATTTACAATATGCGCAATATTCTGGTCCCCTGCGTATTTTCCTGAGTCCGCAAAATTCTCTGTGAGGGGAAGCCACTCCAGCTCGTTGATCTCCTGAATCAGGGCCACTTCCCTCTGCAGCTGCCCCACGTAGATTTCCAGGACAAAATTCTGAGCGTAATAGGTCAAATCCATCAGACGGAAAAGGCGGATATCTTCTTTTCCGATTCCCGTCTCCTCTTTCAGCTCCCGGTAGGCCGCATCCATGGACGTTTCTCCAGGCTCAACCTTGCCTCCCGTAAAATTGTACAGCCCACGGTATGGGTCCTTCGCCCTTTTGCAGAACAGCACCTGATCCTTTTCCCGGTTAAATACCACAATGCAATTCATATGCTTCATGTGAAATCCTCTTCTCTTCTTCTTTTTCGTCCGGTTTCCGGCCGTTCCGCACACCGGACGGCAAATCAGGAAACACCCCTTCCTGACTCCGCTGTATGCTCAGTGTAAAACAGCCGCTATGTAAAGTCAATTGTCTGCCTCCATGAGGAAAAATCCGTTATGGATGATTTTGCGACACTCCCGGCACCCTTGATAATTACCGCTCAATCCATGGTCACGATATTTTGCCTCCAGTGCTTCATCATTGGAAAGCTTTTCAATCACAGCAAATCATTCATCTGTATCCTTCCCCTGCTTTCTAGCCCGTTTTAGGTCCTTCTTAAACTGACCGGTAAACCGAATCTCAGATTTCATTCTTCCATCGCCGCCTTCCACTCATCCATGCTGTGACAGCCTTGCTCAAAGGTCTTTCCGCCGTCCACATTCATCTTGATTTTCTTCATCCCACCGCCTCCACAAACGAAAAAAAGTTAGACACATCATGAGCAGATTGCTCAAAATGATGTGTCTAACTTAATTTGACGAAATCGGATGAGTATTTACGATAGATTACTCCCTAAAGAGCAACGCAAATCTTCCTTCCAATCCCTCAAAAACCTATAGAAAATAAGGACTTAGAACTTGCCAGCCTTAGCGGCCTCCTTCGATGGAAACTGCGAGGGCTGGATTTTCCGAGGTTTTTAGGGCGGTTGTGCGCTATGAGTGTGCTGTCCTCCCCTCTTGAATACCGCAAATTACTTCAATTTGTATTTACCGAAATTAAATATTTTTGCAACCAGTTACTCATCATAATGTCCACGGCAGGAGAGAATCTCCACCACATCCTCTTTGATCCGATAAACCAGCCGATTCACCCCGTCGATCCTCCGGCTCCAAAAGCCACTTAGTTCTCCTTTTAGCGGCTCTGGTTTACCAATTCCAGAAAAAGGCTCACGTTCAATGTCCTTTAATAACTGATTCACGCGCTTCAGTGTTTTTTTATCTTGCAACTGCCAGTAAAGGTAGTCTTCCCAGGCTTCGTCAAACCATATTTTTTTCATAATTAGTCCTCAATCAGATCATGCTCCACACCTTTTCCTTCATTCAGTGCTTTTATGCCTCGCTGCAAATGAGCCAGATTGCTGTCTGAATAAAACGGATCTGCTGTAACTTCAAAAGGAATCCTTTTTTCTCTCGTAACAGTTTTAGCAAAAATGGTAAATGCCGTAGTCATACTCATTCCCATATCCGCACATACTTTTTCCAT
>DXFM01000034.1 GCA_019114465.1 Candidatus Lachnoclostridium avicola
GGAAGAATAGCGGACAACTTCTCGTTCATAAACTGAAATACCGGGGAGGTGCGTGGTATCGCAAGGAAAAGTGCTCCGATCCATGTGATCGTTCATTATCCGAAAACAGAAGAGGGCAGACATGAGCTGGCAGTCCGGGCGGCAGGCGTCCACGCTGATATGGTCGGTCAGTATATCAACAGGTTGAATTGCCCCTCTGAACAGAAAATACAGTTGATTGATGAGATCATCCATTCAGCTGTCAAAGAAAAAACAGACTGACGATCTGGGTTCAAGATGGTCAGTCTGTCGAAGTATGACTTCAATTATTCAAATGTTATTCTGATTTGATGCATTCTGGTTGGCTAAGAGCACTTCACGAAAATATTTTTCCCAGGTAAGCTTAAACATTCTTTTTTTATCTGATTCCCAGTTCCGGTAAGTATTTGGATCCACATGCAGCATTCTCGCAAAGGGTTTCTTCTTTAACCCCATTTTTTCCCGGCACTCTTTTAGCATTTTCCCCTGACCTTTATATAAGAAAAGATTGTATTCATCCAGAAGGTCTTCAACCGGGATATGATAGAAGTCTGCCAGCCTGTCCACCACTTATTTCGGGTAGTAATCTACATATCCTACTTCATAATCTATATAGTGCCCTCTGGAGATCCCGATCTGTTCTGCAACCTCTTTCTGCATCAGCCCCATGTGATGGCGGCACCAGCGCAGACGGTCAGGAACGTTTTGTATTTCTTCATAACTGTGATACTGCTGATTAAACTGCTGGGCTTCCAGGAGCTTGCGGGGAGCGATCAGCCGGAATGTATGGATGCACAGAGGAGCGTACTGTACAATGCCGTCTTCTGTTCTGCACATGAGATAATTTTCATCTGAAAACTTTGTAAATACCTTCCAATGTGACTGAAATCCTTGCTGGGGGATTTCTCCCGGGAGTAAAACCCCATTGGCGAGAGGATAGCATTTGCCATGTGTCTGGACTGGTGCGTCCGGGGAGTGATCCTCTTTATCCGGTTCCGGTCCGGTGTGTGGAAGCATTTCCAGGTGATCTAACCCTGCACCAGAACCTGCAGCTCCGTCACAAATTCCTCCCTGTCTGCCGTTTCATGGATGTCCGCCCACAGAATTTCCAGAAAGGGCGGTACGGCCGTCAGGCCCTGTTTTCGGGCCTGAACGGCCATTTTTTCTGCCCACAGGGGAGACTGATGGTAGCCGCCCCGGTAGACCAGGGACAGGTACCGTCCCGCTGGGATGATGTGGGGACCATCCTCTGCCATGAGAAAGGCGCCGGTATACCAGGCCGTCCCGGCGGGGGAGGCGGGAGATGGCCCGCTCTGCCCTCTGTTCAGTTCAAAAAAGGAGCCGATGCAGTTATTTCCAATGAGCCGCCCGTCCGCCCCCCGGCGCACCAGCCGCTGCATCAGCAGGTTCATCTCATCGTCGCTGCGGTATCCCTCCGGGATCAGCCAGTAATGCCGCTCATTTTGATAGGTTTCTGCCATGCGTTCCGCGGGGAGCTCTCCTGCCTGGAGAAGAATCTCCAGCCGCTGCCGGAGATTGTCCTGCAGCAGGGCAAGAGTTTTGAGCCGTTCCTGCACCAGAGCAATTTCGTCCTCCAGGAGCCGGACGGTGGAGGAGAGACTGCGGTTTTTGATGTAATCGCCGATGGCTTCCATGGACATATCCAGCTCCCGCAGGTCCCGGATGATGTTCAGACGCCAGATATCGTCGGCGGTGTAGAGACGGTATCCGTTGTCCCCGCGGCGGGGAGAGAGGATGCCCAGCTTCTCATAATAGCGCAGAGAGTCCGGGCCGATGTGAAACAGCTTTCCGATTTCTCCAATGGTGTAGTGGTCTTTCATGGGACTGACTCCTTTTTTCAGCTCCCGGGAGGTCCGGGCTGTATTTTCTTATATTATAAAAGTATATTATAGAAGACCGGGGAAAATATTTCAATAAAACCCCTTGACCCTGGTACTGTACCAGGGTTTATGCTGAGGCCGTAAAGAAGAAAAAGGGGGATGGAGAGGATGCTGTTAAAGAATCCCGAGCAGAATTTTGAAGAGATATACGCGATTTATGAGGCCTCATTTCCGGAGGTGGAGCGGAGGACGAAGGAGGGACAGCGGGCTGCGATGAATCATCCCAGAATGAAAGTCCGGGCGGCCAGGAAGGACGGCCGCATTGCCGCCTTTCTCACCGGCTGGGAGCTGGAAAACTGCATATACCTGGAGCACCTGGCCACGGACCCGGCGTGCCGTGGCGGCGGTCTGGGGAAGGGACTGATCCTGGAGAGCATCCAGGAGGCGAAAGAGAAGCAGCTTCCCCTGATTCTGGAGATTGAACCGGTGACGGAGGAGAAGCCGGACACGGTCCGCCGGGCCGCCTTTTATGAGCGGCTGGGGTTTGTGATCAACCGGTTTCCCTATGAGCAGCCCCCGCTGAGAGCGGGAGCTTCCGGCTGTCCTCTGTGGATTGTCACCTACGGAAAACCCATGGGGGAGGAGGAGTTTCTCCCCTATAAGCGGCAGATTTTCCACTATGTGTACGGCTGTTCCATGCAGCAGTTTTAAGTGTGAAATTACTGTGAAAACATGGAAATCCTGAAAAAATTCTGCTAAAATGCCTTATAAATAGAACAGGAGGCCGGAATATGGAACAGTTAAAGGTATTAGTAGTAGATGATGAGGCCAGAATGAGAAAACTGGTGAAGGATTTCCTGTCTGTAAAAGGCTTTACCGTGCTGGAGGCCGGTGACGGAGAGGAAGCCGTGGATATTTTTTTCGAGCAGAAAGATATTGCCCTGATCCTGCTGGACGTGATGATGCCGAAGATGGACGGCTGGGAGGTGGTGAAGACCATCCGGAAATATTCCCAGGTGCCGATTATCATGCTGACGGCCAGAGGCGAGGAGCGGGACGAGCTTCAGGGATTTAATCTGGGGGTGGATGAATACATTTCCAAGCCCTTCAGTCCGAAAATTCTGGTGGCGAGAGTGGAGGCCATCTTGAGAAGGACCAATGCCGCGTCTGCCGACGTGACGGAGGTGGGCGGCATCGTGGTGGACAAGGTGGCCCACCAGGTGACCATCGATGGAAAACCGGTGGACTTAAGCTACAAGGAATTTGAGCTGCTCAGTTACTTTATTGATAATCAGGGGATTGCCCTGTCCCGGGAGAAGATATTGAACAACGTCTGGAATTACGACTATTTCGGCGATGCCAGAACCATCGACACCCATGTGAAAAAACTGCGCAGCAAACTGGGAGACAAGGGAGAATATATTAAGACGATCTGGGGCATGGGATATAAATTCGAGGTGGGAGAATGAGGCATTCCATACGCACAAGAATCACCTTCATTTTTATCGGACTGACAGTTCTGATTCTGCTGGCGGTCTGGGCGGCCAATACCTGGCTGCTGGAGGATTACTATGTGCAGGATAAGATCAAGATTCTGGAGAAGGGGTATACTTCCATTGACACTATTCTCCAGAAATATCCCCTATCGGAACTGGAACCATACTCGGAGGGAAGCAACGCTGACGAACTCTCTGAGGTGCTCAAGGATCTGGGCGACCGGTACAATACCACCATCGTGCTGGTGGACAATGTGACCGGCAACGCGGTGGTGTCCTCGGCCCGGGATAAAAATTTCCTGGTGCGCCGCCTGCTGGGCTATGCTCTGGACCAGTCGGAAGAACCGGTGGAAGTAATCAGGAAATATGATAATTATGTGATCCAGAGGAGCTATAATCCCCTGGACCGGTCAGCAGATCTGGAGGCATGGGGATTCTTTTCTGACAATACCACCCTGTTTATCATGTCCATCCCTCTCTCCAGCGTGTGGGAGAGCGTAGATCTCTCCAACCGTTTTCTGCTGATTGTGGGAAGTATTGTCATGGTTTTGGGAAGTCTGATCATCTATCTGGTGATTCGGAAAATCACTCTGCCCATTATGGATCTGGCAAAGCTGTCCGAGGAGATGACCAATCTGAACTTCGATATGAAGTACACCGGGCAGCAGCAGGACGAGATCGGTATTCTGGGACGCAACATGAATGAGATGTCCGACCGGCTGAAGGAAACCATCACAGAGCTGAAAGAGGCCAACGACCAGCTGCAGAAGGATATTAATGAAAAGATCCAGATCGATGAGATGCGGAAGGAGTTTATCGCCAACGTGTCCCATGAGCTGAAGACGCCCATCGCCCTCATCCAGGGATACGCGGAAGGACTCACCGAGGGCATGTGCGAGGATGAGGAGAGCCGGAACTACTATTGCGGGGTAATTATGGATGAAGCGGTGAAGATGAACCGGATGGTAAAACAGCTGCTGAATCTGACGGCCCTGGAGTTTGGAAATGATACGCCGGTGATGGAGACGTTCAATCTCACAGACGTGATCCGGGGAATTATCACTTCCTCCAGCATCCTGATCCAGCAGAAGGAAGCCCAGGTGATCTTTGAACATCAGGATCCCCTGCCGGTGGTAGCGGACGAATTTAAAATAGAAGAAGTCATCACCAACTATCTCACCAATGCCCTCAACCACGCAAACGGAGAAAAGAAAATTGAAATCCGGGCGGAGGAGCTGGAAACTCAGGTGAAGGTGACAGTGTTCAATACAGGGGATCCCATTCCGGAGGAGGATATCCCCAAGCTGTGGACCAAATTCTACAAGGTGGACAAGGCTCGTACCAGGGCATACGGAGGTAGCGGAATCGGCCTGTCCATCGTCAAGGCCATTATGGAATCCCATCACCAGGAGTACGGCGCCAGGAATGTGGAAGGCGGAGTGGAATTCTGGTTTACTCTGGAGAAGGGGAAAGAGGAACAGGAATAAAAAAGCGAAAGGCGGGGGTACTGCACAGAGAGCGTATTCCCGCCTTTTTTAGGGCTGTTTTCCGGGAAAAAAGAAAAATCAAAAAAAATGAAAAAAGTTGTTGACATTTGGAAATGAATTTGCTATTATAATCTTCGCCCGCTGGAAAGCGGGTAAGAAAAAAGAAGAAATCAAAAAGATTTCTTCAAAAAATAAAAAAGTTGTTGACAAAGCAAACGACTTGTGATAAGATAAGAGAGTTGCTGCTGAGACAACAACAAAGCAAAGAACCTTGAAAATTGAAGATTAAACAGTATGTAAAACCCTGAAAATTCTAAGAACAAAAAGGTCTGGTTTGGACCTTGGGTTCGAGAAGAATTCAGAACGAAACCAAGTAAATGGATATGG
>DXFM01000035.1 GCA_019114465.1 Candidatus Lachnoclostridium avicola
ATGGAGTTGGTGATGGCGGACGGAAAGAGGATAAAAGGCATGGCCATGCCGGTGAGGACGCCGTACACGCTGTAGGCCTCGCTGGAGGAGAGGCCGAAGGCCAGAAGGCGGTTGGGAATGAGGACGGCCTCGGCGCTGGAGAGAAGGTTTAACACCAGACGGTTTCCCATGAGGGGAAGGGCCAGGGCCATGAGGCCGGGGGCCGTCGCCTGAAAAATGGAGAGAGTGAAAGAAGCCGGGGAGGAGCCGGAAGGGGCTGCCTCTCCTTTTTTCTGCCGTTCAGGAGGAAAGAGGGTGAAGGACAGAATGGAAAACAGGGTGGCGGCCATCTCACCGATCAGATGTCCGTACACCGCCAGGCGGACAGTGACGGCGATTCCCCGCTCCGCCATAATGTCGGCGATGAGAAATACGGCCCCGATGCGGACCGCCTGCTCCGCCAGCTGGGTGAGAGCGGGCACCCGGGTTCTCTGCAGGCCGTAGTAGTAGCCGTTGACGCAGGCGTGGGCGGCGGCACAGGGGACGGCCAGGGCCATAGCCGGGAGCAGAGGGGCGCACCGGGGCTCCAGCAGCAGATATTCTGCCAGGAATGGGGCAAACTGCCAGACGGCAGCGGTCAGGACCAGGGACATGGTCAGGGAGATGGCCAGTCCCGTGTGGAACACGTCCCTGCCCTTTTCCGTGTTGGCCGCCACAAAGCGGGAGATGGCAGTCTGGATGGAACCGGCGCAGAGGGCAAAGCAGATGCCGAATACGGGGTGTACCATATTATAGATGCCCAGTCCCTCCGCGCCGATGGTGCGGGACAGAAAAATGCGGTAGAAAAAGCCCAGGATCCGGCTTAAAAATCCGGTGGCCGTGAGCATCAGAGTTCCGGCGATGAACGCCCGTTTGCGGGGAGAAAGATTCATGGATACTCCTGGGAGAGCCGTTGCTACAGTTTATGAGCGGGGCAAAATATTCATGTATGGAAAAAAGAGGGACAAATTCTATTATTCCTATTGAAATTCTAGGAATATATTATATAATAGACCTGTAGTTGAAGCTTTTAACTTCTTTCTACAGGAAAGAACAGCGGTCCGGGAAGTGAAAACCGGACGGGAAAGGCGGATTTTTATGAGTGAAAAGAAATTAATTTATCTGGATAACGCGGCCACGACGAAGGTGAAGCCGGAGGTGGTGGAGGCCATGATGCCCTATCTGACCACTTACTACGGAAACCCGTCGTCCGTTTATGAATTTTCTGATGAGCCGAAGAAGGCTCTGTCCCACGCCAGGGAGGTGATCGCCCAGGCTCTCGGGGCGAAACCCGGCGAGATTTATTTTACCGGCTGCGGCACGGAGTCGGACAACTGGGCTCTGAAGGCCACGGCGGAAGCTTACGCGGGAAAGGGAAACCACATTATCACCACGAAGATTGAACACCACGCCATTCTTCACACCTGCGAGTGGCTGGAAAAGCACGGGGTGGAGGTGACTTACCTGGATGTGGATGAGAACGGAAGAGTCAGTCTGGAGGATCTGGAGAAAGCCATCCGGCCGGAGACCATTCTCATCTCCGTCATGTTTGCCAACAACGAGATCGGCACTATTGAACCCATCAAGGAGATCGGGGAGATCGCCAAAAAGCACGGAATCCTGTTCCACACCGATGCGGTGCAGGCTTTCGGCCATGAGCCCATCAATGTGGATGAATGCCACATCGACATGCTCAGCGCCAGCGGCCACAAGATCAACGCCCCCAAGGGCGTGGGATTTCTCTACATCCGCACCGGCGTGAAGATCCGCTCCTTTATCCACGGCGGCGCCCAGGAGAGAAAGCGCCGGGGCGGCACGGAGAACGTGGCCCAGATCGCGGGTATGGGGAAAGCGGTGGAGCTGGCCATGGCCACCCTGGAGGAGAGAAAGAAAAAGGAAACTGAGCTGAGAGACTACCTCATCAGCCGGGTGCTGGAGCTGGTGCCCTACACCAGAGTCAACGGAGACCGGAAGAACCGTCTGGCCAACAATGCCAACTTTGCGTTCCAGTTTATCGAAGGGGAGTCCCTGCTGATCATGCTGGACATGGCGGGAATCTGCGGTTCCAGCGGTTCGGCCTGCACTTCCGGGTCCCTGGATCCCTCCCACGTGCTTCTGGCCATCGGCCTGCCCCACGAGATCGCCCACGGTTCTCTGCGTCTCACCCTGAGCGAGGAGAATACGAAGGAGGAGATGGATTACGTGGCGGAGACTATTCGGGACGTGGTTGCGCGGCTGAGGAGTATGTCTCCCCTGTATGAGGATTTTATGAAGAATAACAGCAGACGGTAAAAACAGCAGCTGAGAAGAAAAGGAGAAACGATTTATGTATACAGAGAAGGTTATGGATCATTTTCAGCATCCCAGAAATGTGGGAGAGATTGAGAATCCCAGCGGCATGGGAACGGTGGGAAACGCCAAATGCGGCGATATTATGAGAATTTACCTGGACATTGATGACAATCAGGTGATCCGGGACGTGAAGTTTAAGACTTTTGGCTGCGGCGCCGCCGTGGCCACCAGCAGCATGGCCACGGAGATGGTGAAGGGAAAGACGGTGCAGGAGGCCATGGCGGTCACCAACAAGGCGGTCTGTGAAGCCCTTGACGGACTGCCCCCTGTTAAGGTACACTGTTCTCTGTTGGCAGAGGAAGCCATCCATGCGGCGCTCTGGGACTACGCCCAGAAAAACGGCATTACTATAGAAGGACTGAAACAGCCGAAGAGCGACATCGGAGAGGAAGAGATAGAGGAAGAGTACTGATCCGAGACGGGAAAACGGTCTGCCGGCCTGGATGGCACAGCTTGAGAAAACAGGATGGATAAGCGAGATGGAAAAGAAGAAAGTAGTAATCGGCATGTCGGGAGGCGTAGATTCCTCTGTGGCAGCCTGGCTGCTGAAAGAACAGGGCTACGACGTCATCGGCGTCACCATGCAGATCTGGCAGGACGAAGAAAATGAAGTGATGGAGGAGAACGGCGGCTGCTGCGGTTTAAGCGCCGTGGAGGACGCCAGACGGGTGGCCGGCCAGCTGGGAATTCCCTACTATGTGATGAATTTCAAGCGGGAGTTCAAGGAGCGTGTCATGGACTATTTTGTGGACGAATACCTGCGGGGCCGCACCCCCAATCCCTGCATCGCCTGCAACCGGTACGTGAAATGGGAATCGCTTCTCAGGAGAAGTCTGGCTATAGGTGCGGACTACATTGCCACCGGCCACTACGCCAGGGTGGAGCAGCTTCCCGGCGGCCGCTACGCAGTGCGCACCTCCGTCACCGCGGCAAAGGATCAGACCTACGCCCTGTACAATTTGACCCAGGATCAGCTGGCCCACACCCTGATGCCGGTGGGAGAGTACACGAAGGAGGAGATCCGGGAGATGGCGGAGAAGCTGGGGCTTCAGGTGGCCCATAAAAAGGACAGCCAGGAGATCTGCTTTATCCCCGACCACGACTACGCCCGCTTCATTGAGGAGAATGCGGGGGAGGTGCCGCCGGAGGGCAATTTTGTGGACCGGGAAGGCCATGTGCTGGGACGGCACAGAGGGATCATCCACTATACGGTGGGTCAGAGGAAGGGGCTGAACCTGTCCATGGGACGGCCGGTATTTGTGACGGCCATCCGCCCGGAGACCAACGAGGTGGTCATCGGGGACGCCGGCGACGTGTTTACGGACCGCCTGGTCTGCGGCAACGTAAACTGGATGGCCATGGACGGACTCCACGGGGGAGAGGCCCGGGTGAAGGCAAAGATCCGCTACAGCCATAAGGGGGCGTCCTGCCGGATCCGGGAGAGAGAGGACGGCCTGGTGGAGTGCGTGTTTGACGAGCCTCAGCGGGCGGTGACGCCGGGGCAGGCGGTGGTCTTCTACCAGGGAGACTATGTGGCCGGAGGCGGAACCATTCTCTAAAAGATGAAAAAAATCTGTGTCAACTACTACCCAAATCGGATTTTATCGTGTATAATGTAGCAGTTGACACAGAAGTCAGGAGATGTACCCAAGTGGTTGAAGGGACCGCTCTCGAAAAGCGGCAGGTCGGCAATACCGGCGCGTGGGTTCAAATCCCACCATCTCCGTCCAGAGGTTTGCCGGAAAAGAAGGACCGGCAAACCTCTTATCAATTCACGGGAAAGATAGTTTTCTGAAAAGGTGCAGGGGGTTAAAAGCAAATCTGAAGAGATTTGCTTTTCTCTCTGCTTATTGAATTGTTAGGAATAGAACATTCAGACGGATCCGGGAGCTTAAAAAAGGCTTTCGGGGAGCCGCCCCCGGACGGGGACTGGCTCCGAGACAGATACGGAGGATGAGAATTTGGAGAAAAAATTACTTCATGTAGGCATTGACATCGGCTCCACCACCACAAAAATCGCGGCGGTGGATGAAACTGGGGCTGTGGCGTATTCCGACTACCAGAGGCACGGGGCGCAGCAGGTCAAGAGCGTGCGCCGTCTGCTGAAGCAGCTGCTGTCCCAGCTGCCGGACATCCGGTGCCGCCTGGCCCTCACCGGCTCCGGCGCGAAGGAGCTGGCGGACCGGCTTCACCTTCCCTACGTCCAGGAGGTGGTGGCCAATTCCATCGCCATCCGGCGGCTGTACCATGAGGTGCGCACCGCCATTGAGCTGGGCGGTCAGGATGCGAAGGTGCTGTTTTTCAGGCGGGACGAGAAGGACGGCAGCCTGAATGTGGCGGATATGAGGATGAACGGCAGCTGCGCCGGCGGAACGGGAGCGTTCCTGGACGAGGTGGCGTCCATTCTGCGGGTGCCGGTGGGCGAGTTAAACAGCCTGGCGGAGCGGGGGGAGACGGTATACGACATCTCCGGCCGCTGCGGCGTGTACGCCAAGACCGATATTCAGCCCCTGCTGAATCAGGGGGTGTCAAAAGAAAATCTTGCCCTGTCCGCCTACCACGCGGTGGCGAAGCAGACCATCGGCGGACTGGCTCAGGGCCTGACCATGAGCGGCCCGGTGATTTTCGAGGGCGGTCCCATGACCTTCCACCCCAGGCTGATCGGGGTGTTTGCGGAGCGGCTGGAGCTAAAGACGGAGGAGGTGCTGATTCCGGAGCACCCGGAGATCATGGTGGCCTACGGCGCCGCCCTCTCCCTGACAGAACTGTTTGGAGAAGGGGAGGCTGTGGACACGGACCGGCTGCAGCGGGAATTAAAGGAAGCGGAGATCCATGTGCAGAGCCAGAACACGGGATCTGCGCCGGTATTTTTCTCCTCCGGGGAGGAGAAAAAGAAGTTTGAAAAACGCCACCGGCTGCCGGATGAGGCCATCCGGTTTCCGGAGGAAAAAACGGTGAGAGCCTATCTGGGCATTGACTCGGGAAGCACCACCACGAAATTCGTGCTCATGGATGAGGAGGAAAATATTCTGGATTCCTTCTATTCCTCCAACGCGGGAGAGCCGCTGGAGATTGCCAGAAAAGCGCTCATAGAGCTGCAAAACCGGTGGAAGACCGCCGGAAAGGAGCTGGAGATCCTGGCTGCCGGCTCCACCGGCTATGGGGAGCTGATGTTCCAGAAGGCTTTTTCCACAGAAACCCATGTGGTGGAGACGGTGGCCCACGCCCGGGCGGCGGCCAAATACGTGCCGGATATCACCTTTCTGCTGGACATCGGCGGCCAGGACATGAAGGCTATCTGGCTGGACCGGGGAGTGATCACCAACATTGTAGTGAACGAGGCCTGTTCCTCCGGCTGCGGCTCTTTCCTGGAAAATTTCGCCGCCACCTTACATATTCCGGTGGATGAGATCGCCCCGGTGGCATTTTCCTCCCAGAGTCCGGCGGTGCTGGGAAGCCGCTGTACCGTCTTCATGAACAGCAGCATCGTCACGGCCCAGAGGGGCGGAAAGCAGCCGGCGGATATTATGGCGGGCCTGTGCCGCTCCATCATTGAAAATGTGTTCACCAAGGTGATCCGGGTCTCCAATCTGGATTCCCTGGGGGATAAGATCGTGGTGCAGGGCGGAACTTTCCGCAACGACGCTGTCCTGCGGGCGCTGGAGCAGTACCTGGGCCGTGAGGTGACCAGGGCGCCTTACCCCGGCATGATGGGGGCCATCGGCGCGGCTCTGCTGGCAAAGGAGAACCGGGAGAAGCAGACGGCCCGGGGAGAGGAGCCGGAGAAAACTTTTATCGGCCTGGACGCCATGGAAGGCTTTTCCTACAGCCAGAACGCAGATTCTCCCTGCCCCTTCTGCGGCAACCACTGCCGGCGCACCATTCTCACCTTCCCCAACGGCAACACCTGGGTGACCAACAACCGGTGCGAGCGGGGAGAAGTGGTGGGCGATCCGAAGGAGAGCTCTGTGCAGGAGAAGGTGAGGGAGCAGACCAGAAAGACCAGGGAGACGGCAAATCTGTTCCGGCTGAGGGAAAAACTGCTGTTTCAGGAGTACGAGGTCACCGGTACCTCGAAAGAGCGGGGTGAGACCATCGGCCTTCCCCGAGTCCTCTCCTTCTGGGATACCATGCCCTTCTGGTCCACCTTTTTCCGCAGTCTGGGCTACCGGGTGGTGGTGTCCGGGCTCAGCACCCGGGCGATGTACGAGAGCGGATTGTCGGCGGTGACTTCCGATACGGTCTGCTTCCCGGCAAAGCTGGTCCACGGCCATCTGAGGGATCTGGCCGGAAAGGGTGTGGACCGCATCTTCATGCCGTCAGTCACGGAGACACCTTCGGAGAATACGGTGTCCACCAGCAATTCCATGTGCGCGGTGGTGAAGGGCTATCCCTTCGTGATTAAAAATTCCGACTCCCCCTCGGAAAAGTGGGGAATTCCCTTTGACGCTCCCCTGTTCCACTGGAGGGAGGAGAAGGACCGGACCCGCCAGCTGGTGTCCTACATGGAGGAGCACTTCGGCATCTCCGGGGAAGAGACCAGAAAGGCCATGGCGGACGGAGACCGGGCCATGAAACAGTTCCACGATACCCTGAAGGGGGAGGGGGAGAAGGTGCTTGAGCAGGTGCGGGCAGAAGGCCGTTTCGCCATTGTGCTGGCGTCCAGGCCCTATCAGAACGACGGTCTGGTCAATCACAACCTGCCGGAGATGTTCACCTCCCGGGGCATCCCGGTGCTGACCGTGGATTCTCTGCCCGGCCTCGAAGAGGTGGATTTGAGCCGCAGCTCCGTGGAGATTGTCAACAACTACCACGCCAGAATGCTGGCTTCCGCCATTATGGCCGCCAGGACGAAGGAGCTGGAGTACGTGCAGATCGTCAGCTTCGGCTGCGGCCACGACGCCTACCTCTCCGATGAGATTATCCGGCTGATGCGGGAGATCTCCGGGAAGACGCCTCTGGTGCTGAAGCTGGATGAGAGCGACATCCAGGGACCCTTGAGAATCCGGGTCCGCTCTTTCCTGGAGACTCTGACCATCCGCCGGGAGATGGGGGAGGAGACAATCCATGAGCTTCCGGAGCCCTATCCGGTGAAATTCCAGGCTGCGGACCGGAAGGAAAAAGTGGTGCTGATCCCCAACACCTCCCACGCCTTCAGCCAGATCATGGCCGCTGCCTTCGCCACCCAGGGGCTTAAGACAGAGTCTCTGGAGCTGGGACGGGAGAAAGCTATATATTATGGAAAGAAATACGTCCACAATGACATCTGCTTCCCCGCCCAGATGGTGATCGGAGAGGCGCTGGCTGCCCTGGAGAGCGGAAATTATGATCTGGATCATGTGGCCATCGGAATGGGAAAGTACATGGGAGACTGCCGTCTGACCCACTACAGCAAGCTGCTGCGGAAGGCCCTGGACGACGCGGGATATTCCCAGGTGCCCATTCTCACCAACGATGATCAGGACGCCCATGACCTCCACCCGGGATTTAAGATGAACATGCTCACGGCGGTGAGAATCGCCTTCGCCCTGCCCATGATCGACGCCCTGGAGGGACTGCTGCGGAAGATCCGCCCCTATGAGCTGGAGCCGGGCAGCGCGGACCGGGCTTTCGGGGAAGGAATGGATTTTCTGACGGAGGGAATCCGGAAAGGCGGGGTGTCCGGGGCGAAGAAGGGCTTTAAAAAGGCCATTGAGCGGATGAAGCAGGTGGCCTATGACCGGAGCAGGCCCCGTCCCACGGTGCTCATCGTGGGCGAGTACCTGCTGAACTTCCATCCGGGAGCCAACCACGACATTGAGGCCTATCTGGAGAAAAACGGATTTGAGATCATCGAAGCCCACATGACCGACGTGATTCGGAAAACCTATTTTACCAAGGATACCCAGATCCGGGAGTACCATCTGAGCCGTCCCATCAAGGAGAAGGGCTGGTACCGGATCACAGATGAGGTGTTTGAGCTGGCCCACGATGTCACGGACCGGATCGCCTCGGCCCATCCCCTGTATACGCCGCCCTGCCGGCTGCCGGAGCTGGTAAAGGGGAGCGACCCCATTATCCAGCACACCTTTGACACCGGAGAAGGGGTACTCATACCGGCGGAGATCATTCACTACGCCGGACAGGGATGCCGTGCCTTTGTGATTCTCCAGCCCTTCGGCTGCCTGCCCAACCACATTGTGGGAAGAGGAATTGCGAAAAAACTGAAAGAGATCTATCCGGACGCCCAGATCCTGCCCCTGGACTATGACCCGGACGTGAGCTTTGCCAATATTGAAAACCGGCTTCAGATGCTGATCATGAACGCGAAGAGCAGACAGCAGTCCTGAGGTCAAAAAAGAGGATGTCCTCCCCTGTGAGCGTTCAGCTTCACGGGGGAGGACATCCTCTTTCCGGCTTACGGAGGTTCCGGAGCCTGGAGAAACCGGATTACCTTGTCCGGCGTACAGTCCAGATAGAGACACAGACGTCCCAGAGTCAGCACTGTGATATTGTTTTTCTTTTTCAGGCCGTCCAGGGTCTTGTTGTCGATAATGCCGTCCTTTAGCAGCCGGTATTGGGAAATCCCCTTCTGTTCCATGGTGGCCCAGAGGGGAGAATAGTCAATGATGACTCGGATCATCTGTTCTCTGTCTCCTTGCGTTAGTGATTTTAGTATAGACAGAATCAGAAATTTTCAACATTGTGGTGGTTCACACAATTCAGCAAACGGACAACAAAACGGCAAAAAGACAGACAGATATTTGTGTCTTTTTTATTCCCTAGAGGGCCAGAGTAGAGTATAATCTATATGTACGGGTGTTAGCTTTCTGGTTTCTGGAGAGAATAGCCCGGACGGATTTTAACCCTTCAAAATTGTGATTGGGGACACAATGTCATAAAATGACAGAGCAGGAGGAAAAGAGCATGGATGAGAAAAAGATGTTTGATGACCTGACGGAAGAGCAGAAAGAAAATATGGTGGAATTCGGAATGGTATCCGCCCACTGCACGGAGGAGGTGCTGAAGGCCATAGAGGAGCAGGTTCCCATGACCTATGAGCTGTTCCGGAAATGTATGGACGAGCTGGGAGAGATCAGCGCCATCTCCACCCTGACGGATCTCATGGGCCGCTATCCGGATCTGGCCCGGCGCTACAATGAAGAAGAGGGCTGGGGACCGGAGAAGGCGGAGCAGGATTTCCAGGAAATCCTCAAAAAGATTCAGAAAAAGCCCTGCTGACAGCAGGGCTCCGGCGCTAAGAGGGGCGCTGGTCAGCGCCCCGGATGATCAAAGAATCAGGCAGCAGAGGCCGGAAAAGGGGGCCAGAGAGCATACCGCCTGACCGTCAGAAAGGTCAGGCCCGGCAGAATTGGTGGGCCGGCTGCCTCCGTAGATCTCCCAGCCGGTGTCCAGCAGGGTCTTCAGCCCGGTGCACTGGGAGAGGCCTGCACAGCAGCGCTCTTCTGTTTCTGATGAGAAGTTGAACAGGAACAGAAGGCGTTCGCTGCCGCTGCGCCGCTCAAAGGCAAACACACAGCCGTGTTCCTGGGTGCAGGGGATCCACTGGAATCCCTCCCTGGAATAATCATCCCGGTACAGGGCCGGGCGGGTCAGATAGAGATGGTTGAGATCCCGGATCAGGCGCAGGAACCCCTGGTGGAGAGGATAGGACAGCAGGTTCCAGTCCTGCTCCCGGCGCTCGTCCCACTCCCGGAGCTGACCAAATTCATTTCCCATAAAATTCAGTTTTTTCCCCGGATGACCGGTCATGTAGAGGTAGAAGGCCCGCCCCTGGGGAAACTTGTCTTCATAATTCCCGTACATTTTCTGAAGAACGGTGGCTTTTCCGTGGACGGACTCGTCGTGGGAGAGGGGCAGAAGATAGCGCTCCCGGAAGAAATAGTCCATGGAGAAGGTCAGCTGACCCCGCTGAGACTCCCGGACAGTCGGATCTGTGCGGAAATAGTTCAGGGTGTCGTTCATCCACCCCATATCCCATTTATAGTCGAATCCCAGCCCGCCTTCGCCGACGGGAGCGGTGACTCCGGAGAACGCGGTGGAATCCTCGGCGATGAGGAGGATTTCCGGCATCCGCTCTTTCAGGCCGGCGTTCATGTTCTGGAGAAACTGGATTCCCGGCTGACAGGTTCCCCGTTCCGGCTGCCCCTGCCAGTAGACGAGATTGCTGACCGCGTCCATGCGCAGCCCGTCAAAGTGAAATTCCGTCAGCCAGTACCAGGCGGAGGACTGGAGAAAGCTGCGCACTTCTCCACGGGAGTGCATGAAATTGCAGCTTCCCCACTGGCTTACCCCCACGTCCGTGCTGGGATATTCATACAGAGCCGTCCCGTCGTAGTTCCACAGGGCATAGTCGTCCGGAGCGAAGTGAACGGGGACGAAGTCCAGCAGGACGCCGATCCCGTTCTGGTGGCAGAGATCCACAAATTCCCGGAGGCCGTCGGGGGTCCCGTACCGGGAGGTGGGGGCGAAGTACCCCGTCTCCTGATATCCCCAGGAGGCGTCGGACGGGTATTCCGCCAGAGGCATGAGCTCCACAAAGTTGTAGCCGTTCTCTTTGAGATAAGGGATCAGCAGGGGAGCCAGTTCCCCGTAGGAATACCAGTCCATCTCCCCGTCCCCCTTCTTTTTCCAGGAACCAAAGTGGAGCTCGTAAATGTTGACGGGACGGTCATATCCGGAGGTCCTTTTTCCCATCCACTCTCCGTCCTGAAAGACGTATCCGTGGAGAGAGCAGATGACAGAGGCGGTATTGGGCCGCAGCTCCGCGGAAAAGCCGTAGGGATCACAGTGGTCCCGGAAAGAGCCGTCCGTCCGGTAAATGCGGAATTTGTAGCGCATGCCTTCCCCGGCCTCCGGGACAGAGAGCTCCCAGAAACCTCCATTGTAGATCCGGTTCATGGGCTGTTCCTGCCACTGGCTGAAATCTCCGATCAGGCTGACGGAGACGGCGCCGGGGGCGAAGGTGCGGAACACGGTTCCGTTTTCTGACAGGTGGGCTCCAAGGAAGCGGTAGGCTTCAAACTCCCGGCCCGTATAGAAATCATAATAATTCATGAAAATCCCTCCAATAAATAGACATCCGTTGTTTTTCCAACTATAATTGATTATAAACCGGGCGTATGATTTGACCACCGCCGGATTCCGGCCGGAAGTTGGTTAAACGACGGATTGAGAAAAATGTCGGGGAATAGAAAGGCGGGGAAGTGTATGGATCTGAGAATAGAGAAGACGGAGAGAAGCATCGTCCGTGCGTTTTTGGAGCTGAGGGCGGAAAAACCGCTGGAGAAGATCCGGGTAAAAGAGCTGTGCGAGAAGGCGGAGATCAACAAATCCACCTTTTACGCCCACTACCGGGATATCTTCGACCTGTCGGAACAGCTGGAGGAGCGGGTGGTCCGCTCCTACCTGGACATTCCCCATCCGGACTATATTCTGTATGACGTGGCCGGCTTTGTCCGGGAACTGTTTCAGGCGGGGAGGACCTGCGAGGAACTGGTGGATATTCTGTTTTCCGGCAGCAGAAGCGGCATATTTGTGGAAAAGATCGCAGCGGGGATCCGGGAAATGGTACTGGAAAAATATCCGGACCGCCGGGAGGACCCGGTATTTTTAACGGCTCTGACCTACCGCATCTACGGCGGCTACTATGCTTTTCAGGAAAACCGGAAATACGGGGAGGAGATGGTGATCGACGTGATCGGCCGGATGGCGAGAATTCAGCCCGGCAGCCGGTGGGCAAAAGCAGAGGAGGAGAGAGAATAGAGGATGGAACCGCCCCAGGGAGACGGTTCCAGGGAACATTTCCGGAAAAACAAAAAAGGAAAGCAATGATCTGCTTTCCTCTTTACTGCGGGAGATGGGACTTGAACCCACACGAGCATACACCCACAAGATCCTTAGTCTTGCCTGTCTGCCAATTCCAGCACTCCCGCACTGCGTGCAGAAGAAGAGACTTGAACTCTCACGGTATTGCTACCACACGGACCTGAACCGTGCGCGTCTGCCAATTCCGCCACTTCTGCATCTATTAAATTGTGCCAATTGCTTTATCAATTAGCACAATTATAATACTATAGATTTTTAAATTAATCAAGTCTTTTTTTGAAAAAAAATGAAAAAATTTAAAAATCTTTTTCTGCGGCCTTCATGGCCTCCCCGGCGGCGCTGCACTCCAGGATGGTACGGATCAGTTTTTCCTTGTCCATGGGGTAGGGCGTGCACTTCCACTCGGTGACGGTGCTGCCTTTTTCTGCCAGGGCCGGAAGGTCCTCTTCCTTTAAGCTGATTTCTTCCATAGTAATGGGAAGTCCGATGCTGCGGTTGAACTTCATGATCCGGTCTCTCTCCTCCAGCTGGCCGTCGTAGGTGAGGAGACAGAGAACACCGAAAGACACAATGGCGCCGTGGCGGTGGTTCTGCACGACTGCGGGGATGACGGTGGAGCCGTTGTAGATGCAGTGGGCGATGCTGCTGTTGTAGTAGTACTCTCCGCCGGTGCCGGTGGTCATGTTGGACACCAGACCGGTGCTGATGATAATGTCCAGAGCGATTTCCTGAAGTTCATAGGAGGCGACTCCCGCCCGGCAGTCCGCCAGGGCTTTCGCCCCGTATTCCACCAGAGGCTCCGTGCAGCAGTGGCTTAAGGCAGCGCCCATGGCCACGGTGTGGAACAGATTGGCGTCCCTGGTAGCCAGCTGAACCTCATATCCCTTGGAGAGGGCGTCACCGATGCCGGCCCAGAGCAATTCCTCGGGAGCTTCAGCGATGATCTGCGTGTTGATGAAGCAGTGAAGGGGCGGCTGATGGAGGTAATAATATCCGACGAGAGAGTCGTCCTCCCGGTACATCACGGACAGGGAAGTGACGGCGGCGCAGTTGGAGGCGATGGTGGGGAAAGTGAACACAGGCTTGTGCTCCTGATCACAATACACCTTGCAGGTGTCCACGGCCCGTCCGCCTCCCACGGCGAATACCATATCCGCTTCCTGAACGCATTTCTCGCCGCGGATCCGCTCAATGTTTTCGTAGGTGGCGTTTCCGCCGTACCACACAAAGCCGGTGATTTCAATGGAAGTGCCCTTTACGCCCTCCAAGATGGCGTCCTTCGCCTTCTCCATGGCGGTTTTTCCTCCGATGACCACCGCCTTTCTGCCGTAGTTTTTCACCACGTTTTCAATTTCCCGGTAGCAGCCGGCTCCTACGCTGTAGCTGGGAAGAAATAAGCTGTAATCGGTTTTAAATGATGACGTTGACATGTTGTATCCTCCTCGCATGATTGTATGGAAAAACTGAAGACCAGGGCAAACAAAAAGGTCCTGCGCTTTCCGGGAACTTTCCCGAAGAGACGCAAGACCATATAAATCTTTCGCGATACCACTCTTATTCATTTTCAAAAAGAAAATGCACCTCACCGGATACAGGGACAAAACCCGATATCCTGTCACTGTAACGGTTGACTTCCGTATCCGCCTACCATCCGGTTCAGCAGATCCACTCCAAGGCCAGTTCAGATCCTTTCCGACCGCTGCCTTCCACCATCTGGCAGCTCTCTGTGGGGCATCCGGAACCCTACTACTCCTTTTCTCAATGTTTGCCGGTTCAATTTTTATGTTCTACACTTTACTCCTGTTGGAGAAAAATGTCAATATCCAGAATGTAAAAAATCTGCGGAGCATCCTTTCTCTTGACAAAGCCTTATCATTGGTCATACAATAGTTGCACATACAACTATTGGAGGTGCAACAAATGCTGCTACGGATCTTTTCCTACATGGGAAAATACAAAAAGTTCGCATTCCTGGCGATCATCTGCGTCACCGCAGAATCCGTGTTTGAGCTTCTGGTGCCTCTTCTCATGGCCGACCTGGTGGACGTGGGAGTGGCAAACGGCGACCGGACTTACATTTATGTCAAGGGAATGCAGATGGTGCTCTGTGCCCTGTGCGCACTGGTCCTGGGCATGGGCAGCGCCCGGTTTTCCGCCCTGGCGGGACAGGGACTGGGAGCGGGGCTGAGGGAGGCGCAGTATGAAAAACTGCAGCACTATTCCTTCTCCAACATTGACCATTTCCAGGTCTCCTCTCTGGTCACCAGGCTTACCAGCGACGTGACCAACATTCAGAACTCCGTGTCCACGGGACTCCGGCCGTTCTGCCGCGGCCCGGTGATGCTCTTTACGGCCACCGGCGTGGCCTTCACTCTGAACGGGGAGCTGGCCATGATCTTCCTGGTGGCCCTTCCCGTGCTGGCGGTGCTGCTGTTTCTCATCATCAGCCATGTGCGGCCCCTGTACACGAAGATGCAGGCGGCCATCGACACGGTGAACCGGATCATCCAGGAGAACCTGACGGCCATCCGGGTGGTGAAGGCCTATGTGCGTGGGGATTATGAGGTGGAGAAGTTCGCCCAGGGAAATGCCGCCCTGCGCCGGCAGGCAGAGACCTCTTTCCGCCTGGCGGCCATGAACATGCCGGCCATGCAGTTTGTTCTCTACGCCACCATTCTGGGTCTTCTGTGGTTCGGCGGCGGGCTGATCCGCAGCGGCCGGATGCAGGTGGGAGAGCTCACCGGCTTTTTGAGCTATGTGATGCAGATTTTAAATTCCCTGATGATGATCTCCAACGTGTTTCTCATGATGACCCGTTCCATGGCTTCCGCTTCCAGAATTCTGGAGGTCATTGACGAGAAAGTGGACATCACCGATGAGGACGCCAGAGACATTCAGGTGGAGCACGGCTCCATCACCTTTGACCATGTGTGGTTTAAGTACAAGGCGGACGCGAAAGAGTACGTCCTCTCTGATGTGAGCTTTGACATTGCCGCCGGGGAGACGGTGGGCATCATCGGGCAGACCGGATCCGCAAAGTCCACCCTGATCCAGCTGATTCCCAGGCTCTATGACGTGACGAAGGGAGAGGTGAGGATCGACGGGATCCCCGTGCGGGAATATCCCATGACCCATCTGCGGGACGCCATCGCCGTTGTCCTTCAGAAAAATACCCTGTTTTCCGGCACCCTTCTGGACAACTTAAAGTGGGGCAAGGAGGACGCCACCATGGAAGAGGTGGAGGAGGCCTGCCACATCGCCTGCGTGGATGAGTTTATAGACCGGCTGGCGGACGGCTACCAGACGGAGATGGGCCAGGGAGGCGTCAACGTCTCCGGCGGGCAGAAACAGAGGCTGTGCATCGCCAGGGCCATTTTAAAGAAGCCGAAGGTGCTGATTCTGGACGACTCCACCAGCGCGGTGGACACGGCCACAGAGGGAAAGATCCGTCAGGGCTTAAGGGAGAAACTGCCGGATATGACAAAGATCATCATCGCCCAGAGAATCTCCTCCGTCCGTCATGCGGACCGGATCATTCTGCTGGACGACGGCCGGGTGAGCGACATCGGCACCCATGAGGAGCTGCTGGGCCGCAGCCGGATTTATCAGGAAATTTATGAATCTCAGAAGGAAGGAGCGGATCTGTAATGGCAGGGCCAAGATATGTGGGGTATAAACGCCCGAAAAACACAAAAAAGACAATTCTTCATCTGCTCCATTATCTGGGGCGGCACAAATGGATGTTTGGGCTGGTGGCCCTTCTGGTGCTCATCAGCACCAGCGCCAATCTCATGGGCACCTACCTGTTAAAGCCTCTGATCAACCGCTACATAGTGCCGGGGGATCTGGACGGGCTTTTCAAGGCAGTGCTTGCCATGGGCGTGATGTATTTCTGCGGAGCCATGGCCACCCTGGGATATAACCAGGTGATGGTGCACACCTCCCAGCAGGTGATCCAGGAGATCCGTCAGGACCTGTTTGAGCACGTGCAGACGCTGCCGTTAAAATATTTTGACGCCCATACCCACGGCGAACTCATGAGCCGGTTCACCAACGACGTGGACACGGTTCAGGAGGCCATGAACAGCAGCTTTGCCATGATCATCCAGAGCTTTATGATGCTGTTCGGCACTGTGGTGATGATGATGGTGCTCAGCGTCCGCCTGTCCATGATCGTGGTGATCTTTCTGATTATCATGTTCGTGTGCATCAAGGTAAACGGCAGCCACAGCCGGAAGTATTTCATCCGCCAGCAGCAGGAGATCGGCAAGATCAACGGCTTTGTGGAGGAGATGATGGCCGGCCAGAAGGTGGAGAAGGTGTTCAACCATGAGCACAAGGATTATGAGAAGTTCTGCGAGCTCAGCGAAAATCTGCGGCGGGAAGGCACAAATGCCCTCACCTTCTCCGGAATGATGGTGCCCACCAACGTGAGCCTTGCCTTTGTCAACTATGCGGTTTCCGCCTGCGCCGGCGGCCTGTTTACCCTGTCCGGCCTGCTGGACATCGGCAGCCTGTCCGCCTATCTGGTATACGTGCGGCAGAGCGCCATGCCCTTGAACCAGTTTACCCAGCAGGTAAACTTCCTTCTGGCGGCTCTCTCCGGAGCGGAGCGGATCTTTGAGATGATGGAGGAGGAGCCGGAGATTGACGAGGGAAAAGTGACTCTCTGCAATGCGAAAGAAGAGGGCGGAGAGTGGAAAGAGACGGCGGAGGACACCGGATCCTACGCATGGAAAGTCCCGGAGGCAGACGGGGAGAAACTGGTTCCCCTGCTGGGCGACGTGCGATTTAAGGATGTGGTGTTTGGATACGTGCCGGAGAAGCGGGTGCTCAACGGCATTTCCCTGTATGCGAAGCCGGGCCAGAAGATCGCGTTCGTGGGATCCACCGGAGCGGGAAAGACCACCATTGTCAACCTGATCAACCGGTTTTATGAGATCCAGTCCGGAACCATTACCTACGACGGCATTGATGTCCGGGACATTAAAAAAGATGATCTGAGACGTTCCCTCTCCATGGTAATCCAGGACACCCACCTGTTTACCGGCACCATCGCCGACAACATCCGGTACGGACGTCTGGACGCCACCGACGAGGAGGTGCGGGAGGCGGCAAAAATCGCCAACGCCGATTCCTTTATCCGGCGTCTTCCCGACGGCTACGACACCATGCTCTACAGCGACGGGGGCAATCTGTCTCAGGGCCAGAGACAGCTTCTGGCCATTGCCAGGGCGGCAGTGTCCCGGCCGCCGGTGCTGATCCTGGACGAGGCCACCAGCTCCATCGATACCAGAACGGAGCGCCTCATCGAGAAGGGCATGGACGCCATCATGGAAAACCGCACGGTGTTTGTCATCGCCCACCGGCTTTCCACCGTGCGCAATGCCAAGGCGATCATGGTGCTGGAAAAGGGAGAGATCATCGAGAGGGGAAGCCACGAGGAGCTGCTGGAGCAGAAAGGCCGCTACTATCAGCTCTATACCGGCCAGTTTGAATTGGAGTGATAAGAATATGGAAAAAGACAGAATCCGAAACCTGCTCCGGGATGAAGAGCTGGCCAGACGGGATTTCATGCGTCCCCAGCTTCTGGAGCTGGGCCTGACCGTGGGCCAGGGCCAGCCCAGAATCCTGCTGAACCTGTTGAGATACGGGCCTCAGACCCAGAAAAAGCTCTCTGACCGGTGCAGAATGGATGTGACTACCATGTCCAGGACCCTGGACCGGATGGAAACGTCAGGATTTGTGGCCCGGGAGGACAACCCGGGCTGCCGCCGCTCCTACCTGATCCGCCTGACCTCCCTGGGAGAGGAGAAGGCGGAGAAAGTAAAGGGGCTGTTTGAGCAGTGCGATGAGATCATGTCCCGGGGCATCTCTCCGGAGGAGGCGGAGGCCTTCTGCGCCACTCTGGAGAAGATTGCGGCCAACCTGCTGGAGGCAGGCGCCGCCCGGGAAGGTGCCGCCGGCAGCGGGGACGGGGCGGAGAGTCAGTAATTTTCCTTCCGGTAGGCCGCCACATCCTCCTTGAACTGATTCCACTCGCTCTCATTTTCCACATAGTACAGGGGACACAGCTTTCCGGTCACGTCGTAGTGGCGGATGATGGAACGCTCCCGCAGGTCCAGCTGGCTCTCCAGCCAGGCGCTCAGACGTACCAGGGACTGGTAGGTGGCGTCGGTAAATTTTCCGCTGGAATCGGGATGGCAGCACTCAATGCTCACTGTGTCCCCGTTCCGGTCGTTGGAGGCGTAGGAGATCTCCGAGAGGGGGATGCACTGGATGATTTCTCCGTCCAGGCCGATGATGAAGTGGCTGCTGACGGAAGTGGCGGACTCCCCGTTCTGTTTTGCCAGGTTATTGAAATAATTCCGGTTCTGCTGGGCTGTGGTGCCGGGATTGGCGGTGTAGTGGACCACAATTCCGTTGATTTTTTCCAGGGGTGTTCCCGGCCTGGAGTAGGGGTTGGGATCCAGCAGCTGGACGTCGATCCAGTCCGGCGTGACAATGGAAGCCGGATCCACCGGTTCCTTAAAAAATACAGCCCGGATCACTGATACAATTCCCCAGATAAGCAGAAGCAGGATGAGAGCCATGGCGGAGACGAGCATGGCTCTTTTCCGTTTCAGCCGTCTCAATCTGGCCCGCCGCCGGGCTTCCTGCCGTTTCATAAAATCTCTTTCCCCCCGAGACAGATCTGCCATATGTCAATTACTCCTTTTTGTCAAAATCAGCTGTCTGTATTATAGCGGATATGGAAAACCAAGGCAATGGAGGTAAACGATTTTGACGAAATTTGGCGGAACCTGCCTTCTGTTTGGGGAAAAATGCCGGATTGGGAGGGAAAAACCGGCGGAAGGGGACGGACAAAGCGCAGAAGTGGAATCGTGCCCGGTGAAAATGATTGAAATCAGACGCCGGCCTATGATATGATAAAAATAATGTTAAAAAAATGTAAAAATTACGGCCGTTGCCGGGCAGCATATGGCTTCCGGCTGTAGAGAGTGTGATCGAAGGAGGACCTTATGTCTATCAGCGATGTTTCCAATCTTTTTACCTTTGCCGGAGGCCTGGGCATGTTCCTTTACGGCATGAACATTATGGCGGACGGCATGCAGAAAACGGCCGGCGGGAAAATGAAGCAGTTCCTGGGGATGCTCACCAACAACCGGGTGATGGGCGTCGTGCTGGGGGCGCTGATCACCGCTATTATTCAGAGCAGCGGAGCCACCACGGTGATGGTGGTGGGTTTTGTGAGCGCCGGGATCATGAGCCTTTCCCAGGCGGTGGGCGTGATCATGGGCGCCAACATCGGAACCACCATCACGGCGTGGATTGTGTCCATGAGCCAGCTGGGGGACGCTTTTGAGGCCATGAAGCCGGAGTTTTATGCCCCCCTTCTCATCGGCATAGGCGCCCTGCTCATCGTCTTTGCCAAAAAACAGGGAAGAAAGCAGGCGGGAGAGATCCTGGTGGGCCTCGGCCTTCTGTTTGTGGGTCTGGACTTTATGTCTTCCTCCATAGCCCCCTACACGGGATCTCCCATTTTTTCCAGGGCCTTCGCCCTTCTCGGCGGCAACCCCGTGCTGGGTATGCTCATCGGGCTGATTGTGACGGCCCTGCTGCAGAGCTCCTCCGCTTCCGTGGGAATTCTCCAGACGCTGGCCATGAACGGCATTGTGACCACCAACGCGGCCATCTACATCACCCTGGGCCAGAATATCGGCTCCTGCGTCACCGCCCTCATCTCCAGTATCGGCGGAACCAGAACGGCAAAGAGGGCGGCCTGCATCCACTTGAGCTTTAACGTGATCGGGTCCCTCATCTTCGGCGCGGCGGGCCTGATTGTGTTTGCCCTGTCGCCGGAGCTGGCCCACAGCCGGATCACGGCGGTGCAGATTTCCATGTTCCACACCGTGTTCAACCTGACCAATACCGTCCTGCTGTTCCCCTTTGCGCAGCAGCTGGTGAAGCTGTCCGGCATCATGGTTCCGGAAAAACAGTCAGAGGAGGAGGACGACGAGGAGACCAGGACCCTGCGCCATCTGGACGAGAGAATTTTCGAGTCTCCCGCCTTCGCTCTGGAGACGGCTTCCTCCGAGGTGGTTCACATGGGAGAAGTGACTCTGAATAATCTGGAGCGGGCGGTGCAGACTCTTAAGAGCGGGGATACGAGAGACATTCAGAAGATCTGCGACACCGAGGAGACCATAGACCGGATGGAGAAAATGCTCACAGATTATCTCATCAAGGTGGACAATCTCTCCCTGACGGAGCACCAGAAGCTGGTGGTGGCCAACTTATTCTACAGCGTCAGCGACATTGAACGGGTGGGGGATCACTGTGAGAACCTGGCGGAACTGGCCCGGGATATGGAGAAAGAGAATTTCCACTTTACAGGCCAGGCCCTGGCGGAGCTGCGGGACATGAGCTCCGTGGTGGTAGAGGCCTTCCGCTGTGCCGTGGAGGCCAGAAAAAACGGCAATATGGATGTGGTGCGCCGGGTCAGCCAGCTGGAGGATGAGGCGGACAATATGGAGGAGGAGCTGAGGGAAAGGCATATTGAGCGTCTTTCCTCCGGGGAATGCTCCACCTCCGCGGGAATCGTGTTCTTAGACATTCTCACCAATCTGGAGCGCATCAGCGATCACGCCTACAACCTGGCAGGCTATGTGAAGGACGAGCTGTAGAAATTTCAAAAAACTACTTTACATTTTGTTTTAAATTGGATACAATGATTGGTGACTGATGGTTATTTAACAATCATATTATTTATTCTTAGGAGGAATACAATTATGGCAGTAAGAGTAGCGATCAATGGTTTCGGACGTATTGGACGTCTTGCATTCAGACAGATGTTTGATGCAGAGGGCTACGAAGTTGTAGCTATCAACGATTTAACGGATCCGAAGATGTTGGCGAACCTGTTAAAGTATGATACTGCTCAGGGCGGATACTGCGGACACATCGGCGAGGGCAAGCACACCGTTGAGGCCGGCGAGGGTTCCATCATCGTAGACGGAAAGGAAATTACCATTTACAAGGAGCCGAAGGCTGAGAACCTTCCCTGGGGCGAGTTAAATGTAGATGTAGTTCTGGAGTGCACAGGTTTCTACTGCTCTAAAGATAAATCTATGGCACACATCAATGCCGGCGCAAAGAAGGTAGTTATCTCTGCTCCTGCAGGCAATGACTTAAAGACCATCGTTTACTCTGTAAACGAGAAGACTCTGACCGCTGAGGATCAGATCATTTCTGCAGCTTCCTGCACCACCAACTGCTTAGCTCCCATGGCTAAGGCTTTAAATGACTATGCTCCCATCCAGTCCGGTATCATGAGCACCATTCACGCTTACACCGGAGATCAGATGATCCTGGACGGCCCGCACAGAAAAGGCGATTTAAGAAGAGCAAGAGCTGGCGCTGCCAACATCGTTCCCAACTCCACCGGTGCTGCAAAGGCAATCGGCCTGGTTATTCCGGAATTAAACGGCAAGCTGATCGGTTCTGCACAGCGTGTTCCGGTTCCCACCGGTTCCACCACCATCCTGACCGCTGTTGTTAAGGGTACGGATGTTACCAAGGAAGGCATCAACGCCGCTATGAAGGCAGCTGCTTCCGAGTCCTTCGGATACAACGAGGATCCGATCGTTTCTTCCGATGTTATCGGCATGAGATACGGCTCCCTGTTCGATGCTACCCAGACCATGGTTTCCAAGATCAGCGATGATGAGTATCAGGTACAGGTTGTTTCCTGGTATGACAACGAGAACTCCTATACCAGCCAGATGGTAAGAACCATCAAGTACTTCGCTGAGCTGGCATAATCGAAAACGAGGATAGAATTGACCTTACCCAGGGGTCCGGTCTTCCAGGACCGGGCCCCTGATTTATTTCCTAGGAACTTCCTTCCTAGGAAATAAACGCTCCGCGTAGGATCGCACTGCGGCGGAAAGGAACATGGCGCTTAAAGCGCCCCGCCGCAGGCGGAGAATCCTGCGAAGCAGGATTCTATACTATGAAAGCCCAGTCTCAAAGCAAAGACGGACAGGCAGGATTGCGGGAGTGCGCAGCACGGAGCAATCTGTGGGCTTTCCTTGAAGCAAAACGGGCAGAAATGCTGCGAAAGGAGAATTTATCATGTTAAATAAGAAGACTGTAGATGATCTGAAAGATTTAAAGGGCAAAAAAGTACTGGTCCGCTGTGATTTCAACGTACCGTTAAAGGACGGCGTGATCCAGAACTACAACCGTATCGACGGCGCCATCCCCACCATCAAGAAGCTGATGGATCAGGGCGCGAAGGTGATCCTGTGCTCCCATCTTGGAAAGCCGAAGGGCGAGCCTCTTCCGGAGATGTCCTTGGCTCCCGTGGCTCCCGCCCTCAGCGAGAGACTGGGCGTGACTGTAAAATTTGCTGACGATCCGAAGGTAACGGGACCGGAGACCCAGAAGATGGCTGCGGAGTTAAAGGACGGAGAGGTTATGCTTCTTCAGAACACCCGCTACAGAGGCGAGGAGACCAAGTACGGCAAGGATGAGAAGGCTGAGGAGTACGCGAAGGAGCTGGCAGCTCTCTGCGACAACGGCATTTTCGTAAACGACGCATTCGGTACGGCTCACCGTTCTCACTGCTCCAACGTGGGCGTTTCCAAATACGTGTCTGAGACCGTTGTGGGATACCTGATGGAGAAGGAGATCAAGTTCTTAGGCCAGGCAGTGGAGAATCCGGTTCGCCCCTTCGTTGCAATCCTGGGCGGCGCAAAGGTTTCCGACAAGATCAACGTGATCAACAACCTGCTTGACAAGGTGAACACCCTGATCATCGGCGGCGGTATGGCTTACACCTTCTTAAAGGCTCAGGGCCAGGAGATCGGCAACTCCATGTGCGAGGAGGACAAGCTGGACTACGCTCTGGAGATGATCAAGAAGGCTCAGGACAAGGGCGTTAATCTCCTTCTTCCTGTAGACCATGTGGAAGGCAAGGAGTTCTCCAACGACACCGAGAGAAAAGTTGTGGATACTCTGGAGCCGGGCTGGGCTGGATATGACATCGGACCGAAGACCATTGAGAACTACAAGAAGGCCCTTGAGGGAGCCAAGACTGTGGTTTGGAACGGACCCATGGGCGTGTTCGAGTTCTCCAACTTTGCAGAGGGTACTCTTGAGATCTGCCGCGCTGTGGCTGACCTGAAGGACGCTGTGACGGTAATCGGCGGCGGAGATTCCGTGAACGCTGTGAAGCGTCTGGGATTTGCGGACAAGATGACCCACATCTCCACCGGCGGCGGCGCTTCTCTGGAATTCCTTGAGGGCAAGGAGCTTCCGGGCGTGGCATGCGCAGACAACCGCTAAGGATCAGATTCCGCGGATTAAAAAAGAAAACGAGGTAGGAACTCATGGCAAGAAAGAAAATTATCGCAGGCAACTGGAAGATGAACATGACTCCCAGCGAGGCAGTTGCCCTGGTTGAGACATTAAAGCCCCTGGTGCAGAACGAGGACGTGGACGTGGTATTCGGCGTTCCGGCCATCGACATTGTACCGGTAGTGGAGGCCTGCAAGGGCACCAACATTGCAGTTGCAGCTGAGAATATGTATTTTGAGGAGAGCGGCGCCTACACCGGCGAGATCTCCCCGAAGATGCTGGTGGATGCCGGCGTGAAATATGTGATCCTGGGCCACTCCGAGAGAAGAGACTACTTTAAGGAGACGGACGGGGATGTGAACAAGAAGGTGCTCAAGGCCATTGAGCACGGCATCACCCCCATCATGTGCTGCGGCGAGTCTCTGGAGCAGAGAGAGCAGGGAATCACCATGGATTTCATCCGTCAGCAGGTAAAGGTCGGCCTTCAGAATGTGACGGCTGATCAGGCGAAAAAGATGGTAATCGCCTACGAGCCCATCTGGGCCATCGGAACAGGCAAGACCGCTACGTCCCAGCAGGCGGAGGAGGTCTGCAAAGGCATCCGTCAGTGCATCGCTGAAATCTATGACGATGCCACCGCGGCGGAGATCCGCATCCAGTACGGCGGTTCTGTAAACGCAGGCAACGCGGCAGAGCTGTTCGCCATGGAGGATATCGACGGCGGACTGGTGGGAGGCGCATCCTTAAAGCCGGATTTCGGCAAGATCGTCTGCTACAATAAGTAATCAATGGATCAAGGGGACGGAAACGTCCGGAAAAATAAAAAACTCAAGTAAAACTCAAGTAAAATAATCAGGCGTATTCAGTAATCATGAATGTTTTTGCGGCAGGCGTCTCATAAGCGCCTGCCGTGATTGCGGAGCGTTGGCGGACTTTGGAACTGCTGAAAGAGCGGATTTCCGCCGAAGAACTGCTCCATGCGCCGCCGGCAGAAAAGGAAGCAGGGCGGTGGCCGGGTAGACCCGGAATGCAACAGAATGGAAGGAGAAATTATCATGGATAAGAGACCGGTAGTATGGATGATACTTGACGGGTACGGATTAAATGATAACTGTGACCACAATGCCGTATGCGAGGCCAGAACTCCCATTATGGACCAGCTTATGAGCCAGTGCCCGTTTGTGAGAGGCAATGCCAGCGGCCTGGCGGTGGGACTTCCCGACGGCCAGATGGGAAATTCTGAGGTGGGCCACATGAATATGGGAGCCGGAAGGATCGTATACCAGGATCTGACCAGAATTACAAAGTCCATTCAGGACGGGGACTTTTTTGAGAATCCCGCATTCCTGGAGGCGGTGAAGAACTGTAAGGAGAACGATTCCGCCCTGCATTTGTACGGACTGGTGTCCGACGGCGGCGTACACAGCCACAACACCCACATTTACGGGCTGCTGGAGCTGGCAAAGAGAAACGGCCTGAAGAAGGTGTATGTGCACTGCTTCCTGGACGGCCGTGACACTCCTCCCGCATCCGGCAAGGAGTTTGTGGCGGAGCTGGAAGCAAAGATGGCGGAGCTGGGCGTGGGCCAGGTGGCTTCCGTTATGGGACGGTATTACGCCATGGACAGAGACAACCGGTGGGATCGTGTGGAGAAGGCGTACCGCTGCATGACTCTGGGCGAGGGCAACCAGGCAGAGTCTGCTACGGCGGGCATTCAGGCTTCCTATGACGATGACAAGACGGATGAGTTTGTGATCCCCTTCTGCGTGGTGAAAGACGGCAAGCCGGTGGCTACCATTCAGGATAAGGATTCCATCATTTTCTTCAACTTCCGTCCGGACCGGGCACGGGAGATCACCAGAGCGTTCTGCGATGAGGAATTTACCGGATTTGCCAGAGAGCGCCGTCTGGATGTGACCTATGTGTGCTTTACCGACTACGATGAGACCATCGGCAACAAGCTGGTTGCCTTCAAGAAAGAGACCATTACCAACACCTTCGGCCAGTTCCTGGCTGACCACGGCATGACCCAGGCCAGAATCGCCGAGACAGAGAAATATGCCCACGTCACCTTCTTCTTCAACGGCGGCGTGGAGGAGCCCAATCCGGGAGAGGACCGCATTCTGGTGAAGTCCCCGAAGGTGGCCACCTATGATCTGCAGCCGGAGATGAGCGCTCCGGAAGTGTGCGACCGTCTGGTGGAGGCCATCAAGTCCGGAAAGTATGATGTGATCATCATCAATTTTGCCAACCCGGATATGGTGGGCCACACGGGAGTGGAGAGCGCGGCCATCAAGGCCATTGAGACGGTGGATGCCTGCGTGGGAAGAGCGGTGGACGCCATCAAGGAAGTAAACGGAGAGATGTTTATCTGCGCGGATCACGGAAACGCAGAGCAGCTGGTGGACTACGAGACCGGCGAGCCCTGGACTGCCCACACCACCAACCAGGTTCCCTTTATCCTGGTGAACGCGGATCCGTCCTACAAGCTGAGAGAAGGCGGCTGCCTGGCGGATATCGCCCCCACCCTCATCGAGCTGATGGGTATGGAGCAGCCGAAGGAAATGACTGGAAAGTCTCTTCTGGTGAAGGGCTGAGAGAAAAAGAGGAGCGGATAAGAGATGACCATAAGAATCGGTACCATAGGTTCCGGGAGTATTGTGGAGCATTTTCTGGATGCGGTGGAGAACTGTGACGGTGTGGAATACGGCGTTACCTATTCCAGAACCAGGGAGCGGGCGGAAGCCTTCGCCAGAAAGAGGGGGGCGGCCGCCAGCTGCTGGAAGCTGGACGACCTGCTCAGCTCCGATCAGGCGGACTGCATTTATATCGCCAGCCCCAACTGCTTTCATTTTCAGCAGGCAAAACAGGCCATGGAAGCGGGAAAGCATGTGATTGTGGAAAAACCTGCGGTTTCCAACTTGAAGGAGTGGAAAATTCTGGAGGAGACGGCGCAGATGCACCAGGTATTTCTCATGGAGGCGGTGCGCCACGTCTACGATCCGGCGATGGACGCCATCCGGAGAGGAATGAAGCGGATTGGAACCATCCGGCGGGCTTCCATGCGGTTCTGCCAGTATTCTTCCAGGTATGACAAATTCCGCCAGGGGATTGTGGAAAATGCCTTTAAGCCGGAGCTGTCCAACGGCGCTCTCATGGATATCGGCGTGTACTGCGTCCGGATGATGGCGGAGCTTTTCGGGGCTCCCGTCAAGCTTCTGTCCCACGGGATCTTTCTGGAAAACGGCGTGGACGGGGCAGGCACGATCCTGGGCATTTACCCCGGGATGGATGTGGAGCTTTCCTATTCCAAGATCACCAACGGCATGATCGGCTGTGAGATTCAGGGGGAGGACGGCGTGATCCTGTTCTCCGGCGTGGCCAGGCCTGGAAAGGTGGAGCTGGTATCCCGCGGCGGAGAGAGAGAAGTGCTTTACGACGAGGATGACGGCTGGAACCTGGAGTATGAGGTCCAGAAATTTGCCGGATGGATGGAGAAGGGAGATCTTCAGGATCCGGGATATCTGCGGGCTCTGAAGATGTCCGGTCTGGAAATGGGCATTATGGACAGCGCCAGAAAGCAGATGGGCATTGTGTTCCCCGCGGACGGGAAGCAGTGAAAATAGAAAAGAGAAAAGGGCACAGTCCTGCAGAGACAGATAACAGGAGCGGCGGTTCACTGACAAAAAGGTGGACCGCCGCTTTTTTCGTGAGTGCGCCCGGCAGGCGGTCGCCATGGCTGCATGGGCGGACATTTGCCGGAACATGGGTCAGCCGCGGCTGCGGCTGAGGTTTGCCCTCTGTTCCAGCAGGGATATGCCCTTGTAGAACAGGGCGGAGATCAGGCAGAGGATCACAATGGACATGACCACCTCATCCATGGCAAAAGTCTGCTGGCCGTAGATGATCAGATAGCCCAGGCCGGAATCCGCCGCCAGGAATTCCCCGATGATCACCCCCACCAGGCAGAGCCCCAGGCTCACTTTCATGCTGCTGATGATCACGGGAACAGAGGCGGGGAGGAGAATTTTCAGAAGAATCTCCCGCTTTCCGCCGCCGAAGGAGCGGATCAGCTTGATCAGCTCCTGGTCTGTCTGGGAAAAACTGGTGTACAGGGTCATGACGGACCCGAACACGGCCACGGAAACGGCGGCCACCACGATGGTCTTTAAATTGGCTCCCAGCCACACAATGAGAAGAGGGGCCATGGCGGACTTGGGAAGACTGTTCAACATGACCAGGTAAGGTTCCAGGATCCGGGAAACCATGGGGCTGCTCCACAGCAGGATGGACAGGAGCAGGCTGAAAAAGATGGTGAGGAAAAAGCTGAGGAGCGTCTCGTACAGGGTGACTCCCGTATGGAAAAAAATGGCGCCGCTTTCCGTCATGGACAGAAAACAGCGGACAATCCGGGAGGGGGAGCTGAAGATAAAGTCGTCCACGGCCCCGGTGGCTGCTCCCAGCTCCCAGAGAGCCAGAAACAGGATAAAAATCATGGCCCGCAGTATGGTGACCTGCCGCCTGTGCAGCAGTTCCCGTTCCAGATAAGCCCTCTGGGCGGGAGACCAGCGCTCCCGGTCCCGGGCATCCTCCGGCGGGAGAAAATGTTTTTGAAAAAATTGTTTCATCAGATTTTAAGCTCCTTCCATACGAGATTGAAATAGGCGGAGAATTCCGGCATGTTCCGCCGGCGGATGGGGCTGGTTTCCCCGGAAAAGTCCAGGGGGATCTCCGCTTTTATGGTGCCCGGGCGGGAGGACAGCACCAGAATGCGGTCCGCGGCGCTGATGGCCTCCGAGAGATCGTGGGTCACCAGCACCGCGGTTTTTCCGTTTTTTCGGATGATGGAGCTGATGTCGTCGCAGACGGTCAGCCGGGTCTGATAGTCCAGAGCGGAGAAGGGTTCGTCGAGGAGCAGCAGATCCGGCTTTAGGGCCAGGGTGCGGATCAGGGCCGCCCGCTGGCGCATGCCGCCGGAGAGCTCAGAAGGCCGGGAGCCGGCGAATTCCCCCAGGCCGTAGGCGTCCAGCATGGAAATCAGCTCCTCCCTGGCCTGGGAAGTCATGCGTTTCTGGATCTCCAGCCCCAGGGAGACGTTTGCCAGGATGGTGCGCCATTCCAGCAGCCGGTCCCTCTGGAACATGTAGCCGATGTGCTGGCGCGCCTCGGAAACCGGCCGCCCGTTGACCAGAATGGTGCCGGCTTCCGGCGCGGCCAGGCCGTCCAAAAGGGTGAGCAGGGTGGTTTTCCCGCAGCCGGACGGGCCGACGACGGCGACGAATTCGCCGTTGAATATGGAAAATGTAATATGGGAAAGGGCCTTTGTCTCTCCTTCCATGGTGTGGTAGGAGTGGCTGACCCCGGAAACTTCCAGAAGGGGCGTCATAAAGTACCTCCTTTGCGTGATGATACTTTATGATATGAAAAGAAAATTTGCATGGTGTGAAAAGATGGACAAAAAATGTCCCCCGGCGGCTGCGTGTTTCTAAGGGATATTATAAGGTTGAGCTTAGACACCAGCCGTACAGGCCTCTGCCGGAGACGGCAGAACGCCCGCACTCCTCCCAGAACCGGCGGACAGAAAGATTATAGCACATTTTACCCAGATTTAACAGAACCATGGTAATAGATTTTACTTTATTTTTTTATACTTACATCCGTAAGCGATAAGCAAGAAAGCAAAAACGAAACCCATTAAAAAAGGAGAGAATTCAATTATGAAAAAAGCAGGATTAGTATTACTGGCAGGAGTTATGGCTTTCGGCCTTGCAGCCTGCGGAAGCAGCAGCAGCGAGACCACAGCTGCCGGCACCACGGCGGCAGCCACCTCTGACGCAGCAAAGGAAGACACCACAGAAGCAGAGGTGAATGAGGACCTGAGCGGAACCATTACCGCAGCTGGTTCTTCTGCCTTAAAGCCTCTGGCTGACGACGCGGCAGACGCATTTGCAGAACTGTATCCGGATGTGGCCATCACCATCGATGCCGGCGGTTCCGGAGAGGGCTTAAAGCAGGTTTCCGAGGGAACGGTTGATATCGGAAACTCCGACGTTCCGGCTGAGGATAAACTGGACGCGGCTCAGGCTGCTGAGCTGGTTGACCATCAGGTATGCGTTATTACCATGGCTCCCATCGTAAACATGGACGTTGCTGAGGCTGGCGTGACCGATCTGACCAAAGAGCAGCTGATCTCCATCTTCACCGGCGAGACCACCAACTGGAGCGAGGTTGGCGGACCGGACGAGGACATCGTTCTTGTCACCAGACCGACTTCCTCCGGCACGAGAGCAACCTTCCAGAAATATGCTCTGGACGGCAACGAGGAGGCTTCCAACGCTTCCATGGAGACTGATGATTCCGGCGTTCTGCTTCAGAATGTAAAGGATACCCAGGGCGCCATCGGATATGTGGCTCTGTCTTATCTGACCGATGATGCCGGCGTAGCTACAGTGGCCATCGACGGCGTGGAGCCCACTCTTGAGAATACGTACAACGGAACCTATCCGGTATGGACCTATGAGCATATGTACACCAAGGGCGAGCCGAATGATGTAGTGTCCACATTCCTTGAGTACATCATGTCTGACGAGTACGGCACGAGAATGGAAGATCTGGGATACGGCGTTTCCTCTAAGATGACAGTAACGGAGCACTAATGGATACGAGGAGCAGGAAGACGGAAAGATTTCCTGCGCCCGGCAAAAGGGGCGGGCGTTTTGTGCCCGCCCTTTCTCTGCCCGAAGGAATGGGGCTCTCCCCGGCGCGGGCGTCATTCTTTCGGGCAGAGAAAATCGAAACGCGTGAGAGCAAATGAAATCAGGAGATTTTATGAAAGAAAATAAAACGTACGGTATGTTTTCAAAAGAATATTTCTGGCGGGGACTGATGACGGCCTGCGGCCTGTTTGTCATCATCCTCACCATAGTAATCGGTGCCTTTTTGGTATATAAGGGGTCCGACACATTTCTGGTGTACGGACACTCCCTGGGAGAATTCCTGGGCTCCGCGGAGTGGAATCCGGTGGACAACATGGAGGGAGGCGGAGCGGTCGGCGCGCTGATCTTCATTGTAGGTTCTCTGTGTACCTGCGGTCTGGCTCTGCTGATTTCCACGCCCTTCTCTCTGGGCTCCGCTATTTTCATGACGGAGATTTCACCGAAATTCGGCGAGAAATTTTACCGCCCGGTGGTGGAAATTTTCGCCGGGATCCCTTCCGTGGTTTACGGATGGGTGGGATTGACCGTCCTGGTGCCGGCGATTAAAACCGTTTTCGACCGTCAGGTGGGACACTCCATTCTGGCAGCGGGACTGGTGCTGGCCCTGATGATTTTCCCCACCATCACCACCGTGTCGGCGGACGCCATCCGTTCCGTATCCGACGACTGCCGCAAGGCAGCCTACGGGCTGGGCTCTACCAGATGGCAGACGATTTACCGGATCGTGATTCCGGCGGCGGCCCCCGGCATTATCTCCGGAATTATCCTGGGACTGGCGAGAGCGTTTGGAGAAGCTCTGGCAGTGGCCATGGTCATCGGACAGACGACGGCCCTTCCCACCAGCATCTTCTCCACCACCAAGACCCTGACCACAGAGATTGCGGCTCAGATGGGAAATGCCATGGAAGGCGGAGAGATGAAATCCGCTCTCTGGACCATGGCCCTGCTGCTGTTTCTGGTATCCCTGCTGTTTATCTGGCTGATCCATTTCTGCACCGGAAGACAGCTTGCCAAAGAGAAAAAAGATTCCAAAGGAGGGAAAAAGTAAACGATGGAAAGCAGAATCAAAAATGCCAGAGGAATTGACAAAGGCATGACCGTTGTGTTTTACGCCGTGGCGATCTTCTTTTTCCTTCTGCTGGCGGCTTTCGCCGGAAAGGTAATCATCGGCGGTTTTGCAGGCGCGACTCCGGAAATGTTCCGGTTTGCGAGAAAGGGAAGCATTGGAAACCAGCTGTTTAATACGATCTATCTGGTGTTCGTGTCCCTGGTGGTGTCTGTGCCTCTGGGAGTGTGCGCGGGAATCTACCTGTCCATGTACGCGAAGCAGGGACTGTTCACAAAGTTTCTGAGAATGTGTATTGAGACGCTTTCGTCTCTGCCGTCGATTGTGGTAGGCTTGTTCGGATACCTGGTGTTTCTGGTGTTCATGGGAATGGGGAAGAGTCTGCTGGCAGGCGCCCTGTCCGTTTCCATTATCACCCTGCCGCTGATTACCACCACCACGGAGGATGCCATCAAAGGACTTCCGGAAGGATATTACCAGGCCAGCCTGGGGCTGGGAGCGACGAAATGGCAGTCCATCTTCCACGTACTGCTGCCGGCCTGCCTTCCCAGAATTATGACAGGCGTGATTCTGGCGGCGGGAAGAGGCTTCGGTGAGGCGGCTGTGCTTCTGTACACCACCGGTTCCGGAACCAGCTTAAGATGGGGAAACTGGGATATTACATCCCCCACCTGCCCCTTAAATCTCCTTCGCCCGGCTGAGACGCTGTCCATCCAGATCTGGAACCTGCAGGTGAACGGGCAGGATCGGGCCCTGGCAAACCTGGCATCCGCGGTGCTGATGCTTCTGGTACTGGCCTTCAGCATTGGAGCCAATGCTCTGAGCCACTGGATCGCGAAGAAGAATGCAGGCGAGAAAGCCTGATGGGAAGAGAATCAGAAAGGATTACGAAAATGGAAGAGAAGAACGTAAAGTTTGATATAGAGAACCTGAATCTTCATTACGGTGATTTTCATGCTTTGAAAAACATTAACATGAAAATTAATGAGCATGAGATTACGGCGTTTATCGGACCGTCCGGATGCGGAAAATCCACATTCTTAAAGACGCTGAACCGGATGAACGATCTGGTGGAAAATGTAAAAATTGACGGAAAAGTCCTCATGGACGGTGTGGACATTTATAAAGACATGGACGCCATCACCCTGCGTCACCGGGCGGGCATGGTATTTCAGCAGCCCAACCCGTTTCCCAAGAGCATTTACGACAATGTGGCTTACGGCCCCAGGATCTTCGGCATCCGCAAGAAAGCTCAGCTGGATGAGATCGTGGAGCGCAGCCTCCGCCAGGCAGCCATCTGGGATGAGCTGAAAGACCGCCTCCACAAGAGCGCCATGGGACTTTCCGGCGGTCAGCAGCAGAGACTGTGCATCGCCAGAACCCTGGCGGTGGAGCCGGAGGTGATTTTAATGGATGAGCCGACCTCCGCCCTGGATCCCATTTCCACATCCAAGATTGAGGATCTGGCCATGGAACTGAAGAAGGATTACACCATTATCATTGTAACCCACAACATGCAGCAGGCGGCCAGAATTTCTGACAAGACAGCGTTCTTCCTTCTGGGCGAGGCGGTGGAGTACGGCAATACCAACGATCTGTTCGCGGCGCCAAAGGATAAGAGAACAGAAAATTATATTACAGGGAGGTTTGGCTGATATGAGAAACGCATTCAACGCCCAGCTTGACGAGATGCACAGGCTTCTGATCCACATGGGGGAGCTCTGTGAGACAGTAATTGACAATACCTACCAGGCTCTGATGAAGGAAGACCGGGAGAGCGCGGCGGAAATCATTGAGAAGGACGGAGAGATCGACCAGGTGGAACGGGACATTGAAGGGATCTGTCTGAAACTGCTGCTGCGCCAGCAGCCGGTGGCGTCAGATTTGCGCCGCGTTTCCTCCGCCCTGAAAATGATCACAGATATGGAGCGGATCGGAGATCAGGCCGCTGACATTGCGGAGATCATCAAGACCGGAAATCTGAAAGCGCCGGCGGAAGCTCTGGGCATGGGAAAGATGGCCAAAGCGACCATGAAGATGGTGCGGGACAGCATCGATTCCTTTGTGAAGGATGATCTGGATCTGGCAAAGCAGGTAATCGACGCTGACGATGAGGTGGACGGCCAGTTTGAGCAGATCCGCCATATGCTGGCGGATGGTCTGGTGAATAAGAGCGCGACCCAGGAACAGGTTCTGGATCTGCTGATGATTGCCAAATATTATGAGAGGATCGGCGACCACGCCACCAACATCGCGGAGTGGGTGGTATACTCCATTACCGGAGTGCACAAGAGCGCGGAGCTGACAGAACGGAAGGAACAGGAATAACGGACTATGGGATCAAGAGCTGTTTTTGAACAGGAACTGCAGGCATTGAATGAAAGTCTGATCCGCATGGGAGAGACGGTGGAACACTCTATTGAGACCACGTTTCAGGCGTTTCAGGACAATAACCACGAGACATTGGAAACGATCATCCGCTCCGACAACAGCGTAGATGAGATGGAGAGGGATATCGAGTCGAAATGCTTTTCCCTGATGCTGCGCCAGCAGCCGGTGGCGAAGGACCTGCGCCATATTTCCATGGCGTTAAAGGTGGTGACGGATCTGGAGCGGATTGGCGACCACGCGGTGGATATTGCGGAGCTGGCTCTGCGTCTGGATCAGAGGGACGCCCAGTCGATGATCCAGTTTCTTCCGGAAATGGTTGCAAACGTGAAGGCCATGCTTCAGGGGGCCATCCGCGCCTTCGTCCGCAAGGACCTGGAACTGGCCCGGTCCATGGAGGAGAGGGACGATATTATCGACGGCCTTTTCAACCGGGTGAAGCAGGAGGCGGTGAAGCTGCTGAAGGAGGACGCGGCGGAGCCCGACAAGGTAGTGGATCTGCTGATGATCGCCAAATATCTGGAACGGATCGGCGACCACGCGGTGAACGTCTGCGAGTGGACGGAATTTTTCGATACAGGGCTGGTCAAAAACGTCCGGATTTTGTAAAATAGATTCTGGGCTGAAAGGATGGGGCTATGATTTACATCGTGGAGGACGACAGCAGCATTCGGGAACTGGTAGCTTACACACTTGGCAGCCAGGGAATGGAGGCGGAGGGGTTTGAATG
This sequence comes from Candidatus Lachnoclostridium avicola, assembly GCA_019114465.1. GTDB lineage: Bacteria > Bacillota > Clostridia > Lachnospirales > Lachnospiraceae > Lachnoclostridium_A > Lachnoclostridium_A avicola. The sequence goes on from DXFM01000035.1 coordinate 34,463, forward strand.
CCCGTCCGCTTTTTTCAAAGCTCTGGAGACGCGGGTTCCCGACCTGGTGCTTCTGGATATTATGCTTCCGGAGACAGACGGCTTGTCTGTGCTGAAGAAGTTAAAAGGGACGCCGGCCTATTCCAGGCTTCCGGTGATCATGCTGACGGCGAAAGGCAGTGAGTATGACACGGTGCTGGGACTGGACAGCGGCGCGGACGATTACATTCCGAAACCGTTCGGAATGATGGAACTTCTGGCCAGAATCCGGGCGGTGCTTCGCCGCACCGGAGAGAAGAAGGGGGAAGTTCACGAATATGGCGGCATTCAGGTGTATCCGGACAGCCGCAGGGTGACGGTAAACGGCAGCGAGGTTTCCCTCACGTCCAAGGAATTCGACCTGCTGACCGCCCTGATCAGCCAGCCGGAGAAAGTGTGCACCAGAAGCCAGCTGTTAAGCACCGTGTGGGGATATATTTCCGACGGCGAGAGCCGGACGGTGGATGTGCACATAAAGACCCTGAGACAGAAGCTGGGGGAAGCCGGCCAGCTCATTGAGACCGTCAGGGGAATGGGTTATAAAATAGGAGGAAGCGAGAAGTGACAAAACGGATATTCCGCTCCATTTTGTGCGTGAGCGCCGCTGTGCTGCTGGCCAGCCTGCTCATCACCCTGGGAGTGCTTTACGGATATATTAATATTCAGCAGAGAAACGAGCTTGGGGATGAAGCCATGTATCTGGCCCCCGGAGTGGAGGAGAGCGGAGCGGAGTATCTCAGGCAGCTGGAGGAGACGGACAAGAGGATCACGCTGGTGGACCGGGACGGAACCGTCCTGTTTGACAACGAATCCGATGCGTCCGGCATGGAAAACCACAGCCAGCGGGAGGAGATCCGGGAGGCGTTTGAGACGGGGGAGGGATCGGCCACAAGGCGTTCTTCCACGCTGTCAGAGCCCACGGTATATTACGCCAAGAGGCTGGACAACGGAGAGGTGCTGCGGCTGGCGGGAAGTGAGTACCGGATGATGACGGTGTTCGCCAACCTGCTCTATCCCATGTGCGCAGTCTGCCTGCTGATGATCCTGCTGGCGGCGTTTTTCGCCATGCGGGCGTCGGAGAAGATCGTGGAGCCCATCAACCGCCTGGACGTGGAGGATGTGAAGGAGGGGGACGTGTACGAGGAGATCGCCCCTCTGATCCAGAAGATCAGCCATCAGAAGGAGACCATCACCAACCAGGTGATGGAGGCCCAGCGGCAGCAGCGGGAGTTTGAGGACATGAAGGAGCAGATGCGCCGGGAGTTCACGGCCAATGTGTCCCATGAGCTGAAAACCCCTCTCACTTCCATCTCCGGTTTTGCCGAGATTATTAAAAACGGGTTTGTGAAGCAGGAGGACATCCCCGGCTTCGCGGGAAAGATTTTTGAGGAGTCCCAGCGTCTCATTGTGCTGGTCAATGATATTATCAAGATATCCCAGCTGGACGAGGGAGGCATCCCCTATGACAAGGAAGAGATCGATCTGTACGATATGGCGGAGGAGGTGCTGGGCCGCCTGGCGGAACCGGCAAAAAAGAAGAACATCAACCTCCAGATTCTGGGAGAGCACGCCAGGATCAAGGGCGTGCGCCTGATCCTGGACGAAGTCATCTACAACCTCTGCGACAACGCGGTGAAATACAACCGGGAAAACGGCACAGTGATCGTCCGCGTGAAGCGGGACCGGAGAGGAATCCAGCTGGTGGTGGCGGATACGGGAATCGGCATTTCCAAAGAACATCAGGACCGGGTGTTCGAGCGGTTCTACCGGGTGGACAAGAGCCATTCCAAGGCCATCGGAGGAACGGGCTTGGGACTTTCCATCGTCAAGCACGGGGCGGCATTCCTGGGGGCGGCGGTGGAGCTGGACAGCCGGCCGGACGAGGGCACAGTCATCACCCTCACCTGGAAAATGGCCTAGGCCGTTCTCCGGAGCGGATCCCGCCGGCCCGAATGAGGGCCGCCCGCCCTGAAAACGGCGGAAAAAGGGGCCGAAACCCAAGAAAATACATGAAAATCCTTGCATTTCCCGCCCCGGGGTGTTATACTTGACATGATAACATGATAGAATGACTATAAAGAGTGGGTAAACGCCCACTCTTTTGTTTGCTGCCGGGCCGGTCTGACATCCGGCCTGGGCGGCAGGTCAGAACCATACAGGAGAGGCGGTGGGAAGATGGCGAAAAAGGAAGACTATGTAGGGAGGGTCGAGCGTTTTCTGGAACCCATTATGCAGGAAAACCAGTTTGAGCTGGTGGACGTGGAGTGGGTGAAGGAAGCCGGCACCTGGTATCTGCGGGCTTACGTGGACAAGGAAGGCGGCATTTCCGTGGACGACTGCGAGGTGGTCAGCCGCCGCTTGAGCGACTGGCTGGACAAAGAGGACTTTATTTCAGAGAGCTATATCCTGGAGGTGAGTTCGCCGGGGCTTGGCAGGCCGCTGAAGAAAGACAAGGATTTTGCCAGAAGCATCGGGAAGGACGTGGATGTGAAGCTGTATCGGGCCCGGGATAAGAGAAAAGATTTCACCGGCGTTCTGAAAGCCTACGACGAGGACACGGTCACCATAGAGGAAGAGGGAAAGGAACTGGTATTTGAGCGCGGGGAGATCGCGCTGATCCGGTTGGCATTCGATTTCTAAAAGGAAGTAGGAGGATGAAGAAAGATGAATAAGGAACTGTTGGAAGCCCTGGAGCAGGTGGAAAAGGAGAAGAACATCAGCAAGGAAACGCTGCTGGAAGCCATTGAGAACTCCCTGCTGACGGCGTGCAAGAACCACTTTGGCAAGGCGGATAACGTGAAGGTCACCATCAATCCGGACACCGGCGATTTCGCGGTGTACGCGGAGAAGGAAGTGGTGGAGAAGATGGATCCGGAGGAGAATGATCCGCTGCTGCAGATCAGCCTGGCGGAGGCGAAGATGATGGATCCCAAGTGCCAGGTGGGCGACATCGTCCATGTGCCCATCAAGTCCAAGGAATTCGGCCGCATCGCCACTCAGAATGCCAAGAACGTCATCCTTCAGAAGATCCGTGAGGAAGAGAGAAAGGTTCTCTACAAAGAGTACTTCAGCATGGAGAAAGAAGTCATGACCGGCACGGTGACCCGGTTCCTGGGACGGAATATCAGCATCAACCTGGGCCGTGTGGACGCCATTTTAAATGAGTCTGAGCAGGTGAAGGGAGAGGAGCTCCATCCCACAGACCGGATCAAGGTGTATATTCTGGAAGTGAAGGATACGCCGAAGGGACCCAGGGTCTCCGTGTCCAGAACCCATCCGGATCTGGTGAAGCGGCTGTTTGAGGAAGAGGTGGCCGAGGTCAAGGACGGCATTGTGGAGATCAAGGCCATCGCCAGAGAGGCAGGTTCCCGCACGAAGATCGCCGTGGCATCCAACGATCCCAACGTGGATCCGGTGGGCGCCTGCGTGGGCGTGAACGGAGCCAGGGTCAACAGCATTGTAAACGAGCTGAAAGGCGAGAAGATCGACATTATCAACTGGGATGACAATCCCGCCTACCTCATTGAGAACGCCCTGTCCCCCGCGAAGGTGATCTGCGTGGTGGCGGACGAGGACGAGAAGGAAGCCCAGGTGATCGTTCCCGATTACCAGCTCTCCCTGGCCATCGGCAAGGAAGGCCAGAACGCCAGGCTGGCGGCCAGACTGACCGGCTATAAGATCGACATCAAGAGCGAGACCCAGGCCAGAGAGATGGGGCTGTTTGACGAGCTGGGCCTGGACAATCGGGAGGAAGGCGCCTACGAGGGATACGAGGAGTACGATTCCTATGAGGATGAGCCGGAGAACGAAGATTCATACGAAGACTACCGGGAAGATAGCGAAGACGATTATCAGGATCAGTAGAAGTAGAATGGGAAGTGAAGAAGAGTGAGTGTAAAAAAGATTCCCCTCAGACAGTGCATCGGCTGTGGTGAAATGAAAAATAAAAAGGAGATGGTCCGTATCCTGAAAACGGCGGAAGGCGAGATTGTGCTGGACGCCACAGGAAAGAAAAACGGGCGGGGCGCTTATATCTGCCCGTCCATGGACTGTTTCCGTAAGGCAAAGAAAAGCCGCGGGCTGGACCGGTCCTTTAAGATGGCGGTTCGGGCGGAGATCTATGACAGGCTGGAAAAGGAGATGGAAGAACTTGGACGGCAATAGAAAGCTGTTGAACCTGATCGGCCTGGCGACAAAGGCGGGCAAAACCGTCAGCGGCGAATTTTCCACAGAGAAAGCGGTGAAGACGGGAAAGGCAAAGCTGGTGATCGTGTCGGAGGAGGCCTCCGGCAACACGAAAAAACAGTTTGCCAATATGTGCGCTTACTACAAGGTCCCGATCTGCTGGTTCGGTAAAAAGGAGGAGCTTGGCCACGCTATGGGGAAGCAGCTGCGCGCTTCTCTCGCGGTTTTGGATGAAGGACTTGCGAATGCGATGGTAAAACAGATGAATTGGAACGGAGGCAGTGAGTATGAGAGTGAGTGACCTGGCTAAGGAAGTGGGAAAGACCAGCAAAGAAGTGCTGGATATATTACAAAAGAATCATGTGGAGGTGAAGAGCAACTTGTCGAATGTGACCGATGAGCATATTGAGCTGGTGAAGAAAGCCGTGAGCGGAGGAGATAAGCCGGCAGATGGAGGAAAAGAAGAGAAGAAGGGGGATGCTCCGAAGAAGAAGATTGCGGCTGTGTTCCGCCCCCAGAACTCTCAGCAGATGAGAAACCGTCCCGCCCGTCCCCAGGGACAGGGAAGAGCGGAGGGAGCTCAGGGCGGAGGCGAGCGCCAGCCCAGAGACAGCCGCTCCGGTCAGGGCGGCTACAGCCGTGACGGGGGAAACCGCGGAGACGGAAACCGTCAGGGAAGCTACAGCCGTGACGGAGGAAACCGCGGAGACGGAAGCCGTCAGGGCGGCTACAATCGCGACGGAGGAAACCGCGGGGACGGAAACCGTCAGGGCGGCTACAGCCGTGACGGAGGAAACCGCGGAGACGGAAGCCGCCAGGGCGGCTACAACCGTGACGGAGGAAACCGCGGGGACGGAAGCCGCCAGGGCGGCTACAGCCGTGACGGAGGAAACCGCGGAGACGGAAACCGTCAGGGCGGCTACAATCGCGACGGAGGAAACCGGGGAGACGGAAACCGTCAGGGCGGCTACAGCCGTGACGGAGGAAACCGCGGGGACGGCAACCGCCAGGGCGGAAATCGTCAGGGAGGAGGCCGTCAGGGCGGATTTTCCGGAAGAAAGGACAGCGGAAAGAGCAGCTCTTACGACACGCCTATCCAGACGAAGCCCCAGAGCAATCGTCAGAACAACAAGAACAGCCATAAAAATGATAAGTTTGACAAGAGAGACCGTGAGGAGGAGATGCCGTTAAAGGGCGGAAAGGTTAATAAGCATCCCTTCCAGAAGCCGGTGGAAAAACCGGTGGAGGAGACGGTGAAATCCATTGTGATCCCGGAGGTGCTCACCATCAAGGAGCTGGCGGAGAAGATGAAGCTTCAGCCCTCTGCCATCATCAAAAAGCTGTTCCTTCAGGGCAAGGTGGTGACGGTGAACCAGGAGATCGACTACGAACAGGCGGAGGAGATCGCCCTGGAGTACGACGTTCTCTGTGAGAAGGAAGAGAAGGTGGATGTGATCGCCGAGCTTCTGAAGGAGGACGAGGAGTCTGAGGAGGATATGGTGCCCAGACCTCCGGTGGTGTGCGTGATGGGTCACGTAGACCACGGAAAGACCTCCCTTCTGGATGCCATCCGTCAGACCAACGTGACGGCGAAGGAGGCCGGCGGCATCACCCAGCACATCGGCGCCTATGTGGTGGAGATTAATGGCCAGAAGATCACATTCCTGGATACGCCGGGCCATGAGGCGTTTACGGCCATGCGTATGAGAGGAGCTCAGGCCACGGATATCGCCATTCTGGTGGTGGCTGCGGACGACGGCGTTATGCCTCAGACGGTGGAGGCCATCAGCCATGCGAAGGCAGCCGGAGTGGAGATCATTGTGGCCATCAACAAGATCGACAAGCCCAGCGCCAACATTGACCGGGTAAAACAGGAGCTGTCTGAATATGAATTGATTCCCGAGGACTGGGGCGGAACCACCATCTGCGTGCCGGTGTCCGCTCACACGAAAGAGGGAATTCAGGATCTGCTGGAGATGATCCTGCTGACCGCCGAGGTGAAGGAGCTGAAGGCCAATCCCAACCGGAAGGCCAGAGGTCTGGTGATCGAGGCTGAGCTTGACAAGGGCAAAGGCCCGGTGGCCACGGTGCTGGTGCAGAAGGGAACTCTCCACGTGGGAGACAATGTGGCGGTAGGCCCCTGCCACGGAAAAGTGAGGGCCATGATGGACGACAAGGGCCGCAGAGTGAAGGAAGCCGGTCCGTCCACTCCGGTGGAGATCCTGGGATTAAACGATGTGCCGGGAGCCGGAGAAATCTTTATGGCAATGGACAGCGACAAGGACGCAAGACATTTTGCGGAGACCTTTATCGCTGAGAGCAAGAATAAACTGATTGAAGAGACCAAGACGAAGCTGTCCCTGGATGACCTGTTCAGCCAGATCAAGGCGGGAAATGTAAAAGAGCTGCCCCTGATCGTGAAGGCGGATGTACAGGGTTCCGTGGAGGCGGTGAAGCAGAGTCTGGTGAAGCTGTCCAACGAGGAGGTTGTGGTGAAGGTGATCCACGGAGGCGTGGGAGCCATCAACGAGTCCGACGTTTCCCTGGCAGCCGCGTCCAACGCTATCATCATCGGCTTCAACGTGCGTCCTGACGCCACGGCAAAGTCGGTGGCGGAGCAGGAGAAGGTGGATATCCGGCTGTACCGGGTGATCTACCAGGCCATCGAGGACGTGGAAGCGGCCATGAAGGGCATGCTGGATCCGGTGTACGAGGAGAAAGTGATCGGCCATGCGGTGATCCGCCAGATCTTCAAGGCTTCCGGCGTGGGCAACATCGCGGGCTGCTACGTGCTGGACGGAAAATTCCAGAGAGACTGCTCCTGCCGCGTGACCAGAGACGGAGAGAAGCTCTTCGACGGCAAGCTGGCTTCCTTAAAGCGGTTTAAGGATGACGTGAAGGAAGTGGCCGCCGGATACGAATGCGGTCTCGTGTTTGAGAAATTCAATGACATCCAGGAGGACGATATGGTGGAGGCTTACACCATGGTGGAGGTTCCCCGCTAGGAGCCTGCCTGCGCCGGATCGCCGCGGCCTTTAGCCGCGGTTCTCCCGGATGGGAGAGGAATGGAGTTTATGCGTAAAAACAGTATTAAGAATACAAGGATCAACATGGAGGTCCAGAGAGAACTGGCGGACATCATCCGCACAGGGATCAAGGATCCCAGAATACACCCCATGACCACGGTGGTGTCCGCGGAAGTGACGCCGGACCTGAAGTACTGCAAGGTGTACGTGAGCGTGCTGGGAGATGAGGAGGCGGCCAAGTCCACCCTGGCGGGGTTAAAGAGCGCTGTGGGCTTTGTCCGCCGGGAGCTGGCCCGCCGGGTCAACCTGCGCAATACGCCGGAGATCACCTTTGTGCTGGATCAGTCCATTGAATACGGCGTGCACATGTCCCATCTGATCGATGAGGTGACGAAGGACTTAAAGGACGAGGAGACAGCGGACGGCGAAGACAGCGCACAGGAGTAAAGAGCAGGACGGGAGAGCCGGCCGGACAACAAGCACCAAACGGTGAGCGAGCTCCCGCCTGGTGCTTGTCCTTTTTGCTGTGAAAGCCCGGTCTCAAAGTAGAGGCGGAACGGGCTGCTTGCAGACCGGACCGCGTGAGTGCGCAGCGCGGAGCGAGCCAAGGCAAGTCTGCAGATTATTGAGAAAGGGGAACCTGTATGAGCCTGTTACATTCAATTTTGGAGAATAAAAAGACGGCAGTTGTTCTGGGGCATACCAATCCAGACGGAGATTGTGTGGGCTCCTGTCTGGCGGTTTACAATTATCTGAGAGATTGTTTTCCCCAGGTGGACGTGACGGTATATCTGGACCGGCCGGCGGATAAATTCCGCTATCTGAACGGTTTTGACCAGATCCGGACGGAGGTTCCGGAAAGCTTTCAGACAGATCTGTGCATCTGCCTGGACAGCGGCGACCGGGAGAGGCTGGGAGCCTTTGCCGGCTTCCTTACCGGAGGCGGAAAGGTGCTCTCCGTGGACCATCACATCACCAATACCCACTACGGTGACGAGAATGTGGTGGAACCGGATGCCAGCTCTACCTGCGAAGTTCTCTTCGGTCTGATGGACGAGGAGAAGATCTCCCGGGAGACGGCGGCCTGCCTGTACACGGGGATCGTCCACGACACGGGAGTGTTCCAGTATTCCAATACTTCGGTGAAAACCATGGACATCGCCGGAAAAATGATGAAGAAGGGGATTGATTTCTCCACCATTATCTCGGAGAGCTATTATCAGAAGACCTATGTGCAGAATCAGGTGCTGGGCCGGGCTCTCCTGGAGAGCATTCTGTTCTGCGACGGTCAGTGCATTTTCAGCGTGATCCGGAAAAAGGACATGGAATTTTACGGAGTTACCAGCAAAGATATGGAGGGAATTGTGGAACAGCTCCGCTCCACCGCCGGAGTGGAGTGCGCCATTTTCCTGTATGAAAAGGAGTTCCAGGAGTACAAGGTGAGCCTGCGCTCCAAGACGAAGGTGGATGTGAGCAAGGTGGCAGCCTATTTTGGCGGCGGCGGCCATGTGCGTGCGGCGGGCTGCACCATGAACGGCCGGATCCACGATGTGATCAACAATCTTTCCACCCACATTGCCAAGCAGCTGGAGGAGCAGAATTAGTCCATGTACGACGGAGTCATCAATGTATATAAAGAAAAAGGCTTCACCTCCCACGACGTGGTGGCGAAGCTGAGAGGAATACTGAGACAGAAAAAAATCGGCCATACAGGCACTCTGGATCCGGACGCGGAGGGCGTGCTCCCCGTATGTCTGGGAAAAGGGACAAAGCTGTGCGATATGCTCACAGACAAGACGAAGGCCTACCGGGCGGTCCTCCTGCTGGGGCAGGAGACGGACACCCAGGACGCTGGAGGTCAGGTGCTGCGCCGCTGCAGCCCGGAAATGCTGGCGTCCCTGACGGAAGAGAAAGTCCGGGAAGGGGTGATGAGCTTTGTGGGCCCCTACGACCAGATTCCGCCTATGTACTCCGCTCTGAAGGTCAACGGGCAGAAACTCTGCGACCTGGCCAGGGCCGGAAAGACGGTGGAGCGGAAAGCCAGGCCGGTGGAGATTTTTTCCATTGTCATCGAGGAGATCAGTCTGCCCCGGGTGACTATGGCGGTGGAGTGCTCCAAGGGAACATATATCCGGACCCTGTGCAGCGACATCGGGGAGAAGCTGGGAACGGGAGGCTGCATGGAATCACTGGTGCGGACCCGTTCCGGGAGCTTCACTCTGGAGGACGCTCTGACCCTGGGACAGATTGAGGCTATCCGGGATGAGGGCGCTCTGGAGGACCGCATCGTGGCCGTGGATGAAGTCTTTTCCCAGTATCCCCGTCTGGACATGAAGCCGGAGTACGACCGGCTGGTGCACAACGGAAATCCGTTCCGGCCGGATCAGTGCGGCGCAAAGCCTGCCGGTCCGGTTTCGGGGGATGAGACGGCCTCGGATCTGCCCGGCGCTTCCGGAAAGAGCGGGGGAAGGCCGGCCCAGGCCCGGGTATACGACAGCACAGGCCTGTTTATCGGCATCTACGCTTACCGGCCGGAGAGACGGTGGTACCAGCCGGTGAAGATATTTGCAGGGGGACAGTAGAATGGAGTATCTGAAAGGACTGAAGAAATTCCATATTGAGGATCCGACGGTGGTGACCATCGGCAAGTTTGACGGCAGGCACAGGGGCCACCAGAAGCTTCTGCGGGAGATGATGAAGCTGAAGCAGGAGCGGGGGCTGAAGACGGCAGTGTTCACCTTCAGCCGGACGCCGGGAAGCGTGGTGACCGGGGACCGGCGCACGGTGATCACCACCAACGAGGAGCGGCGCCGCAATATGGAGGAGGCGGGAGTGGATTATCTGATTGAATATCCCTTTACGGAACAGGTAGCCCACATGTCTCCGGAAGATTTTGTAAAAAACGTGCTGGTGGGAGAGATGAACGCAAAGGTGGTGGTGGCCGGCCCCGACTGCAGCTTCGGCTACAAGGGAGCCGGAACCGCGGACCTGCTGAAGCAGATGGCCCCGGAGTGCGGTTTTGAGACGGTGATCATAGAGAAGGCCCAGGAGGACCACAGGGATATCAGCAGCACCTACATCCGGGAAGAACTGGACCGGGGAAATGTGCGCAAGGCCAATGAGCTTCTGGGAACTCCCTATTCCATACACGGAACTGTGGTTCACGGAAACCATATCGGCGGTCCCGTGCTGGGATTTCCCACAGCCAACATCGTTCCGCCGCCGGAAAAACACCTGCCCCTGTTCGGCGTGTACGTGTCCAGGGTGAAGGTGGACGGAAAGCTCTACGGCGGAGTGACCAATGTGGGGAAAAAGCCCACCATTGACGGCGGCTCTCCCGTGGGGGTGGAGACCTTCCTCTTTGATCTGCAGGAGGATCTCTACGGAAAATGGATCGAAGTGCAGCTTCTGGACTTTATCCGGCCGGAGAAAAAGTTCGACAGCCTGGAGGCGTTGAAAGAACAGATTGAAAAAGACAAGGAGACCAGCCTTTTCTACTTTAAAAAGGGAGGGATCTGAGCATAAATTTGCTCAGGCCCCTCCCTTTTGGTATAATGGAAAAAAATTAAAACAATCAGGAGGAACAGCAAGATGAAGATGGAAAGTGCGGCGCTGATCGGTCTGGGCGCCATGGGTGTATTTTTCGCTCCCCGGATGGAAGCGGGCATGGGCAGGGAGAATTTCTGCGTGATCGCAGGCGGCCAGCGGCGGAAACGCTTGGAGACCCAGGGCGTGACGGTCAATCAGGTCAATTACCGGTTCCGGGTGGTTTCCCCGGAGGAGGGAGAGCCGAAGGATCTGATTATCATGGCGGTGAAGGACACGGGCCTGGAACAGGCCATCCGGGATATTGAGAAGTTTGTGGGGGAGAACACCCAGATTCTCTGCGTGATGAACGGGGTGGAGAGCGAGCAGAAGGTGGCGGCGGTCTACGGCTGGGACCATGTGCTCTACTCCTACATGCGGATTCCCGTGGAGCTGAAGAACGGAACCTACGACTTTGATCCGGACGGCGGCCACGTGTATTTTGGGGAGAAGGAGAATAAAGTCCTGTCTGACCGGGTGAAGGCGGTGAGGGATGTGTTCGAGCTCTGCCATATCCCCTACCGGATCCAGGAGGATATGATCCTGGGACTCTGGCAGAAATTTATGAGCAATATTGGAGAAAATATGACCTGCGCCCTGCTGGGAGTGCCCTTCAAAGCCTTTAACTGCAGCAGCCACGCCAACGCCATCCGCAGGATGGGGATGAAAGAGGTGCAGGCGGTGGCCGGAAAGCTGGGGATCTGCCTGACGGACGAGATGATCGAGGAGAACTGCAGCCGGCCATTTAACAGCCCCTACAACCGCCCGTCCACGCTCCAGGATCTGGACGCCGGAAAAAAGACGGAGATCGATATGTTCGCCGGCACAGTGGTCCGCCTGGGAAGAGAGCTGGGAGTGCCGACTCCGGCCAACGAGCTGTTTTACCACGGGATCAAGGTGCTGGAGGAGAAAAACGAGGGAAAATTTGCGAAAAATCCGGCGGAGGAGAGCTGAGGAACCGGCGGGACACGACGTGTTTGGGACGGAAATTTTATCTGAAAAATCAACAAATTCTGCCCCAAAACAGACACATTTTTTTCACAAAAAAAAGAAAAATAAGATGGTAAATCCCTTGACAAATGGGAGTAAAAGGAATATATTATGTATTGTAAATGTTAGCACTCTTAAATGATGAGTGCTAATAAATCAAAAGAAAGGATGAGAGCATTGGAACTGGACGCCAGAAAAGTTACAATATTAAAAGCGATCATAAAGACCTATCTGGAAACCGGCGAGCCGGTGGGTTCCAGGACGATCTCCAAGTTCTCAGACTTAAAGCTCAGCTCCGCCACGATCCGGAATGAGATGTCGGATCTGGAGGAGATGGGATACATCATCCAGCCCCACACTTCGGCGGGAAGGATCCCGTCCGATAAGGGCTACCGGTTCTATGTGGATCAGATCCTCAGCGAGAAAGACCAGGAGGTCACGGAGATGAAGGAGATGATGATCCAGAGAGTGGACCGGGTGGAGCTTCTGCTGAAAAAGATGGCTCAGATGCTGGCGGCAAATACCAACTATGCAGCGATGATCAGCGGGCCCCAGTACCATCAGAACAAGCTGAAATTCATTCAGCTCTCCCGAGTGGATGTGACCAAGCTGCTGGTGGTGACGGTGGTGGAAGGAAACATTGTGAAAAACACCATCATCGACATTAATGAACCGGTGGGAGATGAGGAGCTTTTAAATCTGAACATCATGCTGAACACCAGTTTAAACGGCCTTACCATTGAGGAGATCAACCTGGGGGTGATCAGCCGCCTGAAAGAACAGGCGGGACATCACAGCCATGTGGTGGATCTGGTACTGGAAGAGGTCGCCGAGGCAATTCAGGCAGATCAAGAAGATCTTCAGATCTATACCAGCGGAGCGACCAACATATTCAAGTATCCGGAGCTGTCCGACGGGGAGAAGGCCAGCAAGCTGTTAAGCACCTTCGAGAAAAAGGATGAGCTTCAGGACCTGATTGCTGAGATCAATCAAAACGAGAACAGCTCTGAGACAGGAATTCAGGTTTACATCGGCGATGAGATGCCGGTGCAGAGCATGAAGGACTGCAGCGTGGTGACAGCCAATTATGAGCTGGGAGAAGGTCTCCGGGGAACCATTGGGATCATCGGCCCGAAGCGTATGGATTATGAAAAGGTTCTTGGAACCCTGAAGAATCTGATGACGCAGCTGGACATGACGTTTAAAAAGGAAAAAGGTGATTAGTAAGTGGATAGAGAAGATCAGGTAAAGCAGGAAGAGATGGCCGGAGCATCCGGCACAGATCCGAAAGAGACTGAGACGGCGGGAACGTCGGATCAGGAGGAGACGAAGGCTGAGACCGTTCAGACAGAAGATGCCGGAGCGGAAGGTTCTGCCGGACAGGAAGAGGACGGCGGAGCCGGAAAAGAGCCGGAGCAGTCCAAAGAGGGAGACAGCCAGAAGACGGAGAAGAAGGGCTTCTTCAAAAAGAAGGAGAAGGATCCCAGAGATCAGAAGATCGAGGATCTTACGGATCAGCTGAAGAGAACCATGGCCGAGTTTGACAATTTCCGCAAGAGAACGGAGAAAGAAAAATCCGCCATGTTCGAGATGGGAGCCAGGGATATCCTGGAGAAGATTCTCCCGGTGGTTGACAACTTTGAGAGAGGCCTGGCATCCATTCCGGAGGACGCAAAGGGAAGTTCCTTTGCCACCGGCATGGAAATGATTTACAAGCAGCTGGTAAAGACTCTCGAGGATGCGGGGGTCACCCCCATCGAGGCGGTGGGAAAAGAGTTCGATCCCAATTTCCACAATGCGGTGATGCATGTGGAGGATGAGAATCTGGGAGAGAATGTGGTGGCCGCAGAGCTTCAGAAAGGCTATATGTACCGCAACACGGTGATCCGTCACAGCATGGTGCAGGTGGCCAACTGACAAAACTGACAGTTACTTTTAACAGAATTTCATAGATAGAAATTATTCAGGAGGAAAACACTATGGGCAAGATTATAGGTATTGACTTAGGTACTACAAATAGCTGTGTTGCCGTAATGGAAGGCGGCAAACCAGTGGTAATCGCCAATACTGAGGGTGTGAGAACCACACCGTCTATCGTGGCATTTACAAAGACAGGTGAGAGACTGGTAGGCGAGCCGGCTAAGCGCCAGGCAGTTACCAACGCAGACCGCACCATCTCTTCCATCAAGAGACATATGGGTACGGATTACAAGGTGGAGATCGACGGAAAGAAATATACTCCCCAGGAGATTTCCGCTATGATTCTGCAGAAGCTGAAAGCAGACGCAGAGAGCTATCTGGGCGAGAAGGTAACGGAGGCGGTTATCACCGTTCCGGCATACTTCAACGATGCTCAGCGTCAGGCAACGAAGGACGCAGGAAAGATCGCCGGCCTGGATGTAAAGCGTATCATCAACGAGCCCACGGCTGCGGCTCTGGCTTACGGCCTGGACAATGAGAAAGAGCAGAAGATCATGGTATACGACTTAGGCGGCGGTACTTTCGATGTCTCCATCATCGAGATCGGCGATGGCGTAATCGAAGTGCTTTCCACCAACGGCGACACCCATCTGGGCGGCGATGACTTCGATAATGCCGTGATCAAGTGGATGGTTGACGAGTTTAAGAAGGCAGAGGGCGTGGATCTGTCCGGCGATAAGATGGCCATGCAGAGACTGAAAGAGGCTGCTGAGAAGGCAAAGAAAGAGCTTTCTTCCGCTACCACCACCAACATCAACCTTCCGTTTATCACCGCTACGGCGGATGGACCGAAGCATCTGGATATGAACCTGACCAGAGCGAAATTTGACGAGCTGACCAGCGACCTGATTGAGAGAACTGCCATTCCTGTGCAGAACGCTCTGAAGGACGCAGGCATCACCGCTTCTGAGCTGGGCAAGGTACTGCTGGTAGGCGGTTCCACCCGTATGCTTTCCGCTCAGGAGAAAGTAAAACAGCTGACCGGCAAGGAACCCAGTAAGTCCCTGAACCCGGATGAGTGCGTGGCCATTGGTGCTGCCATCCAGGGCGGCAAGCTGGCAGGCGACGCCGGCGCAGGCGACATCCTGCTACTGGATGTAACGCCCCTGTCCCTTTCCATCGAGACTATGGGCGGCGTAGCCACCAGACTGATTGAGAGAAATACCACCATCCCCACGAAGAAGAGCCAGATCTTCTCCACCGCGGCGGATAATCAGACGGCTGTAGATATCCATGTGGTACAGGGCGAGAGACAGTTCGCCCGGGACAACAAGACCTTAGGCCAGTTCCGTCTGGACGGTATTCCGCCAGCAAGAAGAGGCGTTCCGCAGATCGAGGTTACATTTGATATTGATGCCAACGGCATTGTAAATGTAAGCGCAAAGGATCTGGGAACCGGAAAAGAGCAGCACATTACCATCACCTCCGGATCCAACATGTCTGAGGCCGATATCGACAAGGCTGTGAAGGAAGCAGCGGAGTACGAGGCTCAGGACAAGAAGAGAAAAGAGGGAATTGACGCCAGAAACGACGCGGACTCCATGGTATTCCAGACGGAGAAGGCGCTGGATGAGGTTGGCGATAAGATTTCCGAGAGCGACAAGGCAGCTGTGAAGGCAGACCTGGAAGCTCTGAAGGAAGCGATCAACCGCGCTCCCATCGACCAGATGACCGATGCCCAGATCGAGGACATCAAGTCCGGCAAGGAGAAACTGATGAACAGCGCTCAGGCTCTGTTTGCAAAGGTTTACGAGCAGGCTCAGAGTTCGGCAGGAGCTCAGAGTGCAGGCCCGGATTCCGGAAGCCAGCAGGGCGGCGGAAACTACGGCGATGACGTAGTGGACGGAGATTACAAGGAAGTATAATGAAGTACTGACAACCGGGACCATCCTGTCGGCAGCGGTCACGCTGCCGGCAGAGTGGTTTTCCTGCGTATGAAAGGAAATGCGAAGGGGAAACTGATATGGCAGAGAATAAGAGAGATTATTATGAGGTCCTTGGCGTATCCAGAGATGCGGATGAGGCGGCGATCAAAAAAGCATACCGTACCCTGGCCAAGAAGTATCATCCCGATGCGAATCCCGGCGACAAAGAGGCGGAAAAGAAGTTTAAGGAGGCCTCTGAGGCGTACAGTGTGCTCAGCGATCCGGAGAAGAGAAAACAGTATGACCAGTTCGGCCATGCCGCTTTTGACGGCGGAGCAGGCGGAAGCGGCGGGTTCAGCGGCTACGGCAATTTCAGCGATATGGGAGATATCTTTGGAGATATTTTCGGAGATTTCTTCGGCGGAAGCACCAGAAGCTACCGCAGCAGCGGCCGGGGCAGCGGACCTGTGAGAGGCGCCAGCGTCAGGACCTCTGTGAGGATTACCTTTGAGGAGGCCATATTCGGCTGCGAGAAGGAAATTGAGATCAATTATAAAGAAGAGTGCAGCGACTGCCACGGAACGGGCGCGAAGCCCGGCACGTCGCCCCAGACCTGTCCGAAGTGCAACGGCAAGGGCAAAATTGTCTATACTCAGGACTGGTTTCTGGGATCCATGCAGAACGTACAGACCTGTCCGGACTGCGGGGGCACTGGCAAGGTGATCAAGGAGAAATGTCCGAAGTGCTACGGCACAGGATATATCACCACAAGAAAGAAATTCAAGGTGAATATTCCTGCCGGCATTGACAATGGGCAGAGCATCCGTCTGGCCGGAAAGGGCGAACCGGGTACCGGCGGCGGAGAGCGGGGCGATCTGCTGGTGGAAGTAGTGGTGTCCGCTCATCCCATTTTCAAGCGTCAGGATATGAATATATATTCCACAGTGCCGATTTCCTTTGCGAAAGCGGCTCTGGGCGGTCCCATCCGTATCAAGACTGTGGACGGAGAGGTGGAGTACGAGGTGAAACCGGGAACTCAGACCGACACGAAGGTGCGTCTGAGAGGAAAGGGCGTTCCATCCATCCGCAACAAGTCAGTGCGGGGCGACCAGTATGTGACTCTGGTGGTGCAGGTGCCGGAGCGGATGACGGAGGAGCAGAAGGAGGCTCTCCGCAGATTCGACGAGGCGATGACAGGCACTTCCTCAGAGGGAGAAAAGCACCGGAGAAAAGGTGTGTTCTTTGGAAAATAACCGATCAGGTGAATCTTTATAAAAGATGCCGCAGGCACGGAGGCAGTCCGGAGTTCTGCGGCATTTTTGCGTCTTGGGGGCTTTTCCCCACCGGAATGATATGTTATAATATGAGCGTTTAGCGCTTAAAAAGGGAGTTTGTAAGCACTTGATGAGGTGAGACGAGGGTTGCGGAAACATGAGACGTCTTTTGAAACAATTTTTTGATGCATATCTGATAGATCGAAATCTGGATCAGGCTCTGTCCATGGTGTCGGAGAAAGTGATCAGCGTGGGAACCGGCGAGCAGGAGACCGCGCGGAACCGGGAAGAGCTGAAGCTTCTGATGGAACGGGAATTTGAAACGGTGAAGGGTTCCTTTACTTATGATATCAGAGATTACACTGAGACCCGGTATGGGGAAGGGGTGACGGGCGCGTTCTGCCGGGTGAGCGCGTACCTGGCGGAGGACGGATGCAGCGAGATCGCCCTGGAGACCAGGCTGACCGCTGTGGCTGCTCTGGAGGAAGGCCGGTGGAAATTTGTGAGTCTGCATATGTCTGCGCCGGCTCAGAATCAGGAAGAGGAGGAGTTTTTCCCTCTGAAATACGGCCGCCAGTCCGGAGGACGTCCCATCGGCGGGCGGGCGGAGCGAAAGCTGATCCAGATGATGTCTTCCATGCTTCCGGGAGGAATCATGGGAGGATATCTGGAGAAAGGCTTCCCTCTGTACGTGATCAACGACACCATGCTCCGCTATCTGGGGTATACGTATGATGAGCTGGTGCGGGAGACCAACGAGGAGATGATCCGGATCATTGCCCCGGAAGACCGGGAGTGGGTGGAGAAGGAGATTTTTGACAGCATGGAGCGGACTGGAGAGTACGAGGTTCAGTACCGGGTGGTCCGCAAGGACGGCTCCTATCTGTGGATGCTGGATAAGGGAAATGAAGTGATCACCGAGGACGGGCGGAGAGCCATGATCAGCGTCATGCTGGATATCTCGGAGAGTGTGGGCCTTCAGGAAAGGCTGAGAAGAGAGGCCCAGGAGGATGAGCTGACCAGGATTCTGAACCGGAAGGGAGCCATTCACTTTATCGAGCAGGCCCTGAACGGGCGGTCGGAGGGGACGCTGCTCCTCATGGATATTGACAATTTCAAGATGGTAAATGACACCTACGGACATCTGGCCGGGGATAAGGTTCTGGTGCTGCTGGCGGAAATCCTGCAGAAGAGTATGCGAAAGGGAGATGTGGTAGCCAGACTGGGCGGAGATGAATTCCTGGTCTATATGACGGGATGCGCTCTGAAAGAGATTGCCGCGAAGCGTGTGGACAGCATTGGGAGACAGTTTCAAAAGAAGATGGAGCAGTATCCCCAGACGGTGATTTCAGTGAGTACGGGAATCGTGGTGAGACAGGAGGAGAAGACCTTCGAGGAGCTGTACCGGAAGGCGGATGACGCCCTCTATCAGGTAAAAAAGAGGGGAAAAGGCGGATATGCGTTCTGGGGAGAGGATCCGGTATTTCAGGAGGCGGCGGTCAGCCGCCATCCTGAATGATGGTGATGATCAGCCGGTTGGGAAGACAGACGATGGTCTCGCCGGTGCGGCTGATTTCTCCTGTGTGGATGCAGACGTGATCGGGACAGGTGGCTTCCGTCACAGATATGGCTCCGTTTTGGACCACAATGGTGTTGGAACCGCCGTTCCAGCCGCTGACCGTCAGGGAAGTGTCCTGATTTAAGTCCAGCTCTGCCACCACTTCCCCGTTTACGGAGACTTCTCCGTATGCGGCCGGTGCGGCGGACAGAAAGCGGTACAGGAAAAACAGCAGGCAGGCAGCGATCAGAGCGGCTGCCAGCAGAAGGAGATCCTTCTTTTTCCACAGGGTTCCGGAGGAACCGCCGTGGGTGGAATTGTCGTTTTTCATAGGGAACCTCCTGGGTTCTTTGAAATTGCGGGGAAGTTTTTCTCCGTCAGGTAAGTATAGCACAGACCGGTGCGGAGGGCAAGGCGGAGGGCGGCGGCAAAGAGGCAGGCAGGGACGGCCAAAGAGCCGCTTCCCGGAAAGTCAGGAAGAGAAAGGAAGAAGCATATGGACAGAAGAGGAAAGGACCGGGCGTCCCGGGTGGCCAGATATGGAATGCTCATTGCCCTGGCTTTTATTTTCAGCTATATTGAGGCGATGATCCCCATCCCATTTCCGGTGCCGGGCATCAAGCTGGGTCTGGCCAACCTGGTGACCATTGTGGGAATTTACACCGTGGGGCCCGCGGGGGCGGCGGTGGTGTCCATTCTCCGGGTGGTTCTGGCCGGCTTTACCTTTGGGAACCTGTTCAGCATGTGGTATGGGCTGTCCGGGTGTATCCTGAGCCTGATCTGCATGATCCTCTGCAGGCGGACCGGAAAGATGGGAATTCTTGGAGTCAGCGTGGTCGGCGGCGTGGCCCACAATATAGGTCAGCTCTGCATGGCCGCTTTTCTGGTGGAAAATACGGCGGTTTTCGTCTATCTGCCGGTGCTTCTGGCCGCCGGAGCCATAGCGGGGAGCCTGATCGGCCTGCTGGGCGGACTGGTGGCAGAGCGGCTGGAAAAGGCCGGGGCCCGGGGGAAGTAAATTTTTATCTTGCTTTTTATAAA
The DNA here is from genome assembly GCA_019114465.1 of Candidatus Lachnoclostridium avicola. Taxonomy (GTDB): domain Bacteria; phylum Bacillota; class Clostridia; order Lachnospirales; family Lachnospiraceae; genus Lachnoclostridium_A; species Lachnoclostridium_A avicola. Next base: position 53,985 of record DXFM01000035.1, read on the forward strand.
ATCACTTGTATAATGAAATCAGGAACTGCAAAAGCCTGAAAGGAGAAGCTGTCCGATGCGACGGCTTTTTTGTTTCGCAGGAAATAAATTTCTCCGGAAAAGATATTTTTAGGATACAGAAGGAAAAGGATATGAAGATCATTATCGTAGGATGCGGAAAAGTGGGAAGAACCCTGGCAGAACAGCTGTGCAGGGAGAATCACGATGTGACAGTGATTGATCACCGGGCGGAGGCGCTGAAGTATGTGTCAGACAACCTGGATGCCCTGTGCGTAGTGGGAAACGGAGCCGTTTTCCAGACACAGATTGAGGCTGGGGTTAAGGAGGCGGATCTCCTGATCGCCACGACGGGATCGGACGAGCTGAATATGCTCTGCTGCCTGATCGCGAAGAAGACGGGCGACTGCCACACGGTGGCCAGAATCAGAAATCCGGAGTATTACCAGGAAATTCAGTATATCCGGGGGGAGCTGAATCTGTCTCTTGCCATCAACCCGGAGCGGGCGGCGGCGGTGGAGATTGCCAGGCTGCTGAGATTCCCTTCCGCCATCAAGATTGAGCCCTTTGCCAAAGGCCGGGTGGAGCTTTTAAAATTCATGATCCCGAAGGACTCGGCTCTGGATCAGATGCAGGTGTCGGATGTGGTGAGCAAATTAAAGAGCAATGTGCTGATCTGCGCGGTGGAGCGGGGAGAGGACATTTTCATACCGGACGGCAGCTTTATCATGCAGGCGGGGGATAAAATCTCCTTCATCGCCTCCCATAAGGATTCGGCGGCGTTTTTCAAAAAGGCGGGAATTGTCAATAACGCCGTGAAAACGGCGATTCTGGTGGGAGGAGGAAAGCTGGCCTACTATCTGGCGAAGGCCCTGTCCGATACCAGGATCAAAATAAAGATCATTGAGCGGGATGAGACCCGGTGCAGGGAGCTGAGCAAGCTCCTGCCCGGCGCCATGATCATTCACGGGGACGGCACAGACCAGAACCTGCTTCTGGAGGAGGGAATCCAGTCCACAGAGGCGTTTGCGTCCCTGACCGGCGTGGACGAGGAAAATATTATGATGTCCCTCTACGCGGCCAGCCAGTCGAATGCCAAGCTGATCACGAAAGTGGGGCGGATCGCCTTTGAGAATGTGATCAATTCTCTGAATCTGGGGAGCGTGATCTACCCGAAGCTGCTGACGGCAGATATTATCCTGCAGTACGTGAGGGCCATGCAGAATTCCATGGGAAGCAACGTGGAAACCCTCTACAAGATTGTGGCGGACAAGGCGGAGGCCCTGGAGTTCCGTGTGAGGAAAGACGCTCCCATGCTGGGGGTGCCCCTGGAGCGTCTGAACTTAAAGGAAAATCTGCTCCTGGCCTGCATCAACCGCAACGGAACCATCATCATGCCGAGAGGCCAGGATATGGTGTGGTATAAAAAAAGTTGACAGCTTATTCTCAAGGATTTCATAATAAAACCAAGAGAATAAGGAGGTATTCAAAGTGGCACGTAAATATGACCATGAATACAAAGTACAGGCAGTAAAACTTGC
>DXFM01000036.1 GCA_019114465.1 Candidatus Lachnoclostridium avicola
CATCAATTTTCTTCATCCCAAACGCGAAGATTAAATCGCATTCCCTCAGGTCCCTATCACAAATCTCTCCGTTGAGTTCTCCCCAGATTCTTCCTTTTACCATTGACTTATCCTCCTCAAATCGCTAAAATGAAATTGACTTATCTTTACTCATGGCCCTGACCGGTTGCCGCCGGCGGGCCTTTTTCATGGCCTGCATGGCCTGTCCGCGGCCGTTGCCCCAGCCGTAGGGGTTTAAGCCCAGCCGCGCCCCGGCCCGCAGGGTGCCGTTCTTCCGCTTGCTCATGTGGTCACCTCCTCTCATACTGGCACATTGGCCAGCACATAGCCCAGCGCCATAGCCAGTACCAAAATAATCACCAACATCGCCCGGCACCACTCGCGGGCCTCATCCCGCTGTGCCAGCGCGTCGTCCCGTTCAGCGCGGAGCCGGCCTGCACGCTTGTCCATCATCTTCCATTCCTGTTGGATAACAGACAATCCTACTCTCTCCTCCATACAGATCACCTCCCCAAAATGAAATCTCGAATCTCTGACGTTGTCAGATCCCGCCCCAGCACAATACTTGCTGCCTGAATCGGCGAAAACTTGAGTGCCCGGCTTACGGTCTGAAGCTCCCGAAGTGTGAAAGTCTCTGGTCGCTTCTTTTTGTTCCTTACGGTGTCCGGAACCACTCCCAAACACTTAGCAAGACCGGCGTCGTCGATTCCTTGCCGCTCCTGGTTTCCTGCGATACAAGCCCGCACAATGCGATTGCGTTCTTCCTGATCGGATGGTTTTAATTTTGGCATATGGTCACTCTCCTTTCTCTTCTGGCGCTTTCTCTTCTCTAGTGATATACTCTCTTTACAAGCCCCACTAGGGCAATCGAAAAGGGGAGTATACATATGGAATTATTTGAATGGCTTACAAAAGATAACGTCACTTTTGTTCTTTCTATTATTAGCTTTATAGGCACCGCTTCAGGATGGGGATATTTCTGGCTCACTACTCACAAGAAACTGTCCATGAAAATTTCCGATTATAATTGGAATTCTAAGGGGCTTCTTGTGTATTTCCAGATAACCAATCATTCTCGAATCCCCATCGCAATCAATGACATCTCTGTCATAATCGATCAGCACGAGTTCCACTGTGCTGAAATTCCCACAAAGGTACTGGAAACTACTCGTCGCATCGGAAAAGAGGTTATTTCCAGAAATGAATTTTTCTCCGTAGCTTTTCCCCTTAACCTTTCTGCCCTTTGCGGAGCTCATGGGTATCTGTATTTCCGCTTTGAGCCAGAAATGTTTCAACCTGCTCCCAGTAAGGCTTATTTTGTAGTTCGCACCAATCGTGGTAAAGCATGGAAAACTTTATTACCACTTGAGAAGGTGCTCCATTAACATAAAATACATTTTCCAGAATCTCTCCAATTTCCGTTTTCCTCTCACTCTCCTTTCTTTTTATTTCTACTTTTAGTAGAATAACAGGGTAAAAAAATATAGTCCTGCGGAATTCCATATAATCTCGACATCATCTCCATTTCAGGTATTCCCGGAATAACCTTTCCCTTTTCCCAATTTACTACCGTAGATTTGCTTACCTTCATAGCTTTTGCGGTATCTTCTTGAGTCATTTTAGCATTTACTCTGGCCGCCGCAAGGCTGATCTGAAACTCGGCCAACTATATCACCTCGCTTTCTTTCCCACATTATATTCTACTTTTTGTAAACTGTCAATACTTTTTGTAGAATAAATATAACTTTAGTATTGTGTTTTTTCTACTTTCTGTTATACTATAAACATAGGAGGTATTCATTATGTCAGACGAAACGTACAAAAAAATATTCTCCCAAAATTTGAATTATTATATGAGCTTAAATAGAAAAACTCAAAGCGATATTATTAATGACTTAGGCTATAATAAATCAGCCGTTTCCACATGGTGTAATGGTACCCGTTTGCCCAGAATGGATAAGGTGGATGCTTTAGCAAAATATTTTGGAATTAATCGTTCTGATTTGATAGAAGAAAAGAATCAACATGAGCAAAACCTTCTTTCAGCTCGCGATGAGCGTGACATCAGCCGGAGACTGGAAAAAACCCTGGACGATCTGGAAAATCAACAGGATGCCCTGATGTTTGATGGCGCTCCTATGGACGATCAGACCAGGGAGCTGCTGAAAGCCAGTCTGGAGAACAGCATCCGGATCGCAAAGATCAACGCAAAAAAATTTACCCCTAAAAAATATCTTCACACGAACGAAAAACAAGGGGAGTGATTTTGTTGGACATCAGACGGGAAGTTGCCTATTTAAAACGATATTATAAAACGGATGATCCTTTTGATGTGATTGCCTATAAAAAAATCCTGCTGCTATATGAGGACTTAGGAAGTATCAATGGATACTATAGTCTTATACTCCGTCAGAAACAGATCCACATAAATCGTAACCTGTCCTGCTCTCAGCAGCGCTTCACCGCTACTCATGAGCTGGGGCATGCCATCCTGCATCCGAAAGCCAATACGCCATTCCTGCTTGCCAATACCTATCAATCTGTGGACCGGCTGGAAATCGAGGCAAATAAGTTTGCTGTTGAGTTTTTAATATCTGATGATGATCTGTGGGAATGTATGCGCTGCCGTGATTTTTCAATAGAACAGACAGCCAGGTATCTGGGATACCATAAAAAGCTGATAGAATTGAGGTTGAAATAATTCTTAAGCTGCCCGGTCTTCCAGGGCAGCTCCGTACCTTGACAATAATATACTTACCCAGGGGACCGAAGGGGCGATTACGTCAGCCGCCGAACTGCATAGGAAGGAGGCTGGTGCTTATGGTTACTTATGATGAACTCTTCACCTTTGTGACTATGCTTTGCGCGGTAATAACTCTTGTTGTTTACATACAACGCAAAAAGTAGCGCCCTCGCTCTGGTAAAGTAAGGCGCTACTTTTAGGCTAATACTTCCGGCGGCTAGGTGTACTCTAGCTTTCGGTTCTCTTGTTAAGTATATTATATGTCATATTCAACGAAATGTCAAATATACCATACATTATATAACCATTTTAGTAAAGCTAACAATATGGTTATAATTGACATCGAAGTAAATGTATGATAGTGTATGAGTGCAGAGAGTTTAAATAATTTCTGTGCAATCGCATATATCTGGAACGTACTCCGGTGTCCTTCGGGTCCGGAGTCTTTTTATATAAGTCAACTATTTCCAAAATGGAAACAATTGATACTAATCACGCTATATATGCAAAAACCGCCCGGTGTTACCAGCACCGAACGGCTTTCACATAGATTATCTCTTACCGGATCGCTCCAGAAGATATAATCAGCATCAACACCTGAATTATATCATTCCTGAAGCGTCCTGGCAAGGGGCGTATTTTTTATACTCATTTTTAGGAGGAATGATTATGGCAAAAGCGAAGAAACTCCCATCCGGATCCTGGCGCTGTCTGGCATATGACTACACGGATCAGAATGGAAAAAGGCACTACGAATCTTTTACAGCCCCCACCAGAAAAGAGGCGGAATTATTAGCCGCCGAATTTTCAGCTAACAAGGGAAATGCTAAGCGCCCTGAAAATATGACCATTTACGAAATCATAGACAAATACATACAGCTAAAACAAGGCGTTCTGTCTCCCACCACTGTGCGTACCTATAAAAGCGCTAGGAGAACTCATTTTAAGGATCTGGGTGATATTTCTATCCGCGATATTTCCAACACAAGCATTCAGGCATGGATCAGCGGCCTCTCGATAAGGCTAGAGCCTAAAACAGTGCGGAATACCTATGGACTGCTGGTAGCCGCCTTAAATATGTTTCGTCCTGATTTTCGAGTAAAGGTCCAGCTTCCTCAGAAAAAAGCGTCTCAGTTCTATACTCCTTCAGATCAGGACATCGAAAAACTTTTGGCGCAGATCGAGGGAACAGATCTGGAAATTGCGGTGCTCCTGGCGGCCTTTGGTACTCTCCGAAGAGGAGAAATCTGCGCCCTGACTGATCAGGATGTGCTTAAAAGGGCCATACGAATCAATAAATCCTATGTTCGCGATGAAAACAATAACTGGATCATTAAAGAACCCAAAAATTTTTCCAGCAATCGAACCGTTGAACTGCCGGATTTCGTTATGGATAAAATCAGGCCAATAAGGGGACCACTGGTCAATCTGCACCCTGATGCGCTTTCAGAACAATTTCGCAGAGCCGTGAAAAAATCCGGCTTGCCAAAATTCCGGTTTCACGACTTACGTCATTATTCTGCCAGCATCATGCACGCTATTGGTGTGCCCGACCAATACATCATGCAACGTGGCGGTTGGGCATCTGATCATGTAATGAAATCGGTATATCGAAATGTCATTGATGCGGAAGCGGCCCGACAAAACAAGAAAATTTTAGACCACTTTAATAACATGCAACACGAAATGCAACACAAAAAGGGGAAAGTGCTGTAAGATCAAGGACTTTCCCATGATACAGGCGGGTTCGATTCCTATCAGGTGCATTTTTTATTTTGCCTGATGATGCAGGGAGTTTGGCGGAACCCCTTGTATTATCAGGCTTTTTCATGGGATGATTTTTGGGATATGCCGGTGATTTTTCAAAAAATCCGGTCTTTTTACGAAACTATGCAGCACGAAATGCAGCACCCCTTCCTGCCGCCAGTGTCGGAGCGGTAACATCGGCGTTATAGTATGGCCGCGGTTATTCCGCAATGAGAAAAGGCCCCGGGATCTCTCCCGGGGCCGCTGTCTCACCGCCGATTGTTTTTCTTTTTAATTTTTACAGTCTGTCATAGTGATCCTTCAGCAGGGAAGCCGCGTCCTTGTCGCAGATCACGGTGAAGTTGGGATGAAGTTTTAATACGGTGGACGGGATCTCATTGCTCACCGGCTCTTCGATGAATTTCTTTAAGATCTCCGCTTTCTCCCTGCCGTTTACGATCATCACCAGATGTTTCACCCGCATCAGGCTCTTCGGGCCCATGGTCAGGGAATAGGTCTGATTGGGGCGCTCCGGATAGGTGGGATTCACAGCCCGCTTCTCCTCCACAGACACCCGGTAGGTATAGCTGTCCAGAGGCGTGCATCTGGGGCAGTTTCCGCAGAAATGGCCGTCCCAGCCCAGTCCGATCACCATCACGTCGATGCCGCCGGCCTGGCGGATCTCATCGTCAAAAGTCTCCCAGTTATCCAGCGTGGGAATGTGAATGCGGTCATCGGGAATATTAGCCGGAGTGAAAAACAGCTCGTGCATCTCCTCCCAGTTTCCGCCGTGCTCTTCCCCGTCCTTTGGGCCGTCATCAAACAGATAATACTGAATATCTTTAAACTTTTCCTGATCCTTTACCAGAGGAACCATCAGCTGATACATGGTTCTGGGGGAGCGTCCGGAGGTCAGGGAGATATTCACCCGCTTGTCCTGCATCATAGCCCCCAGCAGAATGTACATGGCGCTCTCGCTCATCTTCTGTTCGTTTTCTTCAATGATTAATTTCACAAAAATGTCCTCCCATCTTTTCCTTATTTTAGTAAAAATATACAATATACAGATGGGGCTGTCAAGAGATTTTCTCTCTTTTTTGGGAATTTTACATGACTTTCTCTTTCCTCCCCCAAGGGTCTGTGATACAATGAAACCAAGTGCGGCGGGAATGCTGTGAAAGGGCTTTCCCCGCCGGAAATCAATGCTTATTGGAGGTTCGTATGAAAAAGACATTGTATCTTGTCCGCCACGGCCAGACTGTTTTCAATCTCCGCAGGAAAATCCAGGGCTGGTGCGATTCTCCCCTGACAGAGCTGGGACGGGCCCAGGCCGGAGTGGCTGCCGAATATTTCCGCTCCCGGGGCATTACCTTTGACCATGCCTATTCTTCCACATCCGAGCGGGCCTGCGATACCCTGGAAATTCTCACTTCCATGCCCTATGAGAGAGTCAAAGGCCTGAAGGAATGGAACTTCGGCGTGTTTGAGAGCGAGAGCGAAGATCTGAATCCGCCCCTTCCCTACGGCGATTTCTTTAAAGGCTTCGGCGGCGAAGGGGAGCTGGAGGTGCGCCAGCGAATGGCGGACACCCTGGGCGAGATCATGGAACGAGACGGACATCAGACCGTGCTGGCCGTCTCCCACGGAGGCGCCTGCCGCGCCTTTATGCGCTACTGGGAAAAGAATCAGAAAGCAGAGTTAAAAGGCCGGGTGGGCAACTGCTGCGTGCTGAAATTTGAATATGAAAACGGAGAATTCTCCCTGATCGAGGCGGTAAATCACGACTTTTCCGCCCTGACCCAGGGCAAATAAAAAGAGAATCCTGCCCTGCAGGACTCTCCATCTGCGGCGGGGTACTTTTCATTCCCCCGCCCGGCCGGCCATAGGGCCGGCATGAGACCGGTCTGCTGTCTGCCGGTCTTTTTCTTTTTTATTTTTCTCTGCCCAACGTCCCCAGGAGACGGCACAGGGCCTTAAAATCAATGGGCTTGGACAGATGGCCGTTCATTCCCGCCGCCTTCGTCTGAGCCACGTCCTCCGCGAAGGCGTTGGCCGTCACAGCCACCACCGGCACCGTTCCGGCGTCGGGGCGATCCATGGCCCGGATCCTGCGGCAGGCCTCACAGCCATCCATCTCCGGCATCTGCATGTCCATGAGAACCGCGTCAATACTGCCCGGCTCCGACTCTCCGAAGCGCTCCACCGCCTCTCTCCCGTCAGTCGCCCGGATCACCTCCGCTCCCAGCATGGCGAGAAATTCCGCGGTGATCTCCATATTGATCTCATTGTCCTCCGCCACCAGAATCCGCTTTCCATCCAGGCGGAAGCCTTCCTCCTGTTCTGTCTTTTCTTCTCCCCCGCCTGGCCCGGCGGGAGCGAAGGGCAGGGTGACTGTAAAGGTGCTGCCCTCTCCCAGGCGGCTTTTCACCGTGATTTCCCCATCCATCTGCTGAACCAGACTTTTCACAATGGGCATTCCCAGCCCGGTCCCCACCGTCTGCACGGGAGAAAATCTGGTCTCCCTGGTAAAAGGCTGGAAAATGTGTTCCAGGAATTCCTCCGACATGCCAAATCCCGTGTCCTGCACCGTGATCTCATATTTTCCCCGGGCCGTCCCGCGGTCCAGCTGCTTCACCGTCAGATAAATTTTGGCGCCGGGGCCGCTGTACTTGAAAGCGTTGGACAGCAGATTGTTCAGGATCTGGCTGAGGCGGGCGGGATCGCAGTACACCATTCGGTCCTGAAGATCGAAACTCACGGAAAAATCCTTTTCCTCTGTCTTCGCCTCATCCGCAAACATGGAGGCGCAGTCCCTCACCCACTGCTCCAGATCCGTCGCCTGATTGTCCAGAGAACCGGTTCCCTGATCGATTCTGGACATATCCAGAATGTCGTTGATCAACGTGAGAAGCTGTTTTCCCGCCTGGCGGATTTTCTCCAGATACCCCGCCATCTTTTCTTTGTCATCCCGGTGTTCCAGGGCCAGATCAGACAGGCCGATGACGGCGTTCAGCGGCGTCCTCATGTCGTGGGACACCCGGCTGAAAAACACGCTTTTGTCCCTGGCGCTCTTTTTCGCAGACTCCAGGGCAGATTCTAACAGCATCTGCTGCTTCAGCTGAAGCTGTTTTTCCCCGTCCACCTCCCGGAAGCAGATGATCACCTCGTCCAGATCCAGAGAACTGCTGCAGATCATTCTGGCGTTCACCCAGCGGTACTGATCCCCAAACCGCCTTTTGTAATCGCCGCCGAAATCATATTTTTTTTCTCCCACCAGCTTTCGGATATTTTCCAGAGAAAAACTTTTCTGAAACTCCTCGCCGGTCTGCTGATCCACCAGCTCTCTCAGCACATCCATGAGCAGGCTGTAATCCCCGCCCTTTCCCAGGCGGTCCGCCACATCCTCAGAGCTCTTTACCGTCTCATAGGTTCCCAACGAATAATTGACCCGGTATATCCCGTAATAGGAATCTCCCAGGATCTGCACTGTATGGGAAATCCGGCGCAGGCGCTCATTGCCCAGAAACGCCCGGAACACCACAAACAGCACCGCTGCCAGAAGCAGCAGACAGATTCCCAGCAGGAACAGGAAAATCCCATCCATATCTCCCTGGAGAATGGTATTGATGGGAATGGTAATCACCGACGTCCAGCCGTTGTCCATCTCATAGTAGTAAACGCCCCTCCGGTTTCCGTCCAGATCCCGGATGGTGGAGTTGAACTGGCCGAAAGCGCCGCTGCGGATTCCCTCCAGCAGCTGATTCGTATAGGCTTTCGTCTCCTCCCGGGACGCCTGCAGATCCGTCACGCTGTAGATCATCCGGCCGGAGCTGTCAAAGAGAAAGAAGGAACTTCTCTCCGGCAGCCGGGCGTGATTTTTGTGGGCGTAAAAGTTGTCCAGAAAAATGTCAAAAGCCAGCACATCTCCGGAATGCTCCGTCTTTCTCGCAATGGTGATCAGTTCCCGGCCGGTGACGGCATCCTGATAGGCGTCTGTAAAAATCGCCTCGTTTTCCGCCGCCATGGCCTTCTCATACCATTCCGTATGCTCGTAGTCATAATCCCCATCACCGTCCCAGGGGTTGGCGGACAGAATCTCCCCGTCCACCACCGCGTAGGGATCCACCACATGAGCTCCCAGAATTTCGTTTAAATCCCTGTCATAATCTTCCAGCCAACGGCGGATCTCTTCCTGGGAGTTCCCGCCCTCCGCCAGCTTATCCATATGCTTGGTTCCCAGGCGGATCAGCAGCCCGTACACCTGAATCCGGCTCTGCTCCTCCGCCGCATAGCTTTCCGCCAGAGAAGTTCCCATCTCCTGGGCGTTCTGGAGCATTTTGTCCCGCACCAGAAAAATCCCCCACAATATCAGCGCCGTAAAAGCCGCCATCACCGCCAGGTTCAGCCGGGTGGACGTATCCAGCCTTCTCTGTTTCTTTCTGTCAGGCTTCATGGTCTCTCCTTTATCTCAAATTCCGCCGCCGGTCCGGCAGTCATTCTCTCCTTTCTCCGGCGGACGCTCCGTCTTTATTATGCCCGGATAGCATTGGGATAAATCTCCTGGATCACATCGTCGCCGTAATGTTCATCCATATAGACCTGCCAGGCGCTCTCCGCCTCCGCTCCCTGACACCTCTCATTGTACCGTCCCAGCGCCAGGGCGCTCATGGCCATATTGGCCGTCATAAAAACCACCAGGACCCAGGTAAGCCAGGTTCCCGCTCTCATGGGAATCTTTTCGATCCACCGGGAAAATACCGGGTACAGGCCTTTCATCCACACCACAGCCGCAATTCCCCAGAAAAAGCAGTACAGCAGGTTGATCCTGCCGCCCAGGTTAAAAGGAATGGCGCTGTAATCCCAGAATACGGTGCCGAACACCCGCTCTGTAGCCACGCTGCACAGATATTCATAGGCACCGCCCAGAAAGGTGCCGGTCAGAAACAGGAACCGGTCGGAGCGGTCACGGTATTTATACAGAAGGGCGGTGGCCGCCGCCAGGGCGATCCCCCACACCAGGCTGAAGGGACCCCAGACCACGCTGCTGCGGCTCATCCATTTTCCCGCAGTCACGTAGCAGAAGATGGTCTCCGTCACATCCCCCAGAAAGGATCCGATAAAAAACAGCCAGAAAATCTTGTAAAAACAGACTCCCTGGGCGAATACTTCCCCTTTGGCCCGCTTTTCCCGGCGGGCCCTGGTCATGCCGAAGCTCTTTTCCAGACGGCGGCGGGTGGTGCGGGAAATAATTTCCTGCAGCTTTCTGGTGGTCACCGTGATCTGACCGTCCACCCGCTCCAGAGGCGGCATAATTCCCTGATAGCCGAACAGGGCGATGAGGGAACCGATCCCATCCACCGCTGTCAGAGCCACGATGAGCCACAGAACGACCTTCCCCGTCGTTTCCGGAAGCAGTCCGTAGAGATCCAGCAGAAGAGGAGATCCCCACTGAACGGCTATGCTCCCCAGAAGTCCCCAGATCAGGGAAAAAGGAAGACAGATATAGCCGTCCAGATTGGCGGGCATACGGGAGTAGTCCCACCATCTGCCGTATCCTGATTTTTCCAGGATATGGCCGGCAATCCATTCAAACACGGTGCACCAGATGGCGCTCCCCAGAAACAGAAACAGCCAGTTTCCCCGCAGTTCCGGCAGAAATACGGTCAGCATCACTCCGGCAAAGCCGTAGATGGCGCACAGCGGGCCGTCCAGCAAACCCCGGTTTACAAAATGGCGGCGGCGGATGGTGGCGGCCACTGTCTCCATCACCCATCCCAGAAAGGAATAGCAGAAAAACAGCCACAGAATCTGATAAAACATTTTTTCACCTGCCCAATCTAAGCGTTTTAGCCACATTGTAGCACAGATTCCCGCTTCTATCCACTTTTTCCTTGACTTTTCCCCTTGAAACATGTTACAAAGAAGGTAGAAACATTTTAGGAAAGGATGTGAATGTATGGACGGCGACGGTTACTCGTCTGTTACCCGAACAACTGCATACGCGGACCCGCCGGACTGTCCATGCTCCCAGCTTTAGCAGGAGCTTTATTTTCACGTCTCTGAAAATCTGTCTGCATGCGGGTCGCGTATCATACCTGTGATCTGAAAAAGGAGGATACCGACATGAGAATGAATTACCGTGAGCTCATTGACCGCAAAATTGCAGACTCTCTCATTTCCCTGTTCCGCAGCGGCCTGGACGCAGGCGCGCTGATGGACCGTCTGAAGGATTTCCACGAGCATGACATCGCCCAGGCCCTGGAGGAGCTGACCACCGCAGAGAGACGGCAGCTCTGCGACAAACTGGGGGCCCAGTGGATGGCTGAAATTTTCCCCTATTACGACGAGCCGGGACAGCTTCTTGCGGAGCTCTCCCCGAAAATGGCCGCGGCCGTAACCGACTGCATGGACAGCGACGAGGCCGCCTGGATTCTGGATGAGACCCCGGAGGAATTCCGGGCGCAGCTGGTGGGATATCTGAAGGCCGACACCGCCGCAGACTTAAAGCTTCTCTCCTCTTACGGGGACGATGAAATCGGAAGCCTGATGTCCACCAACTACATCTCCATTCTCCGCAGTCTCTCCGTCAAAGAGGCCATGAAAGAGCTGATCCGACAGAGCAAGGAAAATGACAATATCTCCACTCTGTACGTGGTGGACGAAGAGGGCGTATTCTGCGGCGCCATCGATCTGAAGGACCTGATCCTGGCAAGGGAGGGAACCTCCCTCAGCGAATGCACCATCACCTCCTATCCCTTCGTCCGGGACCATGACCCCATCGAGGAGGCTATGGACTGGACTCTGGACTATGAGGAGGACTCTCTTCCCGTCCTGGATCAGGACGGAAAGCTGGCAGGCGTCATCACCTCCCAGGATATGGTGGATTATCTGGAAAACGCCTCCAAAGAAGTGTACAACAAACTGGCCGGAATTTCCGAGGGGGATGACGATGACGAGGACATCCATGAGCCCCTGACCGTCAGCCTGAAAAAGCGCATGCCCTGGCTTATCGTCCTGCTGTTTCTGGGAATGTTTGTCTCTTCGGTGGTGGGAATGTTCGAGGGAATTGTGGCAAAGATCGCCATACTGGTCTGCTTCCAGTCCCTGATTCTGGATATGGCGGGAAATGTGGGAACCCAGTCTCTGGCAGTCACCATCCGGGTTCTGATGGATGACGGCGTGACCTTTTCCCAGTGCGTCACCCTGATCTGGAAAGAAGTGAAGGTGGGGATTGCCGGCGGCGCCCTTTTAGGCGCCGCGTCGGTTCCCGTTATCGGCCTTTATATCTGCCTGCTCAAAGATATGACTCCGTTTTATGCCTTTTCCGTGGCCGGATGCGTGGGGCTGGCCCTGGTGATTGCCATGACCATCTCCAGCTTCGCGGGGACTGTCATCCCCCTGTTCTTCCACAAAATCAAAGTGGATCCGGCCGTGGCCTCCGGCCCCCTGATCACCACGGTCAACGACCTGGTGGCGGTAATCGCCTATTACGGAACTGCCTGGTTAATGCTCATCCGGGTGTTCCGCCTGGCCTGAAAAAGTCAATTCCACGGTAAGAGGGAGCTGCTCCAGCCGGCAGCTCCTTTTTTGTGCCTCAAGAACCTGGCACAGCTCCTGAAGAGCCGGTTCTGTCAAAATCAGGATAAACACCCCGTCCCTCAGCTCTGCTCCCGCCCGGTCTCCCGGCCGAAAGCCCACCGTGGCGTCCCGGCTTTCCACGTAGAGGGGCCGTCCCTTTCCCACTCTTGCCTGGAGCATGAGGGAAATGAGCCGGGCCCTGGAAGCGCCCAGGCGAAGAAAACTCTCTCCTCCCTGTTTTCCTCCGTCCAGCTCATCGGTATAGAGATACCTGGTGGAGGAGCCGTCCCGCGCCATTCCTTCCTCCCAGGCCGCCTGGAATTCGCTCCGATCCATGAGGGAAGTCCTTCCCAGATCCGTAATTCCCAGGGGAACGAAAGATTCCATCTGCTCCAGGAACTTCACCCCGTCCCAGCACATCAGACTTTCCATCTCGTCTCCGGTGACAGCCACCGCCTCCAGAAACACCAGATGGCCGTTGGGGGTGTCCATCTCCCCCAGCTCCGGATCCTTCCGGAAAGCCAGAGCGGTGAGAGCCGTTTCCTCCTCCAGGGCGATGGGGCCGTTGCAGTCTATGTAATGGCCGGGAGCGAAGCCGTTTCCCGCGGAAAACACATACCTGGCCAGATTCTCCAGCAGATTCATGGGCCACACCGGCGGCTCCGTCTCCTCCCCCTTCTTCAGGCGGAAGGTCAGTTCAAAGCCATAGCCGCTGTTGTCCGGATCCCCGCACTCCTTGCCGTCCAGCTCCGAAAATCCGTAGGTCACATAGTGCCAGTGGGGCATTTTGCTCCGGCTCTCCCACACTTCCACGCCGTCCAGAGGATCCTTTCCCCCCAGGCTGGCCGGGATCATGGCTCCGTAATAGGTTCCTTCCTGCCCGGGATACAGGCGGGACAGAGCCTCTCCGATGGCGTCCATCCCCATTCTCGCCTGCCCGCTTTCCTCTCCCGTGTTCTTCTCCATCTCACTCATACCGTCTATTCCTTCCTTTTAAATATAGTAGTTCCGTCCTTAATCGTCTCCAGCACCCGGATCTGTCTCAGATGCCGGGGATCTGTCTTTAAAGGATTCTGGTCCAGAATCACCAGATCCTCCCGCTTCCCGGGTGTCAGGGTTCCTTTTTCCCCTTCTTCCCGGTACTGGTAAGCGGCAGCAGCCGTCACCGCGCGAAGGGCCTCCGCCGCCGTCACCCGCTCCTCCGCTCCCAGGAGCTCTCCCGCCCTGGTTCTCCGGTTTACAGCGCACCAGACGGTCTCCATCATATCCGGCCGGATCACCGGCGCGTCCTGGTGAAACGTATAGAGCAGTCCCGCCTTCCCGGCGCTGGCGGCCGGGCTGATCCGGGACGCCCGCTCCCGGCCGAAATTCCGGATATGGGTGTCTCCCCAGTGATAGACGTGGGCCACAAAGAAGGATGGAATCACTCCCAGGCGCTTCAGCTGTGGAATCTGATCCAGTCCCAGAAGCTGGGCGTGAATCATCACCGGACGGACGGCCTCCGGATGAGCCCCTTCTTCCTTCAGCCGGGACAGGGCCCTCAGATACTGATCCGCCGCCCCGTCCCCGTTGCAGTGGGCCAGAATCTGGCGTCCGGATTTTACCGCCGCGGCCGTATATTCATAGACCTGTTCGTCTGTGAGCACCGGATACCCGCAGTCCTCCGATCCCAGGTAGGGGGTCCGCATCCAGGCCGTCCGGCTCTGGGGAGATCCGTCCAGGAACATTTTCTCCCCTCCCAGGCGGAAGCCGCCCTCATAGCCCTGCACCTGTTCGGGAAAGGCCTCAAAGATCTTTTCTCCCCCGTCCGCCGCCGGATATCCCACCACGTCCAGCCACAGCCGGTTCTCCCTCCACAATTTTTCATAGACGGGAATCATCTCCTCCGACATGAAGCCTTCCTGGACGGTGGTAATCCCGTAAGAGGCGTACATGTTCTGCGCCTTCTCATAGGCTGCCATCAGCTCCTCCTCCGACGGAGGCGGCAGCCGGTGAAGCACAGGGATAAAGGCATTTTCCTCCAGATACCCGGTGGGCTCCCCGCCCTGTCTCCAGATCCGTCCGCCCTCCGGGTCCGGCGTGTCTCTTCCGATCCCTGCCAGCTTTAAGGCCGGGGAGTTGAGCACCCCCACATGGCCGGACTTGTGCTGGAGCACAATGGGGTGATCCGGGGACGCCTGGTCCAGGACCGTCCTGTCAGGGGCCTTCCCCTCCCGGAGCCGTTCCGGGTCCAGATCACGGACCGCCACCCATTTTCCTGCCGGTATCTGATTATCCCGGATGTAGGCCCGGATGATTTCCACAATGTCTTCAAAACACTCCGCCTGTTCCACCGTTCCCTGGAGGAAAGCGTTGGCGCAGGCGGAAAAATGGCTGTGGGCGTCGATGAAGGACGGCATCAGCGTGTGTCCGTCCAGAAATATCTCCCTGGCGCCGTCCGCCATTTTCCGGATCTCCGCCTCCGGCCCCGCACCGAGGATCTTTCCGTCCTCCGCAAGCAGCGCCTGCTGGCAGCCCTCATGTTCCATGGTGAGGATATCTCCCCCGAAATAAAGATGCTTCATTTCCCGGTCTCCCTTCCTTCGTTTTGCTCAGTATAATACAGTTTTTTTCTCCCGGCAAGGGGCCGCGGGACTTTTTCCGCTGCGGCAGATATAGTATAATATTCTTATACGAAGTGCAAAGGAGGAGTGCCTGTGAAAAAATATTGGATAAACAGTCTCTGTCTTGTCTCGGCCGCTGTCCTGTTAGCCTCCTGCTCCCCGGGAAAGACTGACAGCCCGCCGGATTCTTCCTCCCGGGAGACAGCCGTCTCCCAGGAAGAGACCTCCCCGGCTGCTTCGTCGACAGAAGAGACAGAGTCTTCCTGGCCGGTGGGAAAAAAGGGGGATCTGTGGATCCTCCCGGACAGCGACACCCATGTGTACACCAGAAATGAGCTCTCCACCCTGACCGGAGAGGAACTGCGTCTGGCGCGGAATGAGCTGTACGCCCGGCACGGACGGATATTCACCTCCCCGGAGTTGTCCTCCTATTTTTCCGAAAAAGAATGGTATAAGCCTTCCATCCAGCCGGAAGACTTCCCTGACGGCCTGTTCAGTGAGACGGAAGCCGCAAACCTGGCGACTCTCCAGGCCATGGAGGCCGGCCCCCTCTCCCCGCCTCCTCTGTCCGCGGATCAGTTTCCCAGGCTGGACGGCTCCACAGCCACGCTGCCCATCTCCCAGGCTCTCTGCCAGCTGATTACCGGCGCAGATCCCCTGAAAGCGGATACAGCCGTAGTGCACACCAAAACCTCCTCCGCCTACTGGAACCTTCTGTACGCCCAGAGTCCCGAGGACGGGCCGGATCTGGTCATCGCCTACGAGCCGTCCCCCGACGTGAAGGAGGCGATGGCCAGACAGGGCGATCCCCTAATTTTAAAACCCATCGGACGGGACGCCCTGGTATTTATGGCAAACCAGTCCAACCCACTGTCCTCCCTTACAGAGGAGCAGCTGGTGGACATCTACACCGGGGCTCTTACCAACTGGAGCCAGGCTGGCGGAAAGGATCTGGCCGTGACAGCATTTCAGCGCCCGGCAGGCTCCGGCAGCCAGAGCCTTATGGAAAAATTGGTGATGGACGGCAGACCCATGGCGGATGCCCCCAAAGAATACGTGATCTCAGAGATGGGAGAGCTTCTGGAATCGGTGGCCGCCTATGACAACACGGGAGGGGCCCTGGGGTACTCAGTCTATTATTATGCCAGAAATATGTACCGGAAACCGGAGCTGAAATTTATGGCGGTAAACGGCGTCAGCCCCTCCCCAAAGACCATCCGGGACGGCAGCTATCCCTACGTCAATGATTTCTACGCCGTCATCCGAAAGGACGAGCCGGCGGACTCCCCGGCCCGCATCCTCTTTGACTGGCTCACCTCCGACGACGGACAGGCTCTGATCAACGGGCTGGGCTACGTGGGCGAACGGGCTGTTTCCCGCCTGCTGCCCGATGCACTGACGGAGGAAGCGCCGGTTCCGTCCGGCGTTCTGGATCTGCCGGAAGGCACCGTCCTTCTGGCAGACGGGGAGTACTTATATGGGGAGAGCGGAACCGCCGTCTTTGACAGCCGTATGAAAGAGATTGCTTTTATCCCCCGCACCTCATGCCAGGGTCTGAATTCCTTTATGGAGTGGGACTTAACGACTCCTCTGATTCTGACAGATCTGGGGGGCCAGGAAGAGTCGGAAAGCCGCACCGGCCTCTACTCTCTGGCAAAAATGGACTGGATCGTGCCGCCGGACTATCTCTACATCGCCAGCGGCTCGCCCGGCTACTTGCTCACCTCCGGGGAATTTGCACCTGACAGCGGCCTGTGGACCTACTCTTACTCTTGCGTAGACAGGGATGGACGGGTGCAGTTTTCCGGAAAAGAAGAAGCCTATGACCGCTATCAGCAGATGAAAGATCAGGCCCGTCCCTCCTCGCCGGAGGAATTTGCCGCCCGGCATCCGGAACTTCTGGAACGGTACGGCGCCTCCGCCGACGACGTGCGCTTTTACTATCCCCTCTCTCCTTACCAAGATCCTCTGGCCTGTATCCGGGAGGACACCGTGGATCACTATTACTCTCTCTCAGGAAAATTTCTCATGGATTTTGACACGGGAGGATCCTCAGAAGAATTTCACTATTATTACGGAGAAGACCTGGGGGATGGCACGGCGTTTCTCCAGGAGACATCCTTAAACGGCAGCCGGTACTGCCTGTACCGGAACGGCTCTCTGGAAAAGACCATCCAACCGGACGCAGGACAGCAGATCATCCCGGGCGCCCATTTTTACGCTTCCGTGTCCGGAAATTATGTGGATATTTTCAATTACCGGGACGAGCTGTGCGCCCGCTTCCTGCTGGGAAGCAGCCGTTTGGACTAAGGCCCCATCAGCATCTGAACATCTCCATCCAAGCTCTTCATCAAGAGAGGCGGGACACTTCTGTCCCGCCTCCTTTTAAAACATTCCGCTGGCCTTCAGGGCCTCAGCAGCCTGAAGGATGGTCTCCTCATCCTGCACCAGAGCCAGACGCACAAAGCCTTCTCCGCTCTCTCCGAAGGCGCTTCCCGGCGTCACCAGCACTCCCGCCTTTTCCACCAGATCCATGGCAAACTGCTGGGAGCTTCCGCAGCCGTCAGGAACAGGCGCCCACACAAACATGGTGGCCTTCGGCTTCTCCATGGCCCATCCCGCCTTTCCGAAGCTCTCGCAGAGCACGTCCCTGCGCCTCTCATAGGCTTTTCTCGTGGCTTCCACACAGGACTGATCCCCGTTTAACGCAGCTATGGCTGCCGCCTGAATGGGAAGGAACATGCCGTAATCCATATTGGATTTCAGCAGCTTCAGCCGGGCGATCACCTGGGCATTTCCCAGGCAGAAGCCTACCCTGGCCCCAGCCATCCCGTAAGTCTTGGACAGGGAATTGAACTCCACCCCCACATCCTTTGCCCCCGGAAAGCTTAAAAAGCTTCCGCACCGGGCCCCGTCAAAAACCAGCTCACTGTAGGCATTGTCATGTATTACGATAATGTCGTATTTTTTCGCGAATGCCACCAGCTCCTCGTAGAAGGAATCCGGCGCCAGGGCGGTGGTGGGGTTGTTGGGATAGGATACCACCATCAGCCGGGCTTTCTGCGCCACCTCCTCCGGGATTTCATCCAGCCGGATCACATAGCCGTTTTCTCTCTTCTGCTCCATGGACCAGATCCTTGCTCCGGCGATCCTGGGCCCGTCCCCGAACACCGGATAGCAGGGGGAGGGCACCAGCACCAGATCCCCCTCGTCGATCACCGACAGGGCAATGTGGGCAAGTCCCTCCTGGGATCCCAGCACGGAACAGATCTCCGTATCCGGGTCCAGGGTGACGCCGTACCCTCTGGCATACCAGCCGGCCGCCGCTTCCAGAAGCTCCGGCCGGTCGCTGATGGCATAGACATAATTTTTCTCATCTGCGGCAGCCTCACACAGGGCGCGGCGGATATGCTCCGCCGGGGGAATATTGGGAGCGCCTATGCTTAAGTCTATGACTCTCTCCCCGGCCTCCTCTTTTTTCCTCCTGATATCCGCCAATGTGGAAAAAACTCCCTCTCCAAAACAGTCCATACGCTTCGCAAACTTCATATTCTTGTCCTCCTTGTGTGTTTCTGCCGCCGTCTTTTCCGTCCGTCTTCCTGTCTTACCAGGTCAGAGTGTCTCCCGGCTTCATGACCACCTTTCCCTCTGCCTGAAAGGCCTGCGCTGTCTCCTCATCAAATAAAGCCCCGGGCTTCATGTGAACCGGAACGGTGTGGGCCGCGCCGATGATCCGGGCGCAGCGCTCCGCCTCTTTCCTGTCCATATTGTAAATGCCGTCCATGGGAAGGAAGGCATAGTCGATGGGCTCTTTGGCCAGCGCCTTCATCTCCTCCGTCTCCGACGTATCTCCCGCCAGATAGAGGAGCTTTCCATCCACCTTCATCAGAAATCCCACGCACTGATCCTTCGGATGGTTCTGGTTGTAGGCTTCCACGCTGCGGATCTCCACCCCGCACGCCGTCATGGAACCGTATGTCCCATCCTTCAGAAAATCCGCCGCCCGGTATATTTTCCCATCTGCCTTTAAATGAACCAGATCCACCTGGTTATGGTCGTAATGCTCATGGGTTACCAGAACCAGATCTGCCTCCCGGTCATAGCCTTCCCCCGCATAGGGATCCACATAGATCACGGCTCCCTCCGCGGTACAGATCCGAAAGCTGCCGTGTCCCTGATATAAAAGTTCTGCCATCATTCATTCCTCCTAACCATTGTTTTCCCTTATCGGATTATTTTACTGCCCAGCGCATCTTCGTGGACTTTGCCCGGCTGTTTCTGGCGCACTCCTCCGCCGACGGGCGAATCACCTCCGTGGAGACGGCCCGGTATACCCCCGCCCGGTGGAGATCCCGGAAGGATTTCTTCACCAGCCGGTCCTCCCCGGAGTGGAAAGTGAGGATTGCGGCCCGTCCTCCCTCCGCCAGCGCATCCGGAAGTTTTTCCAGAAACGCGTACAGCACTTCAAATTCGCTGTTTACATCAATGCGGAGAGCCTGAAAAGTTCTCTGGCAGGATTTTTTCACCGCCTGCTTCCGCTCGCCGGCGGGCAGAAATTCCAGCGCCTTCTCAATGACCCGCCGAAGTTCCAGGGTGGTCTCAATCTTCTCCCCCCGCCGGAAGGCAGCCGTCACCGCCGCGGCGATCTCCGCCCCGTAGGGCTCGTCTGCGTTTTCCGCCAGCATCCCTTCCAGCTCCTCCTCGTCCAGCTCCCGCAGCCGCTCAGCCGCAGTGATTCCCCTCTCCGGGTCCAGCCGCAGATCCAGAGGGCCGTCAAATTTGTAGGAAAATCCCCGCTCCGGGTTGTCGATCTGCATGGACGACACTCCCAGATCCGCCAGAATAAACTGAAAAGGCCCGTGCTCCCTGGCCACCTGGTCCAGGTTTGCAAAATTGGTGTGGATCACCGTCAGAATTTCCGGGCCATAGCCCTGACGGGCCAGTCTGTCCCTGGTCTTTGCCGACTCAATGGGGTCCACATCCAGCCCGTAAATATGTCCCTGTCCCTTCAGACATTTCAGCATCTCCAGGGTGTGTCCGCCGTATCCCAGAGTGGCGTCCAGCCCCACCTGTCCTGGCTGGATCTGGAAAAAGTCCAGAATCTCCTTCACGCAGATGGGAATGTGCATTCCCGCAGGCGTGCCGCCCTTCTCTATCACATGCTCCGCCGTGCCGGCGTATTTTTCCGGGTTCAATTCCTTGTACTTCTCGCTGAATTTTGTGGGATGGGTCCCCTTGTACCGGGGCCGTCTCCTGTGAACAGGATTTGTCGTCTCCATATCTTCTCTCCTTTATGTTTCCATTACCGCTCTCAGAAATCTCTCTCCGTATTTCCGGAATTTAAACTCGCCCACGCCGCTCACCGCCAGCATCTCTTCCCTGGTCCTGGGGCGGGCCGCGCACATATTCATCAGAGTCTTGTCTGAGAACACAATATAGGGAGGCACTTTCTCCTCCTTCGCGATCTCCATCCGAAGGGCCCGGAGACGCTCAAACAGCTCTTCCTCCGCCTCCGTGAGGGCGCCGGCCTTCTTCTTTTTCCTGACTTCTTTCTTCTTTTCCCCCCGGGGTTCCTCCCTTGCCAGTTTCATCTCCACTTTCACTTCGCCGGCCTGGAGGGCGATGGCCTGTTCTCCCAGCTTCACCACCGCGTATCCATCGTTCGTCACCGTCAGAAATCCCCGGAGCTGAAGTTCATTCATCACCTGGCGCAGACGGTAGACGGGCATCTCCTTCAGGCTGCCGTACCAGGGATTTTCACCCATCCGGTACTGCCGGATCTTGGCCCCGGCACTGCCGTGCACCGTATCCAGAATCACATTCACTCCGTAGCGCTGGCCGCTGGCCGCCACACAGCCCGTGATGGCCTTTGCCGCCTCCGTCATATCCACCGTCTCAAAATTCGTCAGGCAGTTGGAACAGTTGCCGCAGCTGCAGCTGCCGTACTCTCCAAAGTACCGGAGAATATACTCCCGCAGACAGTCCCTGGTAAAGCAGTAGAACGTCATCTTCCGCAGCCGCTCCCGGTCCCGCTCCATGACCAGCTGCCTGGTTTCCGGATCCAGTTCAATGTTGTCCTGATTGTTCTCAATAAACAGCTGATTGGTGATCACATCCTGGCCGCCGTAGAGAAGAATGCATTCCGCCGGCTCTCCGTCCCGGCCGGCTCTGCCCGCCTCCTGATAATAGCTCTCCATGTTTTTCGGCATATTGTAGTGAATCACGAATCGGACGTTGGACTTGTCAATCCCCATCCCAAAGGCGTTGGTGGCCACCATAATCTGGGCCCGGTCGTAAATGAAATCATCCTGATTTTTCTTTCTCTCCCCGTCGCTTAAGCCGGCGTGGTAGCGGACAGCCGGAAATCCATCCCTCTGAAGTTTTCCGCACACTTCCTCCACCTGCTTTCTCGTCAGGCAGTACACGATTCCGGAAGCTCCCGGATGGGCATCCAGATAATCTCTCACCGCCCCGTAACGGTCCCTGGGAGAAGCCACGCCAAAATACAGGTTTGGACGGTCAAAGCCCGTAGTCAGCACCTTCGGCTCCCTCAGCTTCAGGATTCGGATAATGTCATCCCGCACCTCCCTTGTGGCCGTGGCCGTAAACGCGCTCACCACCGGCCGCTCTCTCAGACGGCTGACAAATTCTGTGATCTTCAGGTAACTGGGGCGGAAATCCTGCCCCCACTGGGACACGCAGTGGGCCTCATCCACCGCCACCATGGAAATCTTCACATGGTCCGCAAAATCCAGAAATTCTTCCGAAAGCAGCCGCTCCGGCGCCACATAGATAATGGGATAGCGCCCGGCCCTGGCATAGGAAAGAGCTTTGTAGTACTGGGAAACGGTCAGTGAACTGTTCAGAAACGCCGCGTGAATACCGGCTTGATTTAACGCGCCCACCTGATCCTTCATCAGGGAAATCAGAGGGGAAATGACCAGGGTGATTCCGTCCATCATCAGAGCCGGCACCTGATAGCAGAGGGACTTTCCGGCTCCCGTCGGCATGATTCCCAACACGTCCCGGCCGGCCAGAATGCTGTCGATGAGCACCTCCTGCCCGCTGCGGAACTGATCATAGCCGAAGTATTTTTTTAATATTTCCTGTTTATCCATAAACCGGTGTGAACCAGTCCTCCTTCCAGTTTCCGCCGGGAAACTGTCAAAACAGCCGGGCGCGCCCTGTGATGCCGGCGCGCCCGGCCTGTCTCCCGTTTACGATCTGATGCAGGAACAGCTTTCCGTATACTTATACAATCTCCAGGGGAGCCATGGGAATCTCCTCCACAGAGTTCATGCTGTCCATAAATTCCACGTAGGACTCCTTCGTCATCACCGCATGGTAGCTGTCCAGAAGGGCTTTGGCGTAATTGCCTCCGTTCTTTAACAGCTTATAAGCCGTGAGGGCGAAGACCTTGGCCGTCACCACATATGCCAGATATTCATCTGTCACCCGCACATCCGGATTGTGAAGCTGGCCGGTGTATCCGCCGGTGGAAAACTGAAGAAGAGGCATGATGCAGGACACGTCGCCGAAGTCTGTGGATGCGCTTGTGTGCTGATCCGCGCCCTGATACTCGATCTTGTAGCGGTCTCCGGCCACATCCTCCAGAGCTTCCTTCAGAGCAGTCACATCGCTGCAGGGAACGGTGGGCATATATCCGGAAACGGTCTCCAGACGCATGCCGCAGCCTGTGGCGATGGCGCCTGCGCGGAAGGCGCGGTCTGATTTCAGGGATACGTCCTTCACCGCCGCAATGTTTTTCGCCCGGGCACAGCTGTTGACTTCCACCGTATCGGCGATCACGTTCACAGAGGATCCGCCCTTGACAATGTAGGAGTGAAGACGGACAAAATCCTTCTCCTGGAAGGTCTCCCGCTGCATATCCAGGGCGTGGAACGCCAGCAGCGCCGCGTTCTGAGCGTCAATTCCCATATGGGGAGCGGCAGCCGCGTGGGACGCTCTTCCCGTGTAGGTGATGATCTTATTCACAAAACCGTTGGTGCTGCCGTTGCTCAGGCGCAGATCCAGCTCAGGAGCTGTGTGGTGGCCCACCGCAATGTCAATGTCGTCCAGAGCTCCGATGCGGATCAGTTCGCACTTTCCGCCGCCGTAACGGATTTTTCCCTCTTTCATCAGCTGCTGCTTAAAGGGAAGATCCACGTACTCCTCTGCGGGAACTGCCATAAACACCACGTTTCCATCCATGGCATCCTTCACCTCAGGATCGGTCAGGGCCATCATGGCACCGATCACACCGGTCAGCTGAGCATTGTGTCCGCAGCAGTGGCTGGCTCCCGTCTCCGGGTTGGCGTCCGGATGATTGGAAATGGGAAGAGCGTCCATCTCACCCATAACGCCCACGGTGACCGCTCCATTGCCTTTGCCCTTCAAATAGCTCTTCACGCCGGTAACCGCCAGGCCGGTCTCCGTCTCAAGGCCGTATCTTTTCGCATACTCCAGGAACTTCTCCGCCGTGCGGTACTCTTTGTAGCCCATCTCCGCATGGCACCAGATATCACGGCCGAAGGCCTTGATCTCTTCCTGATTCTTGTCAATGATGTCGCAGATCTTCTGTTCAATACGATCCATAGCAATCCTCCTCTTTCTGTCTGATATTTATTAGTAAACTCCTTTTTCCCGGAAACGTCAAGTTTTTTCAGTATCTGACCCGGAATTCCCGCTCGTCCTCCAGGGGCAGATCCCGGATCTCCATGTTGTCAATGTGGACGCTCCAGCCGGATCCCACCTGATCAATCATGTCGCCAATGGATTTTTCATCCCCCTGCACTTCCATCTCCACCCGGCCGTCCGCTAAATTTCTCACCCAGCCGGTGAGTCCCAGTTTGCTGGCCGCATAATAGGACCGGTACCGGAATCCCACTCCCTGCACCAATCCGGAAAATATAATGTGTTTTCTGACTTTTCTCATTTTTTAGTTTCCCCCTTGTCAACGCGGTTCAAAGCCGCTATAATGAAATTTACATATGTCATTCCGCCTGGGGCGGCGTGGCCGTTTCTTCGCAGATCGCTTCCTGCGGCTGCATATTCATTTCTAATATTCACATCAAAGGAGGTATACACATGGTATACAAATCATTTCTGGAAACTGTAACTTCCCGTCTTCAGATTCTCATGGGCACTCAGGCAGAGGTATCCCTGCGGCAGATTCCAAAAAATAACGGAGTGATCCTGGACGGACTCTGCATCAGCCGGCCGGAAAGCTCTGTGGCACCCGCCATCTATCTAAACGGTTACTATGAACAGTTTCAGGCAGGAGTTTCCATTGACTCCATTATATCCGACATTCTGGCAGTTTACCAGGAAAATTCCCATCCGGACGAGACCCGGTTCCGGAATTTTTCTTCCCTTCCCATGGCCAGACGGCATCTGGTATTCCGTCTGATCTCCACGGAAGCCAATCGGGATTTTCTCCAGACAGTTCCCCACCTGCCGTTTCTGGATCTCTCCATCGTGTTTTACCTGCTCTTTGATGACGGCACCACCTGCTTCTCTTCCTCCGTGGACAACGAACAGCTCCAGCGGTGGAACATGAAGCCGGAAGAACTGCTTCCCTTAGCCAGAGCCAATTCCCTTTCTCTGCTTCCTCCTGTGATCCGCAGCATGACGGACGTGGTGCGGGATATGGCCATGGCCCATATGGGGGAGGAGTACGACCCGGACTGGATGGAGAGCCTGCTGGCGGAACAGCGCTCCGCCCAGCCCCTCTACATTCTCACCAACACTGCGGAATTAAACGGCGCCGGCTGCATCCTTTACCCCGGACAGTTAAAAAAATTCGCGGATGCGGCGGGAAGCGATCTCATTGTGCTTCCCTCCAGCATCCACGAAGTTCTTCTCACCCCGGACCGGGGATTTTCTCATTATTCTTCTCTGAACACCATGGTCTCCCAGATCAACGAGGAGGAGGTCCGCCGGGAAGACCGGCTCGCCGACCACATCTACCTCTATTCCAGGGAGAACAACTGTCTTCTGACGCCTGAAGGCGACTGGGCTCCCGTTCCGGCCTAGCCCGCAGGCCGCAGGACCGGCTTCCGGTTCTGCTCAGACCGCGGGCTGCCGGATCCGGCCGCGCCTACAGCCGGCTTCCGATCTGGTACACCAGCACAGCTCCCATCCAGGCCACCAGAATCTGGAATACCACGTTCCGGATGGTCCATTTCCAGGAGCCGGTCTCCCGGTGAATGGTAGCCACCGCCGCCATACAGGGAGAATAGAGCAGGCAGAAAATCATCAGGGCGTAGGCGTTCACCGGCCCAAAGCCCATCATTCCCAGGGCGGATCCCAGAGCGCTCATACCGTCCGGAGAGTTAATATTGCTGATTCCAAAGAGAACAGCAAAGCTGGAAACCACCACTTCCTTCGCGGACAGGCCGGAAATGAGAGCCACTCCGATCTGCCAGTGACCAAGTCCCGCAGGAGACAGCACCGGCACCAGGATACGGCCCACCATCGCCGCAAAGCTTTGGGATACATCGTCTGTAAATCCGGAAAGTCCTGTGTTCAGCACGAACCACAGCACAATGGACGCCACAAAGATCACCGTTCCCGCCTTGCTTAAGTAATCCTTCACCTTATCCCACACATAGATGGCCACCGTTCTGGCATTGGGAGTTTTATACTCCGGCAGCTCAATCAGCAGCGGCTCCTCCTCTCCGTCCTTTGACGTCTTATGGACAATGAGGGCCACCAGAATCGCTACCGCCAAACCGACCAGATACAGAGAGTAGGCCACTATCAGTGCATGGGACGGGAAAAATATTTCCGCAAACAGCACGTAAATAGGCAGTCTGGCCGAGCAGGACATAAACGGAGTAATCAGAATTGTCCTCCTGCGGTCTCTCTGACTGGGCAGAGCCCGGGAAGCCATTACCGCCGGAACGGTACATCCGAATCCCAGAAGCATGGGGAGGAAAGCTTTACCCGACAGTCCCACCATGCTCATGGTCTCATTCATCACATAGGCTACCCTGGCCATATAGCCGCTGTCCTCCAGGAACGCCAGGGCCAAGAACAGGATGAAGATATTGGGCAGGAACGTAAGGATTCCGCCCACTCCGGCGATGATTCCGTCCACGATCAGGGAGATCAGCCACTGGGAAACGTGCATATTGGTGAGCAGATTCAGAGCCGCACCGGAAAAATACTCCAGGCCGATCTCAAAATAACCTTTCAGGAAATCTCCCACAGTGAATGTGAGGAAAAATACAATCGCCATAATTCCCAGAAAGATGGGAATTCCCCAGATGGGGTGCGTGAGATACTGGTCAATGTGGTCTGTAGCCGCTGCCTTCACGTCCTTGCCCACCAGACACTCCTGAACAATCTCCTCTATGTAGTCATATTTTTCATTGATAATCTCTTTTTCATAACTCTTGGAGGCGATATGGCTCACATCCACCGGATGGTCCTTCTCCACCTCGCCGTCATGCTCCAGCAGCTTGATGGCATGCCAGCGCATATTTTCCATTTCCCCGTATTTCTTCCGGAGAACATCCTCTATTTGAGAAATCTTTTCCTCGATCTCATCGTCATAGTGGACCACAATGCCCTTTGGCCCTTCCTCGTAGTGGTGAACCACCGCATGAAGCAGCACGTCCAGGCCGGTGCGCTTTCTGGCGGAAACCGGCACCACCGGTATCTCTCCCAGCATCTCCGGCAGGCGGTGCAGGTCGATCTCCATGCCTCTCTCTTCCACAATATCCATCATGTTTAAGGCCAGGATCACCGGTTTGCGCAGCTCCAGCAGCTGCATGGTCAGATAAAGGTTCCTCTCCAGGCAGGACGCGTCCACCACGTTGATGATCACATCCACCTCGTTCTCCTCAATACATTTTCTGGTGACGATCTCCTCAATGGTATAGGAGGTCAGGCTGTAAATGCCGGGCAGATCAATGACCTTAATGGGCCTTCCCTTGTAGCTGGTCTCGCCTTCCACCCGCTCCACCGTTACGCCGGGCCAGTTGGCCACTTTCAGGTTTGCCCCGGTAAACGCATTAAACAGCGTGGTTTTTCCGCAGTTCGGGTTGCCCACAAAGCCGACCCGAATCGTTTTTTCTTTCGTCTCAGCCATTCTCCGCACCTCCAATCTCAATTCCATCAGCGATCTGGCGGCCCAGAGCCAGCCTGGTTCCTCTGACTTTGATAATCAGGGTTCCGCTTCCCTTTTTGTTCATAATAGTGACGAGGGTTCCCTCGTTCACTCCGAGTGCCTCCAGCCGTCTGGTGAGCCGCTCGTCCACATGGACGCCCGCCACACGGTAGGTCTCTCCGATTTTTCCTTCATGCAATTTCATGTTCTCTTCTTGTCTCCCTCATGCCTGGCATGACAGCGCGGTTTTCCCACAGCCGTCACACCTGTGTATATTACAACCGCAGTGTCCGAAACAGGAAAACCTTCCGGCTTTCCTCTTTCTTACACTGCGGTTATTGTAGCACTGCATAATAATGAAGTCAATTATCCTTCTATTTCCAGAAGCATCTGTTTGACCTCCACAATCTTCTCCCTCATCTGGATAGCTTCCTCGAAATTCAGCTCTGCCGCCGCCTGATGCATTCTCTTGGTCAGTTCTTTCTCCAGCTTGTGCAGCTCCTTCGCGTTCATGGATTCCGGATCCTTTCGGAATTCCTCCCGGCTTTCTTCCGCCGCCTTGGAGATGGCGATCAGATCCCGCACCGCCTTCTTGATGGTGGTGGGGGTGATGCCGTGCTCTTCGTTATACTTCTGCTGAATCTCACGGCGCCGTCTGGTCTCCTCGATGGCCGTCCGCATGGAATCGGTAATGCTGTCCGCATACATGATCACATGGCCTTCACTGTTTCTGGCTGCACGGCCGATGGTCTGAATCAGCGAGGTCTCCGACCGGAGGAATCCCTCCTTATCCGCGTCCAGAATGGCCACCAGAGTGATCTCCGGAATGTCCAGGCCCTCCCTCAGCAGGTTGATGCCGACCAGCACGTCAAAAACGTCCATCCGCATATCCCGGATGATCTCCGCCCGCTCCAGGGTATCGATGTCAGAGTGGAGATATTTCACCCGGATTCCCGCATCCCGCATGTAGTCGGTCAGATCCTCCGCCATCCGCTTGGTCAAGGTGGTGATCAGCACCTTGTGATGTCCCGCCACTTCCTTATTCACCTCAGAGATGAGATCGTCGATCTGCCCTTCCACCGGCCGAACGAAAATTTCCGGATCCAGAAGTCCCGTGGGGCGGATAATCTGCTCCGCCCGCAAAAGCTCATGCTCCGCCTCATACGCCGATGGAGTGGCGGACACAAAGAGCATCTGGTTGATTTTTGACTCAAATTCCTCAAAATTCAGGGGGCGGTTGTCCAGGGCCGACGGCAGGCGGAAGCCGTAATCCACCAGGGTCTGCTTCCTGGACCGGTCCCCGGCGTACATTCCCCGGATCTGGGGCAGGGTGATATGGGACTCGTCCACAATAATCAGGAAATCATCGGGAAAATAATCAATCAGGGTGCAGGGCGGCTCCCCCGGCGCCGATCCCACCAGATGGCGGGAGTAGTTTTCAATGCCGGAGCAGAAGCCGGTCTCCCGCATCATCTCCACATCAAAATTTGTCCGCTCCGCGATCCGCTGGGCCTCCAGCAGCTTGTCCTCACTCTTAAAATAGGCCACCCGCTCCTTCATCTCTTCCAGAATGTTTTCCGTAGCCTCCATCATCTTTTCCTTCGGCACCACATAGTGGGAAGCCGGGAAGATGGCCACATGGTTCAGCTGAGCCTTGATCTCCCCTGTCACCGTGTCGATCTCCGTGATCCGGTCCACCTCATCCCCGAAGAATTCCACCCGGTATGCTTCACTTCCCGAATATGCCGGAAAAATTTCCAGAACATCCCCGCGGACCCGAAAGGTTCCCCGGTGAAAGTCCATGTCATTCCGGTCGTACTGGATGTCGATGAGCTTGTGAATCACCTCATCCCGGTCCTTGATCATACCCGGCCGCAGGGAAATCACCATCTCTTTATAGTCGATGGGGCTTCCCAGACCATAGATACAGGACACAGAAGCCACGATGATCACATCGCTCCGCTCCGACAGGGCCGCCGTGGCCGAGTGACGCAGCTTGTCGATCTCGTCGTTGATGGCGGAGTCCTTCTCGATGTAGGTGTCCGTGGAGGGGACGTAGGCCTCGGGCTGATAGTAGTCGTAGTAGGAGACAAAATACTCCACCGCGTTCTCCGGGAAGAACTCCTTAAACTCGCTGTAGAGCTGGGCTGCAAGGGTTTTATTGTGGGCGATAATGAGGGTGGGCTTCTGTAACTGCTGGATGACATTGGCCATGGTAAAGGTCTTGCCAGAGCCCGTAACCCCTAGTAAAGTCTCGAATTGATTGCCTTCTTTGAAGCCTTTGACCAGGGCCTCAATAGCTTGTGGCTGGTCGCCGGTGGGCTGATATTCTGAGTGTAATTTGAACTCCATTTTCTATTTTCCCTCCTGAGTGACCTGTATTTTACGAATGCAGGTCACTAAAACGTGTTTTTCAGGACTGCGTAACACTAGATAAACAACTTTCTGCCAGTCAGGCAAATTATATCATGGATAGATAAAAAAGTATAGGTGTTTTTCGAACATTCGTTCTCTTACGGATATGTTTTTCTTTCTGTTATTTTTAATACGGCATATCAGTAAATAACTAATCATCTATTCCTCATAGCAGATAATCATGGTACAATAGAACCAATGGCAAATCTTAATTTGCAAAGGAGGATTTACAATGAAAAAAATTGGATTAGGTATTGCAATACTACTCTTCGCAATCATAATTTCTCTTTGTTCATCAGGAATGGGGCTGCTTGTTCTCGGAATTGGAATTGTAGGATTGATTTTTTCTATCATAGGATTTATGGAGCGAAAGTAAAATAAATGGCCCTCCAGGGATACCCCCCGTGGCAGAACCCGGAGCTTTGACCAATACAGAAAGACCGCCGTACAGTTTTCCCATACGGCGGCAGACGATTCATTTGCCAAACAGGCCTCTGTGCGGACCAGCATCAAAATCAGCACGTCATCCCCAATGCGGTAAATGAGCAGCCAGCCCTGCCCATCACCAACAGCGCCAAGACCTGTTCCAACAATTCAATTTTCAGGTCACCCTTCCTTATTGGGCTGTTCTACCTCCACACACTCCTGCTCCACCTTCATCCCCTTCTCCAGCATTCTAGCAAACAATTCTACCTGCCCGCAGAAAAACGGATCCCTCATCATCTTGTTCAGAGTTTTCCTGTCCTGTTCCGTCAGTTTCCGCCCCCACGGGAAATATTGATTGTAAACCGCCAGATCCATATAAAGGGGAACAAAAGGAATTCCCGTTTTTACGCATAAATCCTTCCAGATCCGGAATCCCCCGCAGTCTATATCCCCGAAGTGGCGGTATTCCGCATCCGGATAGGCCGTATACAGCTTCTGCAGAAACCGGCGTTTTACCTGGTTATGGTATCCGCCAAGATAAATACAGAGAACAGCCGCATGTTCCTCCAGCTTCCACTGATGAAAAGAGGTGAGATTTTCTATAGTCACCACTTTTTCGATGGGAGAGGCAGAATCCCAGCAGATATTTTCAATGTCCTGGTTGGATATTCCCAAACCGCCTCCAAACATTCCCAGTTCGATGTCAGTTCGCGAACCGCTGGACAGCGTCTGAAGCTTCACATTTCCTTTCATCATCAGCCAGGAAGGATTTCGGTAAATATTATATTCTGCCAGGATCTCTTCCGGTTCCAGATCCGCCAATTCCTCTTTTCCAGAAAACTCCGCAATGACGCGGACGGCTCTCCCAATATCCTTTTCCGCCGTTTTGGAATCATGAAAATGGCGGATGGAAAACTGGCGCAGAAAACATTCGGAATCATTGGTCAGGATGCTTAAAATCAGCCGGCACAGCCGCTCAAGATCCTGAGGAGTATCCATATCCGCATATTTCTGAATACTTTCCCCGCCCTGTATCCGTTTTCGAATCCAGTCCAAAAAACGATCCAATTCTTCTTTTCTTCCCCGATAATCGCGGCAGATATTCAAACTTTCCTGTTCCTTTATGCTTTTGGGCTTTCTGCGCAGCAGACTGTAAGCTGCGTCCAGAGATTCCAGATTCAGCTCACATTTTTCCAGAATGTGGCCCTTCTTTTTGTTTTTCCATATCAGGCGGACGTATCCGTCTGCTTCCAGCTTCTCCAGCTGCTGGTGGATCACCTCATACTGCAGGACTGACTCATCGAAATATTCCGGAAGGGTTTTTGAAGAAACCGGCATAGAGACGGTGCGGTTTACTCTGTTCTTTCCTGAATAAATCAAGCTTCGCTCATACCGATCCAGAAGATCACCCAGCACCCTTTCGTCATACCGTTTCATTGGTAAAATCCTCCACATAGCTGAGCTTATCGTCCTGGAGTACCAGCAGGACCTTTTTCATGGACGGTCCGATATACTGGATCTTATCCGGCGGAGCGGCAATAATCATCTGCAGATTCGAGCCGCGCATAAATGACAGCACGCCTGCAATTCGCTCATCGTCCATATTGTTGAAGGCCTCATCCATCATCACGAGGCCGATGGAGTCCCCTCCAATGCTGTTTCGGTAAAGCTGCATAAAAGAAGCCGCAATGGTAATGTAAAATGGCGTCTGGGTCTCTCCGCCGCTTTTTTCCTGACTAACCTTGGAGTAAAACATGAAGCCGCCGTCATCACTGCTGATCTTGATATCATAATCCATATATGTGCGATAATCCGTATACTCTTCCAGGGTTTTAGAGCTGGAATCGTCATCCATCGTCAGCTTCTCAAAAAGCTCCTCGATCACTTCCCTGTGGGTCTCATTAAACACGCCGCTGAAAATGGACTCGCCCTGCATGATGTTGAAATCGGACATAATCATCTGGTAGAACTTCTTTAACCTGCCGCTGGGCTCGTAAATAAATTCGTACTGCTCCCTGCTGAAATGGATTTCCCTGAGAGCACGGTTTAATTCCTTAAACTCCCCCTGGGCCTGCTTGATATTTTCCTGAAGTTTTGACAGAAACTGCTCCCGGAATTCCTCCTCCGCGGCCTTCCGCGCCTGATACACCTTCTCTTCGTATTCCAGAAGCTGCGAGTTCTTCAGCTTATGGTACTCTGCCAGATACTCCGGGAAGCCGGCCATGGTCTCCGCCGCACCGAAATCATGGGCGACTTTATAGGCCCGCATGGCGCTCTGCATTTCCCCTTCCGACTTTTCCTTCAAGGTCCAGTTTGCCTTCTTGGCCCGTTCAAAATTTGCAATAAACTTTTGGAAATCCGCTCCGTCGATCTGGCGGAGATACTCTTTTTCACAGGCGGCGAGTTCTTCTTTCAGGCGGTCCGCCAGCACAGCCAACCCAGCGTTTTTCTCCGCAAACTGCTCCCCCAGCTGCTGAAGAATCTCCTGATACTGTTTGATCCGTTCCTCGATCCGGCCGATTTCCTGGGCAGCCCCATCCATCTGATCTTCGATCTGCTTTCTCTCATTCTGCAGCTCCTGCAGGCGGATTCGTTTCTGAATCATGGTCTGGCTGGCTTCCAGACGCTTCATCTCCTCTCTGCAGTCCTTCAACGCGCGCTCATGGGCGCGCAGATTCTCCAGGGACTTCAGACGGTATTTCACGTCCATGTCCTCCGTCGCGGAAAGGGGCCCCGCCACAAACTGCAGGTTTTCCAGTCTCCCGCCCAGCTCCTTCAGCCGGCTCTCCAGCTCCTCCCGTTTCGCCCTGCACCGCTCCAGCTGCTTTTTATAGGCGTCCGCACCGATGTAGGGAATTTCATAGATTTCCGGCCGTATAGCGCTGACCACATGGTTCTGATAGCGCATACACTCCCTGGTGATGGAAATGGAATATTTCTTCAGATCCTGATACCGTTCACAGCGCTGTACTCTCCCAAGAATCATATTAACATACCTTCTGGCCCAGACGTTCTTTGAGGTGACCACCTCCGCCAAAGTTCCCTCGGGACATTTTTCATAACCTTCCAGCCTGCCTGTGTTGATCAGGCCCACGCCAAACACTTCTCCCCGGCTCCGCATTTTGTCATAAACGCTCAGCGCCACATCGAAATCCCCCGGCTCCGCCAGGAGGTAAAATCTCTGGGTATTTAAAAATCCCTCCACTGCGTTCCGCCATCGGGGGTCGCTGATCTCCAGAAGCTCGCACAGGATCCTGGTCTCCCCATTTCGGTTCAGTCTCCGAAACTGCTCCCGGATCGCCGTCTGCAGCTTCACCACGGACTGGGGATACGTCAGACGTCTGGCCTCCAGCTCCCGGATCTGATAGTCCAGCTCCTGTTTTTCCTCTTTCAGACCGCGGATGGCCACCTCCAGCTCGGCGATCTTTTTCTGTACCTTTTGATACATCTGCTGTTTATAGGCAATCACCTTCTCCAGACAGGACATGGCCTGCACCAAGCTGTCGCATTCCTCCAGGGTCTCCAGGGCCTTCTGATACTCCAAAATACAGCCGTCCACATCCTTTACCTTTAACAGCTTCTCCACATTGGCAAGGGCGGCGGATATGAATTTTCTCAATTCCCTGACTTCCGCTTTATCCTCTTTGATCTGTTCCTTCAGACCGGCCTCCGCTCTCTCCAGCTCGCGAAGCGCCTGATATTCCGTATCTCCGTTTAATTCCACCGTCAGATCCTGGATCATCTGCTCCTTGCTGTCTCTTGCCTGCTTGAATTCCTCCCGTTTTTTCTCCATCTCCCTGCGCCGGAGTTTTGCATGGCGGATATTATCCTCCGTTTTCTTCTGTTCCTGCGCTGTCAGCTCTTTGCCGGCACGGGCAATATAGTATTCCTGGTACCGGTCAATCCGCAGGTAATTTTCCACCTCCCGTTCCTTCTCGCAGATATGTTCCAGCTCACCGATCCGCTGTTTTACATCCTGAAGCATCCGCTCCAGATCCTGGTAGCTGCGCACATTCTCTTTCAGCGCGTCGATATTTACATCCTTTTCATCCAAAACGTATGAATAGACAAAGTCCTTAATGTCATGGATGGGCTTAAAAGCCAGAGCCTTGGGAATCAGAGAAAAAAATTTCTCCTCCAGACGTCCGAACCGGTTCAGCATCATCTTTTTTGCTTCTGTGGCCGTGGCGGCAAAAGTAACGATTCCCTTATTCGTTGCACGGAATGCGGAAATACTCTTAATCTGCCTGCCGGTCTTAAACAGATCGTCGCTGATCTCTTTTTTTTCGATCAGATACCACGCCACATTAGGCTCCTTCTCCTCTGTGGCAGAGTCCATCACCGCGCCGACGATAAAAGGCCGCTTTCTGGCCTCGTCGTAAAATTCCAGGGCAATATGGGCGGACAGAGCCCCCGTCCGCTCATAAGGCCTGTCCTCCCGTCCGGTTTTGCAGCGGATATAGCTGTTTAAATTTCGTTTTCCCTTTTCATGGGCAGCCTTGTTAAAGTTGGCTTTGGAACAGGTAATGACAAACTGAACCGCGTCCAGAATGGTGGATTTCCCCGCGCCGTTCTCCCCGGAAAGGAGGACAGATTCCGCAAATTCAATGGTCTCGTCCTGAAATCTGTGCCAGTTAATCAGCCGTACTTTCTTCAGTATCTTCACTTCCTGCTCCTCCTTTTCGGTACAGCGCGATCATCTCGACAGCCTTTTTAATGTCTTCCACACGCACCGCCATCAAAATGGAATCATAAATCACAATCCGGGACTCTTCCTTCAGCAAATCCTTATCCAAAAGGGCGACCAGATTGTACCGTTTAAAAAGCCTGAGCGCATTATTCATGGTAGTCTTGTCGATCTGCTTTTCCCTGATTTTCAGCGACAAATACTTTTCCTGGATATCCCCGATATTGACAACCACATCTGACAAAGATAATTCCCTCTTCTTTTCATCGTAGAGAATCCTCAGAATCAGCAAAATAATGGACTCATACAGTTTGAGATGGAGGTGATTGTAATTTTCCCGATTGACCAGCTGAATCACGCCGTATTCCTCGTTAATCTCCAGGGTATATCCCAGCACGTCCAGATAGCGGTCAAATACCGGCTTCTGGCGCAGGATAAAATAATACTCCCGCTTGGTATCCGCGTTCTGCCTGCAGATAAAGCAGATGCTCATTAATTTATTGCATACTCTCCGGAATTCATCTCTGTCCTTCTGGAGCATTCCCTCAAATAATTCCATGATTCTTCCCTCTGTTCTCCTATTCACGCTGTCCGCCGCCAGGTTCCTGGACATTTTTCCCCGGTGCCTTCAGAATCAGAAAATCCCGGAACCGAAATCCCTCTTTTTCCACCGTATTCTTCATTTCCAGGCGGTATCCGACCCTTTTTCTCTGACCATACAGGCGGATGTAAATCATTTTGATAAATGTGTCCTCCTCGGAAAGGAGCAGCTCCGAGGCAAGCATGCTGTTTCGGTCTCCCAGCTGCGCCTTTACATAAGCCGTGATCTTTTCCGGGCTCAGCGTCCGTTCCAGCTTTAACCGCATCTGTCTGCGCTTCTCATCCCGGGACGCCTCGTCAGGAATGAGCAGAGGGGTCTCCTGGGGCACAAATTCCTTTTTCCCCTCCACCGGCGCATAGAGAGAATCCATATCCAGGTAATCCCAGTAAAAAATTTTAATCAACCGGTCCGTTTCCTCCAGCTCATAAACCGCGTTATAATCCAAATTCTGTTCCTGAATCCGCTCGTTCATGAACGTCAGGATCTCTTTCAGCTGCCCCCGGATATCCTCGCTGCTGGACAGCAGAAATCTGGCCCGGTTGATGGCCGCTCTCTGGTAACGGGTATTCTTTTTATTAATCTCATCCAGAATCTCGTCCATGCTCCGGAACGCGTCGATTACCTCATGGAGAAGTTCAAGCACAAGCTCCCGGGCCTCTTCCCGGGATATTTCTCTTAACTCCGCGATTTCTTCTGCTGCCCCATTCAGAAAGCGTTCGCTTCTGCTGTTAGCCTCCAGCCGCTCGATGATTTCCGGCCGGAACTTCGCCACATTATCCGAGGTCAGCAGCCTATGGTAGGCTTTATCCACCACATTGGTATAGTAATCGTTCAGAAGAGCGTCCATAATCTCCGCCACCGTGCTGTGTTTTGTCAGCTCATCAATGTACCTTTTGATATTTGCATTCAGGCTTTTCAGGCCGGTAATTAGGGCATCCATATTCTCCACGATCTGCAAAAGGCCGAGGCCCGGGTTCGTTCCCCCCGCTCTCGCCAGATTGTAAATGGTATAAATATACCCCTGGTACTCTGCTCTCCGCTCCTCGGATACGCCGATCAGCGATTTG
Source organism: Candidatus Lachnoclostridium avicola (assembly GCA_019114465.1). Classification (GTDB taxonomy): domain Bacteria; phylum Bacillota; class Clostridia; order Lachnospirales; family Lachnospiraceae; genus Lachnoclostridium_A; species Lachnoclostridium_A avicola. The sequence continues at coordinate 35,982 of DXFM01000036.1, forward strand.
ATGATCTGGATCGCATAGTCGCGGAAATTTACCCGCTGAACATAGCTGTAATCCACATCTGTATAAATCCACCCATAGCCTTCCAGCCTTCGAAGCATAAAATTTGCTTTATCGCGGCTGGTCATGCTGCCCGTCTCCTCCAACTCCTCTCCCGGAATATCGGCAGACATGGTCGATTCAAAATAATACTGCAGCTCATCCACCAGCACGTCTCTCTCCACACCGAAAGAAAGCTGTTTGCTTGTCACAGAAAACAGACGGCAGATACATTCCCAGTATACAATTTTCCCCGGCGCAGCCAGAGGGCTGAAAAAATTTTCCGGAATAACATCAAACAGCATTTGATTCCTTACCTCTCACAATCACATTTCTGTCAGCTGAAACCGATAATCACTCCCGCCATTTTTCATAAACTTCTCCGTAAACTCATCGGCAGGTATGGGCTTGCTGTAAAGATATCCCTGAGCACAGCCGCAGTCCAGAGATTTCACCAGCGTCTCATGATCCAGGGTCTCCACTCCCTCCACCACTGTGGGGATGTCCAGGTCTTTCGCCAGCTTCATAATCGTCTCCAGAATGCGCTCCTCCCGACTTCCTTTCTCCATTCCGCGGAGGAAGGCCTGGTCGATTTTCAGCTCGTCGATCTTCAGCTTCGCCAGCACATTCAGGGAAGAATAGCCGCTGCCGAAATCGTCCATGGAAATCCGATACCCCATATCTCTCACTCTTTCCAGGATTTCGTTGGCCCTTTCCAGATTTCCGAAGGCCACGCTTTCCAATATCTCCAGGGTAATCTCTCCGTCTTCGATTTCATAATTCTTTTTCACCCATTCCAAAGCCCTGATGTAATTCTCCTCGTACAAGGTTCTCCTGGACAGATTGACCGAAACCGGGATAGGACGGATTCCCTGTTTTCTCCAGCTCTGAAGCAGATTTCCCACCTCCTGGAGCATATGCTGATCCAGGCGGCTGCTGAAGCCGGTTCTCTCAAAAACAGGCATAAACGCTCCGGGAGACAGCAGCGTCCCATCCGCCGTCTCCGGCATCTGCCACCGGACCAGGGCTTCCGCACTCTTTAACCGTCTTGTGACGGGATCCACCTTTGGCTGGAGATAGAGCTTGAATTCCTCCTCCATCAGCGCCCGCTGCATCTGCAGTTCCACTCTGTTTTCCTGAAGCTCTTTTTCATGAAGCTCCGCGTCGAAAAACCAGATTTTGTTCCCGGGAAACTCTTTCGCCTTCTCCAGGGCATACATGACGTGGGTCAGCATACGTTCCAGTGAATAATTTTCCGCCGCCGATTCCGGATTGGATATTACCGCACCGCAGTAGAACGCCGCCTGGGAATTTTTTAAAATACGCTCCGAAACCTTCGTTGCACCCATCAGGTAGCTTTCCAGCCGCTGCCGGACATAGTCCCTGTCCCACCAGTCGATGAACACGTAAAAGACATCACCGCCAACCCAGTAGAACAGTTCTCCCTTTTTGCTCCGCTGGCTCATGGCTGAGATCACGCTGGCCAGCAGCTGATCTCCCTTTTCCCTCCCGTAGGATTCGTTGATGTATTTAAACTGCCGCATATTGAAAACCGCGATGGCGCCGCCGGGGGATTTCTCCAGCTTTCTCTCTACCGCTTCCTGAAATTCATGAAGACTTTTCCTCTCCTTTAAGAGTTCCAAGCTGATCGGAGGATCCCAATTCACCGTTTTGTTCATATGTTCTTTCCCCCTTCACCGCCCCGGGTAAAACCGGGATGCCTGATTTCTCACTGCTTCGCCTGAAGAATAAATTTCTCAATCACTTCCGCCACCGCGCCCTCGTCGTTGGTGGCCTCAGTGATATAGCCGCAGAGCGGCTTCATATCCTTGATCGTATTCTGAACTCCCACGCCCAGACCGGCGGCCTGAATCATGGGCAGATCGTTAAAATTGTCCCCGATGGCAATGGTCTCCTCCGGCTTCACCCCCAGCATATGGGCGATAAACCGAAGACCGGCGCCTTTGTTCACTCCCTTGTGGTTGAATTCGATATAGCGGTTGGAGGAAAAGCTCACGTCCACGTCTCCGGTAATGTCCTTCAGCTCCTCCTCGATTTTTCTCAGATAGGCGTAGTCCGTATTCACATACAGCACTTTGACAATGTCCTGTCCCGCCAGAAATCCCAGGTCTTTCTCGAAAGTTTCCGTCACCTTCATCCGTTTTGACAGATACTTGATCTCCTCCTGAGTGATGTTATAGGCGTAAACCATATCCTTTGTGTACACATGAATACACACGTCATAGTTCATGCCCCGCTTATAAAGCTGCTCCGCCAGCTCAAAAGGAAGTCCGTCGAAATGAAGCAGCCGGCTTCCCTTATTCTCCGTGATGGCGCCGCCGTTGTAGGAGATGACATACTCTCCTTCCTTTTCAAAAAGCCCCAGCTCCTTCAGGGTATCCTCCACCGAGTTGTAGCCCCGCCCGGTGGCCGGCACAAATTTTACTCCCATGGCCGTGGCCTTTCGGATGGCCTCAATATTCCTCTCAGGAATTTCCCGGTTGCTCCCCAGCAGAGTCTCGTCCAGATCGCAGGCAATAATTTTGTACATAATCTTTTCCTCCCTGATTTCCCGTCCGGCAGTTTCCGCCGCCGGACCGGTCTTCCTTCCTGTCTTTATTCTTTCCACCGTTTCAGGCCGTATTCGCTGAATACGGCGGCGGCCTTCCAGTCGTCAAAAGTCTTTCCGTCCGGCCCCTTCAGCTCCCAGACGCCGTCACCTCTGGGGACCAGCTCCCCAGCCGCGGCAGCCGTCTTTCCCCGCCAGGTTTCGGGGATCTCCAGCCGGAACGCACTCTCGGTCCCGCCGTTTTTCATCTTTATCCCCAGGCTGTCAATCATTCCCAGATCCCAGCCCCGCCGGTCCGCCTCATACACGGAAATCACAAACAGGATCCGGCCGGCAAAATCCGGCAATTTTTCCAGATTGACTGTGACGGTCTCTTTTCCCCGGATTCCAACAATGTCGTCCCCCAGGTGACAGATGGCCCCGCTCCTGTCTCTGGCCTGATTGCAGAAGGCCATGTCGTAGCGCCGGGGAATCTGCCCGTCCCCGTCCAGAATATAGGCAGCGATATCGCAGTCCAGCTTCGGCTCCCCGGCGGCAGACCATCGGAATTCCAGCTCAACCAAAGAACCGGCGTCCGGGACCGGCCACGCTCCCTCAAGGGGAGGACACGCTTCCAAACCGGTCGCAAATCCCTCCGGGGCCGTCTCCCGGTACTGTTTTCTGCTGAAATAATAGGCATAATCCCTGGGCGGCTCCGTATTTGCCCGAATTTCCTCCAGGGATGGGAAAGCCGCCTCCTCCGCCCGGTCCATAGGTTCCTCGGACTTCGCCGTCACATGGGCCCAGCCGCACTCCACCACATACACATCCATGAACATATAGTGGGGAACGCTGAACTGATTGGGTCTTCGTCCATTGTGGCTTAAAATCGCCTGCACCGCCCTTCCATGCTGGGCTCCGCTCTCGTGAGGCACCAGCCTGCGGATGATTCCATTTGCCATGACAGAGCGGAAATCGTGCATGGCTCCCCGGTATAAGTCGTTGGGATGGTTGGTGAACATGCTGAAGGTCAGACTGACCTTCGGGTTCGCTGTCCACAGATCCACCTTGTGCCCCTCTTTCGCGCAGTGAAGATAGATCAGCAGCCGGTCTTCTGTCATCTCATATCCAAAATTCATGGGAACCACATAGGGGTAGTCCCCGTCATTGATGCCTACGTGGACGATCTGAATCTGATCTAAAATCGCTCTTATGATCTCCCGGTCCCAGACCTGGCTCTCAAATCGTCTCATTGGTATGTCTCCGATCATTCTGCCCCCTCCTTATCCTTTCTACCGCCTATTATACATCCGGACCGCGGCGGGGCACAACCGGCTTTCCCACATTTTCCCCGCGCCCGGAAGCCGGCCGGATCCGGACCTTTCGCCTCTATGCCCTGCGTCTAAAAAAAGATACCCCCAGGTCATCGTGACTTTGGGGATATCTTTTTTTCACTGAATATTTATTAAAGGAAAATCAGGCTCAGAATAAAAACCGTCACCAGGGCGGTGAGAGACTGAAGCACGCTGATCACCGGAATGGTCTTGTAGGCGATGGCGGTGTCCATCTCGGAAGTGGTGGCCGTCACCCAGAAGAAATCATCGTTTCCGTGGAATACCATCATTCCTCCCGCTGCGCAGGCCAGCATGGCGATCACCCGGCCCATGGGGCTGCCAAATCCCAGAACGTCCAGAAGAGGAGTAATCATGGTGGCAGCAGTCACCATAGCGATGGTGGCGGAACCCACGCAGGTTCTGAAAATAAATCCGATGAGGAAGGGAGCCAGGATTCCGATGGTCAGTCCGGAAAAGGCCTCTGTCAGGATTCCCTGCAGGGGGGATGCCTTCAGCACACCGGAGAACGCTCCGCCGGCGCCCACGATCAGGACGATCTGGCCGGCCGTCTTCATGGCGTCGGCGACCACTCCGTCAAATCCCCAGGCCGTCTTGTCCTCCGGAACATTCTGGCGGTATCCCACCGCCGCGATCAGCAGCCCCACCATCAGAGCCACCGCGGGAGTTCCCAGCACGTCAAAGACTGCTCTCGGAATTCCCGCCATGCCGGCCATCTCACCAATAGTCTTAACCAGCATCAGCACAATAGGGGTGAGGATAGGCAGAAACGCCATCATCGGGGACGGCAGCTTCTGATTGGCCGGAACCTCCACCACTTCTTTAGGGATGTAGTGGTATTTCTTTCCAGCCTTTACGCCGCCCAGGTACCCCACCAGCATCACAGGGATGGAAACCAAAGCGCCGAACAGGATCACATATCCCATATCCGCATTGAGGATTCCCGCCACTGCCAGGGGGCCCGGCGTGGGCGGCACAAACATATGGGTGGCGTGAAGACCCATGCACAGGGCGATCGCCATGGTGGTCATGGAAATGTTCGTATCCTTGGACATTCTCTTGGCGATAGGGCTTAACAGCACGAAAGCTGAATCACAGAACACCGGAATGGAAACAAAATATCCGGTAATTCCCAGTCCCAGAGCCGCGTGCTTTTTCCCGGTCAGCTTCAGAATAGTCTTCGCCATGGTCTCCGCCGCCCCGGATTTCTCCAAAAGGGCGCCGGTTACTGTTCCCAGAGCGATCACCAGGCCGATGTCCGACATGGTGCCTCCCATTCCGCTGGTAAACGCTTCCAGCATATCTGTCAGATTCATTCCGGATACCACGGCAAACACCACCGTGGTGGCAATCAGGCTGAAAAACGGATGGATTTTCAGCTTAACCGTACAGAGCACCAGAACTGCTACCCCGAGAACCAGCCCCAGGATAACCATAAAATTCGTATCCATTATCTTCTCCTCCTGTTATGGAAATGTAGGCTTTCTCTTCTTATTTAATTAATGTAGGTCTCCAGATATTCCCTGCGGATCTCCTCCGGCACCAGACGGCCGCCGGTGGCCCAGGCGATCTGTACCGACTGGCTCAGAGTTTCCGCGGTCAGGCCGTGCTCTTCGCAGTATCTGCGGGAATCCTCATACTGGAGAAGGCCGCAGGGTCCGGCGAAGGCGGCGCAGCTGGACGGCTCGATCTGAATCTTTTCTGAGGAGTACAGCAGTCTTAAATAATCGTACAGTTTGCCGTCGTATACGGTGAACTCACCGGAAAGCAGGTTGGTCATGATCCTGGTCACAAATCCTGACGGGCTGGCGCAGGCCAGGCCGTCCGCCTCCGTAATTCCGGAGATTCCGAAATCATGGACGTTGGCCTTCTCAAACTCCTGGGTGGCGATTCCCAGAAGGACAGAGGGGCAGAGAACCGGCTCTGTAAAGAAGCAGTGCACATTGTCTCCGAAAATCCGTTTTAAGCCGTAGGCAACTCCGCCGGGAGCTCCGCCCACACCCGCCGGGATATATACGATCAGGGGATGCTTTTCGTCCACTGTGATGCCTTTCTCCTCCAGCTGCTTTTTCAGGCGCTTCGCCGCGACAGCGTAGCCCAGGAACAGGTTCACAGATTTCTCATCATCCACAAAATAGCTCATGGGATCCTGATCTGACAGTTTCCGTCCCTCCGCCACTGCTTTGGAGTAGTCGTCCGCATACTCGATCACTTCCACACCCTTGCTGCGGAGCAGATCCTTTTTCCACTGTTTGGCGTCCGCGGACATGTGAACCTTCACGCGGAATCCCAGAGCGGCACTCATAATGCCGATGGAAAGCCCCAGATTTCCCGTGGAACCCACCTGAACGGTGTACTGCCCGAAGAATTCCTTCATATCGTCGTCCGCCAGTCTGGCGTAATCGTCCTCCATGGTAAAACGTCCGCTCTCCAGGGCCAGATCCTCCGCATGCTTTAACACCTCATAGATACCGCCCCGGGCCTTCACCGAACCTGCAATGGCCAGGTGGCTGTCCATCTTCAGGAGAAGCCGTCCCGGAATCTCACAGCCATAAGCCTTCTCCAGCTCTTTCTGCATGGAAGGAATCTCCGCCAGGGGGGACTCGATCAGTCCTCCGGTTTCCTCCGTCTCCGGAAAACATCTGCGGATGAAAGAGGCAAATCGGTCCAGCCTCTTTCTGGCGTCCTCAATGTCGTCGTCCGACACCACCAGCTGGCACACTGCATCTGTCATCTCAAAAGGAAGAAAATAAGGGTTGATCCAGGCCGTTTCCTTCTTCTCAGCGATACGTGCGATTACCGGATCTTTTTCTATGTACTTCTGTGCGTTCATCATCGTTCTCCTTTTCCCACTTTTTGCCCGGGCATTGTTTGTTCTATCACAGAAAACCGCGTCTTTTCTGCGTCCCAGAACGCTCTGCAGCCATATTCTTCTGCATCTGCCGTTCTCTACTGTTAAATTACTCTTAATTTTATTAAATGTCAATAAATATGTTCAATAAAATTAAACATTGTTGAATGTGATTAATTTTTCCAGTTTCTTTTGTGCAGAATAACGAAAAATCCTCCGAAGACCTGAACTCATTCAGAATCTCCGGAGGATTTCTCCTGGAATTTTCCCTGATTTTCCTGTTTCGATACCCTTTAAAAACTGGGAGGCGTAATGGCAAAAATCACCGTGGCCACCTCATCATGCTTATTTTCCCAGAGGTGCTTCACTCCCGGCGGTATTCTCACGCTGTCTCCGTCTGAAAGATCAAAACTCTTTTCCTCCAGGCGGATGGTCGCCTTTCCGCTGACCACATAAGCCACTTCCTCCCCCACATGGGACTTCGGAACTGTGCTGGTGACCGACTGGGCCGGAATCTCCATGAGGCACATCTCAATGTCCCCGCTCAAATCCGGGGTCAGCAGGTCGTAAATCACCCCGTCCTCTATGCTGCCCAGTTTGACGTAGTTTCCCTTCCGCACGATCAGATCCTCGGACACGGAATTGCCCTGGAAAAACTTAAACATGGGCACTTCCAGCGCCGCAGCGATGGCTTTTAACGTATTGATAGACGGATTTGCCGTATTATTTTCAATCTGGCTTAACATGGACGGAGTCAGATCCGCCCGGCTGGCCAGCTCGCGAAGGCTGTACTGCCTCATATTTCGGAATTCCTGCACCTTCGCTCCTAAATTGATTTCTTCCATTCCTTTTCTCATCTCCCTGCTGTCATCTTTCTTCTGTCCACCATTTTAACAGGTTTCCGCCCCCTGCGCAAGAAGGTTTCCCCTGCCCCAAAAGGCATGAAAAAAGCTCTGCCGTCCGCCCGCATACAGCAGGCAGACGGCAAAGCTCATTTTTCTTCGGCAAAATCAATTTTCTCCGGCGGAATCAGTCGGCGCAGGCGGCGATGTTTGTCACCTCATAGCCTTCTTCCGTCACAGCTGCCTTCAGCATCTCATCTGTAACAGTCTCCGGCGCGCTGACAACCGCTTTCTTGTCCTCCAGGCTCACTGCTACGTCCGTGACGCCAGCAACTCCCTCCAGAGCCTTCGTCACATGCTTTACGCAGTTCTGACACATCATGCCTTCCACTGTAAGTTCTCTCTTCATACCATTACCTCCATGATTTTTATTTGTATGGGACGGCTGAGCCTCTTTTTTCTCCTCAGGAGAGAGGGCCGCCGTTGTATGCACAACAGGTTCCGTGACCGCAGTTTCCGGAGCGGAAGCTGCCGCGGATCCATGTTTTGGCTTAAAGAAACGCAGGCGCAGAGCGTTGCTCACCACAAATACAGAGCTGAAGCTCATGGCCAGGGCCGCCACCATGGGATTCATCTTCAGACCGAAGGCCGTATAGAAACAGCCGGCGGCCACTGGAATACAGATGGCGTTGTAGAAAAATGCCCAGAACAGATTTTCCTTGATGTTGCGGATGGTGGCCTTGCTCAGTTCGATGGCTCCCGCCACGTCCAGCAGGTCATTTTTCATCAGTACAATGTCTGCGGACTCCATAGCCACATCTGTGCCGGCGCCGATGGCAATACCCACGTCAGCCCGGGCAAGGGCGGGGGCGTCGTTGATGCCGTCTCCCACCATGGCCACCTTACGGCCGCTCTCCTGGATGCGGCGGATCTCCCGCTCCTTATCCTGGGGAAGCACCTCCGCGATTACCCGGTCCACGCCCACCTGGCGGCGGATGGCCTCCGCCGTCTTCGCGTGATCTCCCGTAAGCATAACCACTTCAATCCCCATGCTCTTCAGCTCCTGGACTGCCTCTTTGCTGGTGGGTTTCACCACGTCAGCCACAGCGATCATCCCCAGCAGCACGCCGTTTCTGGCAAAGAACAGCGGGGTTTTTCCGTCGGAGGCCAGCTGGTCCTGGAGCCGGTCCATATCCTCGTTGTGAATGGAAAACGCCTCCATCATCTTCTGGTTTCCGGCAAGACATTCTTCTCCATCGATCTCTCCCCGGATTCCCTGTCCCGGGATCTGTTCAAAGTTCCGGACCGGAAGATAGTTCACCTGCTTCCGCTCCGCCTCCGCCACGATGGCCCGGGCCAGAGGATGCTCCGACAGCTTTTCCAGAGACGCCGCCACCTGAAGCATGCCGGCCGGATCCACTCCATCCGGACAGGCGATATCCGTCACCATGGGCTGGCCCTGGGTGATGGTTCCCGTCTTATCCATCACCACCGTCTGAACAGAGTGGGCCGTCTCCAGCGCCTCCGCCGATTTTATGAGAATTCCGTTGGTGGCTCCCCGTCCGGTGCCCACCATAATGGCTGTGGGCGTGGCCAGCCCCAGCGCGCAGGGGCAGGACACCACCAGAACGGAAACGGCTATGGTCAAAGCAAACTCAAAAGTGGCCCCGAAAAACAGCCACACAATGGCGGAAATCACGGCGATGGTGATCACCACCGGCACAAATACCCCCGCCACCTTATCCGCCAGCTTGGCGATGGGGGCTTTGGAGCTGGTGGCCTCATCCACCAGGCGGATGATCTGGGCCAGGGCGGTGTCATCTCCCACCTTGGTAGCCCGCATCTGAAAATATCCGCTCTTGTTGACCGTGGCGCCGATTACCTTATCTCCCACCGCTTTATCCACCGGGATGCTCTCGCCGGTGATGGCGGACTCATCCACGGAGGCATTTCCATCCAGAATCACTCCGTCCACGGGAACGGACTCTCCCGCTTTTACGATGAGCACGTCTCCCGTCTCCAGCTCCTCCACCGGAACCACTGACTCCACACCGTCCCGGAGGACTGTGGCCGTCTTCGGTGCCAGATTCAGCAGCTTGTTGATGGCGTCGGAGGTTCTGCCCTTAGCCCTGGCTTCAAAAAACTTTCCCAGAGTGATCAGGGTCAGGATGGTACCCGCTCCCTCAAAGTACAGATCGTGGGTGAACTGGCTCACCATGGCCAGATCCCCGTGGCCGAAGCCGTAGGCGATCTTGTACAGGGCGTAAACGCCGTAGGCCAGGGACGCCCCAGACCCCAGAGCAATCAGAGAATCCATGTTGGGAGACCCGTGAAGCAGAGTCTTAAAGCCGTTGCGATAGTATTTGGAATTGATAAACACCACCGGCAGCAGCAGCAGAAACAGGGTCATGGCGTAGATCATGGAATTTTCCGTACCCAGGAAAAATCCCGGCAGAGGCCATCCCATCATATGTCCCATGGAAATGTAAAACAGGGGCACAGTAAACACAAAGGACCAGATCACCCGCCGCTTCATGGACTTGTATTCCTTCTTTGCCGCGTCCACCGGGGAGACCTGACCGCCGGCAGCCGCCCGCTGTCCTCCTTTTCCCTTGGTCTCCAGCATAGCGCCGTAACCCGCTTTCTCCACCGCCTCCACAATCTGGGCGCTGTTTAAGGTATGATCATCATAGTTTACCACCATGCTGTTTTTCAGAAGATTGACAGAACACTGCTCCATGCCAGGCAGCGCCGATACCGCTTTTTCCACCCGTGCAGAACAGGCCGCGCAGCTCATTCCGGTAATATCATATTTCTCCTGCATATTCGTTCTCCTTCCTCACCCATGCATATACCCCCTATGGGTGTTTTCTGAACTCTATTATAGCGGAGGATCCCGGAATTGTATAGCCCCTTTTGCAATTATTTTCTGGAAATTACAGGTTCTTCACAAAAAGGGCCCGGATCGCGTTGAGCACGGCGAGAATCATCACTCCCACATCGGCGAAAATGGCAAGCCACATGCTGGCAATTCCCAGGGCTCCCAGAATCAGGCAGATTCCCTTGACGCCGATGGCAAAAATAATGTTCTGGTAGACAATTCTCAGGCACTTGCGGGAAATCCGAATGGCCTTCGCCACCTGCAGGGGATCGTCGTCCATGAGCACCACGTCCGCCGCTTCAATGGCCGCATCCGATCCCATAGCTCCCATGGCAATGCCGATATCCGCCCGCCCCAGAACCGGAGCGTCGTTGATTCCGTCCCCCACAAACGCCAGCTTCGACGCCGGGGACTGGCTCTGGAGCAGCTCCTCCACCTTTTCCACTTTACCGGCGGGAAGAAGGCCGCTGTACACCTGATCGATTCCCAGCTCCCGGGCCACCTGATCTGCCGCTTTCTGTCCGTCTCCCGTGAGCATCACCGTTTTCTCCACTCCCGCCGCCTTCAGGGCCTGTACTGCCTCCCTTGCGTGGGGTTTTACCGCATCGGAGATCACAATGTGGCCGGCGTAGGTCCCATTCACCGCCATATGGATAATGGTTCCCGCGCTGTGGCAGCCGATATAGGGAATTCCCAGGCTGTCCATCAGCTTGTCATTGCCGGCGGCGATCTCCACGCCGTCCACTTTTCCGGTAACGCCTTTTCCGCTGATCTCCCGGATATCCTGTACCCGGGAACGGTCCACCGGCTTTCCATAGGCTCTCTGCAGGCTCCTGCTGATGGGATGGGAGGAAGCGCTCTCCACAAGGGCCGCGTATTCGATCAGCTTTTCATTCTCCATCGGACTGTGATGAATCCCGTTCACCTCAAAAACTCCCTGAGTCAGAGTTCCCGTCTTGTCAAACACCACCGTTTTCGTCCGGGAAAGGGTTTCCAGATAATTGGATCCCTTAACCAGGATACCCGCCTTGCTGGCTCCGCCGATTCCCGCGAAAAAGCTTAAAGGAATACTGATCACCAGGGCGCAGGGACAGCTGATCACCAGAAACGTCAGGGCACGGTAGATCCAGGTCTCCCAGTCGGGGGAAAGTCCCAGAGCGGCCATCCGCACAACAGGGGGCAGAAATGCCAGGGCAAGGGCGCCATAGCACACCGCCGGAGTGTAAATCCTGGCGAATTTGGAGATAAACTCCTCAGATCTGGATTTCCTGGAGCTGGCATTCTCCACCAGATCCAGGATCTTGGAAACGGTGGATTCCCCGAATTCCTTTGTGGTCCGAACCTTCAGCAGACCGGTCATATTGATGCAGCCGCTGATGATCTCATCTCCCGCCTTCGCATCCCTGGGCAGACTCTCTCCCGTCAGAGCGCTGGTGTTTAAAGTGGAGGTTCCCTCCACGATCACGCCGTCAATGGGCACTTTCTCTCCGGGCTGAACGATGATCACCGTGCCAATCCCCACCTCGTCGGGATCCACCCGTTCCAGCTTTCCGTCCTTCTCTATATTAGCGTAATCCGGCCGGATATCCATGAGTTCACTGATATTGCGGCGGCTCTTTCCCACGGCGTAGCTCTGGAACAGCTCACCGATCTGGTAAAACAGCATGACGGCGATGGCCTCCGTGTAGTCCCCGCTTTTTTCATAAACCGCCAGGGCTACCGCTCCCACTGTGGCCACCGCCATGAGAAAGCTCTCGTCAAATACCTGCCGGTTTTTTACCCCGTTGACCGCTTTCCAGAGAATATCATACCCAATCACCAGATACGGAATCATGTAGAGCACAAACCGCGCCAGCCCTTTCACCGGGATCACACTCAGGACAATCAGCATCACCGCTGCAGTCAGAATGCGGATCAGCATTTTTTTCTGTTTCCGACTCATAATATTCACTCCTCGCCTGCGTTTTATTATTAAACAATTAAATATCTGTTTATTTATTGGACAAGAATTTTCCGCTGCTTCCTGACCATCCGATGTTCCGACTAAAGGGCCTCATTTTCAGACGTTTCATTCCGCAGCGGCAAAGCTTTCCTCCTAATATTCAGAGATAGACCTCACAGTCCGCTTCCACTCTCCGGCAGTTTTTCCTCACATTTTCCATAACGGCCCTGGGATCTGCTCCGTCCTCAAATTCCACGTTCATCTTCAGCATCATGAAATTGACAGACGCATTCTTCACTCCCTCCGTCTTCTGGGCGGCCGCCTCCATCTTGTTGGCACAGTTTGCGCAGTCCACATCGATTTTATAAGACTTTTTCATATGGTTTCCATCCTTTCTGAAGTATATTTTTAAACAATTAAGTAATCATTTAATCTAATGTTACTATACTGCGGATTTTCTCTTAAGTCAAGAGAAATCCGCCATATTTTTTCTCTCATAAATATAAAGATGGCCCGCCCATGGATCAAAATGGTCCGTGAGCAGGCCCCGGCTTTTCTTCATATCCTATCAGCGGTTAAACACATACCGATCCATCCGCTCAAACGCCTCCTGGACCCTGGAAAGAGGCAGATCCATCCGCTCAAACGCCTCCTGGACCCTGGAAAGAGGCAGAGCCATCCGACCGCGCCCGGATCCTCGGGCCTTCCAGCAGATCCCGGTAAATGGACAGATCCTTATCTGTAAACACATTGAAAATCACGTGTTCCACAGAGCTTCCGGTCTCCAGAAATTCCCTCACCGTCTTTACGGCGATCTCCGCCGCCTTCTTCTGGGGAAACCGGAACACTCCCGTGGAAATACAGCAGAAAGCCACGGAGCGGATCCTGTTCTCCGATGCCAGCTCCAGGCAGGAGCGGTAGCAGGAAGCCAGAAGTTCACAGTCCGACCCCCTCAAAGGGCCGGTGATGATGGGTCCTACGGTGTGGAGCACATATTCACAGGGAAGGTTGTAAGCGGGAGTGATCTTTGCCCGTCCCGTCTCTTCCTCATGGCCCTGGGCTTCCATGATCTGGCTGCACCGGATCCGCAGCTGGACCCCGGCCAGTGAGTGGATGATATTGTCAATACAGGAGTGGCAGGGCTGCCAGCAGCCCAGCAGAGCGCTGTTGGCAGCGTTTACAATGGCGCCGCACCGCAGAGTGGTGATGTCCCCCTGCCAGAGGGAAATCTTCGGATTAGTTTTCACCCGGGGCAGCTGCTCCCCGTCCACAATCCCCCTCTCCCGGATCATTTCCGACAGATACTCGTCCTGCACCTTTAAAAACTCCTCCGATGCCGGATAGGGGGGACGGAGATTAAACAGGGACCGCAGCAGCCTCCACTGCCCTTCTTCATCCGCCGGTATGGAAATCTCCTCATACTGGGGCATTTCCCGCTGCAGCTGGCCAATGAGCCAGATTCTGCGCTCTTCCTGAGTCCTGTTCTTCTGTGTCATATCCTCTCCTCCTCGTTCTGCCTTTTAATCTGTTCCAGCACACCGCCGATATCTTCATCAATACAGATGGAACGGTCCGCGATCTCCCGGGGCGCGAAGGCCTCCCCGTAATTGACGCAGGCGTAGACAGCCTCCGGATTCTGGTAAGTCATTCTCCAGAAGGGGTACTTGATGATGCCGGGGGTGTTCCCTCCTACTCCCAGTTCCAGGAACAGCAGCTTCATCCCCTCATGGCGGCGGAGAAATTCTTCATATCTGCCGGCCGCCTGGTGCCATCCCTCGTCCTCCACAAAAGTATCGTCACTGCGCAGATTCATGGTCATGGGACGGCCGCACACAGGACAGTGGGGAACCAGCTCTGAGGGAACCAGCATCCGGCGCTGTTCCTTCACCATTTTCCGCACCGTCTCCTCATTGTCGTAAGTTTTCTGATGGCACGGTTTCCCGCACTGCCACAAACCATAGTCCCCCTGGGTATAAAATAACCGTTGCTTGTCAAAGCCCGCCTTCTGAAACTGATGGTCCACGTTGGTGGTAAGCACAAAATAGTCCTTGTCCTTCACCAGCTCAAACAGCTCCCTGTAAACCGGTTTCGGAGCATCCATATACCGGTTGCAGAAAATGTAGCGGCTCCAGTACGCCCAGTGCTCCTCCAGGGTCTCGAAGGGGTAAAAGCCTCCGGAATACATATCCTTAAAGTGATATTTTTCAATAAAATCGGAAAAATACTCCCGAAACCTCTCTCCCGTATAGACAAAGCCCGCCGACGTGGACAATCCCGCACCGGCTCCGACAATCACGGCGTCCGCCGTCTCCAGGACCTGCGCCAGATTCTTTATTTTTGTCAGTTCCAAACCAATCCCTTCTTTCTCACTTCCCGATGCCTCTACTATATCTCCATCTCTTCCAAAGGTAAAGTACGCACAATTTAGTAACCTGGTTACCGGAAGGAAACCATGAAAGACGCCGCGGACCAGTCCCGGAAGCGTCAGTATGCCATTATTTCTTTACCGCCGTGCCGCCGAACACCGCCGACATTTCCATGTGATCCAGGGCCTCGTCCAGGGCCTGTACTTCCCCGGCAGAGAGAACCACATCCGCCGCCCCGGCATTTTCCTCCATCCTCTCTTCCCTGCGGGTCCCGGGGATGGGAACAATCCAGGGCTTTTTGCAGAGCATCCAGGCCAGGGAGATCTGGGCCGGCGTGGCCTTCTTCTCATCCGCCATGTGATGGAGAAGCTGGAGCAGCTTCTGGTTCTGATCCACCGCCTGATCCGTAAACTGGGGCATGGACGCCCGGTAGTCGTATTTCTGATCAAAATGCTCGCCCTTGCCGTAGCGTCCCGTCAGAAACCCGTTGGCCATGGGGGAGAACGCTACCAGACTCACCCCCAGTTCCTCCAGGGTGGGGAACAGAGCCTCATAATGGCGGGCCATCATGGAATACCGGTTCTGAACAGCTGTCACCGGACAAACCCTGTGGGCGCGGCGCAGGTACTCCTCATTGGCCTCAGAAATCCCCCAGTGGGTGATTTTTCCCTCACGAATCAGATCCGCCATCACTTCTGCCACTTCCTCCGGACTTACTTCCGGATCCACCCGGTGCTGGAAATACAGGTCAATATGGTCCATTTTCAGTCTGGACAGGGAACCGTCCACCGCCTTCCGGATAGTCTCCGGCCGGGAGTCGGGAATCAGCGGATAGGGAACCGTTCCGCTTTCCAGGTCAAATTTCAGTCCAAATTTGGTGGCAATCACCACCCGGTTCTTGTAAGGAGCCAGAGCCTCTCCCACCAGCTCCTCGTTCACATGGGGATCCTGCGCCGTCCCGTAAACCTCCGCGGTATCAAAAAAGGTATATCCCATGTCCGCCGCCCGGCGCAGAAGGCGGATCGTCTCCTCTCTCTCCATGGGCGCCCCGTAGGCGTGGGAAAATCCCATGCACCCCAGTCCCACAGCAGAAACTTTCAGATTCTTTCCAAGTACTCTCATTTTCATATAATTCCTCCTTAAACTTGTCCTTGTTTCTGGCCTAATTATAAACAAATCGAGACCTCTGCAGAAGTCTCGGTTTGTTTGGCTGTTGAAACCTTTAAGTTTATACTGAAACGGAAGAACCGGTGTTTTGGGTTGAAAACGGGGGTTCGCCCTCTCTCCTTACGCTCTCACCACGCTGATCCGCTGCTGGATGTGATTTCCCTTCACCGCCTCATCGATCATAGCCACTGCGTAGTCGGCATAGCTGATGATGCTCTCGCCTCTGGAGTTTACCGTCAGCTCCTCGCCGCCCAGAATGTATTTTCCGGTCTTCTCGCCCTCCGCCTGGAAATCGGCCGCCGGGCTGATGTAGGTCCACTTCACGTCCCTGCGCTCCCGAAGCTCTGAGAGGGCCTTTGCCATAGCTGCGGCCAGAGGCTTGAAGGCGTCCGGGAAATCCGGGCCGTCAGCCACACAGGCCGTGTGCTCCGGATTCACATACAGGCTTCCGGCTCCGCCTACCACCAGCAGGCGGGTCTCCGTTCCGGAGAGAATATCGCACAGATGCTTTAAGGACGTGCTGTGCTGGGGAAGAGTCTCCTCCGTCCAGGCGCCGAAGGCGTCGATCACCACGTCAAATCCCTTCAGATCCTCCGCCGTCAGCTGAAACAGATCCTTATTCAGCACCTTCTCTGCCGCGCTCCGGTTCTCTCCGCGCAACACTGCGGTCACATCCAGCCCTCTGTCCACAGCCTCCTGTACCAGAAGCTTTCCCTCTTTACCATTTGCACAAACCACTGCGATCTTCATAATCATCATACCTCCGTGTTATTTTTCTTTGTTGTAATGTTCTTTGTTACATTAAGCAATATAGCACCTCTTCATTGTAATGTCAATAGTTACAACTTTTTTTATTTTTCCTGGGAAACACCTGTGGACGGAAGTTTTTGCAAATCCACCGTTATGCCGGGCGTATCGCGCAAAAAAACCGGGCACAGCCCCTGGTCTATCCCAGAGGCCTGCACCCGGTACTGTCCGGTATTTTCTATCCCCGGCTTTCCTCTTTTATACAGTTTTCCGTATCCTTCATCACACTCTCCAGAGTGATCCCCGCCATCTCCCGCTCCATGGCGTCCTGAATCTGCTTCAGCCTGCCGTCCAGCACCCGGTGGACGTTCCGGCCCACCGGGCAGTTGGGATTGGGATTTTCATGGAAGTGGAACAGCGCCCCCTCCTCCACACAGTCCACCGCCCGGTAAATATCCAGAAAAGTAATCTGATCCAGAGGCTTTGCCATGGAAGCCCCGCCGCTTCCTCTCTGCACCCGGACCAGGCCCGCAGCCTTTAGCTGGGACAAAAGCCTGCGGATCACCACCGGGTTTACCTGAATGCTGTCCGCCAGGAAGTCGCTGGTGATCTTATGGTCCTTCTCAAATATATGGATACACATAAATATGTGTACCGCTATGGTAAAACGGCTGGAAATCTGCATATGTTTCCCTCTCTTCCATGAATTCAAATATTTTTCATCTTTTCATTATATCAGCGGCGAGATGTAATGTCAATGATTACATCATGTGTTTTCCCATATGCCCGGATCTTCCGCTGACGTTTTTCCGGTATTTTTATGTCGCTCATTTATATCTGTACTATTTTTTTGTATTCAGCTATGATGAGAAAATATAGTAGTTTACAACAGCGAGGTTTTACATGAAAGAAATCAATCCATTGGAGCGCATTCGCGGACTCTGTACCGAGAGGGGCTGGACCTATTACCAGCTTTCCAAAGCCTCCGGAATCCCCTACTCCACCTTAAACACCATGTTGCATAAAGATAATATGCCCTCCCTTCCCACTCTCCAGAAGCTGTGCCGTGGTTTCGGTATTTCTCTGTCAGAGTTTTTCGAAGCAGGAAGAAGCCAGAGGGGACTCACGGAGGACCAGAGCCGATGCCTGGCACTCTGCACCTCCCTGTCTCCGGAAGACCGGAAACTGGCGCTGGCTTTCATGAAGGGGCTGGCCAAAAAATTAAATTAAGGAGATTCCGTCCGACTTTTTTCTCCCCCCGGCCCAACTGCGGCGCTTCTCTGGACTTTTCTTCCCGTTTGCGCTATGATGCTATGTAGACTTAATAGAACAAAAGGGAGGAACACCACTATGTACAGCTTTACCAACGACTACAGCGAGGGCGCCCATCCGCAGATTTTAAAGGCCCTCATGGAAACCAATCTCATCCAGCACACCGGATACGGCATGGATGAGGAGCACTGCGGCCGGGCCAGGGATCTGATCCGGAAGGAAATCGGCCGTGAGGACGCTGCCGTCCACTTTCTGGTGGGCGGCACTCAGGTCAACCTTACAGTGATTGCAGCGGCACTCCGCCCCCACGAGGCCGTGATCTGCGCCTCTACCGGACATATCAATGTTCACGAGACCGGAGCGGTGGAAGCCACCGGCCACAAAGTGCTCACCCTTCCGTCCCCGGACGGCAAAGTGACTCCGGCCATGGTGCAGGAGATTCTGGACGCCCATCCCGACGAGCACATGGTAAAGCCGAAGATGGTATATATCTCCAACACCACGGAGATCGGCACCCAGTACACCAAGGCTGAGCTGGAGGCGCTCTCCCATATCTGCCGCAGAACCGGCCTGTTTCTGTTCCTGGACGGCGCCCGCCTGGGAGCCGCCCTCACCAGCAGCGCCAACGACCTGACCATGGCGGACATCGCGGCCCTCACCGACGTCTTCTATATCGGCGGCACCAAAAACGGCGCCCTGTTCGGCGAGGCGGTGGTGATCCTGAATCCGGTCCTGGACGAGGATTTCCGCTACATGATCAAGCAGAGAGGCGGAATGCTGGCCAAGGGATGGCTTCTGGGAATCCAGTTCGAGACTCTGTTCACCGACGGCCTGTTCTACGAGATGGCATCCCACGCCACAGCCATGGCGGACAAGCTGAGAAAGGGGCTGGAGGAGAAAGGCGTCTCCTTCTACTCCCAGTCTGTGAGCAACCAGCTTTTCCCCATCTTCTCCGACGAGACCATTGCCCGGCTGTCCAAGGACTTCTCCTTCAACATCCAGGCCCGCATGGATGAGAGCCATCAGGCCATCCGCCTGGTTACTTCCTGGGCCACAAAGGAAGAGGCGGTGGACGCCATTTTAGCTGCCCTGGACTGATTTTTCCCTCTGAGACAATGGGATAGGGAAAGTCCCTTCCCCTTGCCGGACGTATTGCATAAAAATGCTGCCCCGAAAGCCGGATCACCGGCCGGGACAGCATTTTTTGTATGCCAATATAAATTTATGACTGGGAGTCCACCGGACGGTAAGTCCGCTTGCTGGGGATCTCCCCTGTTTTCCAGAAGAATTTTCCGGTAAAGGCATAAATGATTGCCAGAATGGGGCACAGCCAGCAGAACACCGCGTAGGGCAGATAGCTGAGCACCGGAACTCCCAGGGTTCCCGCCATGTAGACGCCGCACAGGCTCCATGGAATTAAGGGAGAGACAATGGTTCCGCTGTCCTCCAGAGTCCTGGAGAGGGTCTGGGGCAGAAGGTCTCTTTTCTTGAACTCTCCGATGTACATACGGCCGCCCACCACGATGGCCAGCGTCTGGCTGGCGGTGGCCGCCAGCAGGATGATGCAGGACAGGATGACTGTGGTCACCAGACCGCCCAGGCTGCTGGTAAATATCTTCAGCTTGTCCAGGAAAGCCTCCAGAAGTCCGGATTTTTCCATGATGGCTCCGTAGAGCATGCCCAGCATTCCCAGGGAAGCCGTCCACATCATGCTCTGGAGTCCTCCTCTGGAGAGAAGCACGTCAATGTCATAAATTCCCGTCTCTGACACATAGCCCGTATCCATGATGGTAGTGATCTCCGTCAAAGTGGTTCCCTGCACCGCCATGGCCAGAATGGCCGCCACAGCGCTGGAAATCAGCAGGGTGGGAATGGCGGGCTTCTTCATCACCGCCATGGCAATGACGATCACCGGCGGAAGAAGAACCACAGGATTCAAATTGAACACGGACTCCAGCGTATTCATGGTCATCTGGATGTCCTCGCTGTTCACATTGTGGGCCGTATACTGCATTCCCAGCACCGCATAAACCACCAGGGAAACGATCAGGGACGGTCCGGAGGTGTACACCATGGCCCGGATGTGGTCGAAAATGTCCGCCTCCGCCACAGCCGGCGCCAGGTTGGTGGTATCGGACATGGGAGACATCTTATCTCCGAAATAGGAGCCGGAGATGATGGCTCCCGCCGTCATGGCCGGATTGATTCCCAGGCCGCCGCCCACGGCAATCAGGGCAATTCCCACCGTACCTGCCGTGGACCAGGAACTTCCGGTAGCCACGGAGGTGATGCAGCACACCACGCAGCTGGCCACCAGGAACACGGCCGGATTGATCAGCTTCAGGCCCCAGTAGATGATCATGGGCACCGTGCCGCTGGCGATCCAGGAGCCGATGAGGATGCCGATGATCATCATGGTCAGCGTGGGAGCCATACAGATCTTTCCGCCGTATTCAATATATCCGGCAATCTCATCCCAGGATTTTCCATTGATGGCCGCCACCGCCAGCGTCACTGCCATGGACGCCAGCAGGTTGATATGTACCGGGATATCCAGCCACACAACGGAGAGAATCATGGAAATCAGCAGAAACAGAATGCAGAACAGCGCCCAGCCAAAGGGCATTTTCTGATTTTCTTTCGTCGGTTCACTCATACTTCCATCCCCCATTTCTTCCGTCATTCCTTAATAGTTCCAGCTCTTGTCATTAAACTCGTTGAACAGGTATTTCTCCGCCACCTGGGCAATCCATTTTGCATAGGCGTCGTAGCAGAGAATGCCCTCCTCCGCGTTGGCGTCCGCCGGGTCTCCGATGTATCCCGGGCTGCGGTCCGTCTTCACCGGAACGTACACGCCCACAGCGCCTCCGTAATAGTGAAGTCCCGCCATCTTTGCCCCCTTGGGATCTTCGTCTGCGTAGTAGGGCTCTACCCCTTCTAAGTGCACCAGCTTCGGCACCGCCGCCATCACGCAGGCCGTCTCATCCTCTCCGCCGTGTCCCTGATGCTCCGCGTTGTTGAGCACCGTGGGCCAGAAATCGTTCATGGGCGGCACCCAGTCGGCCACCACGCTCATAATGCCGTACTGATCTGCCAGATCCTTGGCCGCCACATGAACGGCAGCCTCATTTTCGGAGTGGTTCAGGCAGAGAATAAATTTCTTGAAGCCGCTCTCATGGAGGCTCAGTACCAGATCCTTCACCATGGCAATAAATGTGGACTGACTCAGATAGCAGTTTCCAAATACGGAATCCCTCTCGAATTTATTAGTCTGCACTCCGAAGGGCACTGCCAGCCCCGGCACAGACTTGATCCCCAGCTCCAGAAGGGCCTCGTAAACCTTGCGGATCAGCACGTTGGCCTGAAAATAATCCGCTCCCATGGGAAGATGGGACGCGTGGTTTTCAATGGCTCCAAAAGACAGAATCACTGTCTGCGTCTCCTTTAACGCCTCCTTCAGCTCCTCCGCCGTCATCTCCGCAATGGACTTCGGTCCTTTTACTTCATAAAGTGTCTCCCAGTTTTTCATACCTTATCTCCTTTTATTCATCATTTTGTATATTTTTTGATTTTAAACGAATTACATGAATAAATATACACCCTTCCCTGCTGTCTGTCAACCACATATTTTTATCACAGAGAGGCCGTCTCCATGGCTTCCCCGCAGCCCGGCCGCCCCATTGGCTAACCCCATGAAAAAAACCGGGAGGAAAGAACATCAGATGTTCTTTCCTCCCGGTTTTTATCCGTCATTCTCTTTTCCCAGCCGCGGCAGATCTCAGTCGTAGTAGGCCGGTTCCACCGGATCCTCATAGTGGCCGTCTCCCGCCTTCTCTCCGTCAATCTCCGTCAGAATTCCGCTGCTGTTGGTGGTATACTTGATGCCATCCGCGTTCTTTACTGTGGTGGAACGCATCACCTTGCCGCTGCTGGACACCACGTAATTGTTCCATCCTTCTCCGTCGGGAATGGAAACCACGTCGTACTTCATGCCGCTGTCCAACTTCTGAAGCTTGCCCAGATAGTAGAGATAGCCGTTGCGCACTCCCGTGAAGCCCTGACCGCTGTTGGAGAAGTAGAACTCGGAAACCGTTCCGTCTTCTTCCTCCAGCCGGACTTTCTCGCCCTTGGTCATCATGCAGTTTGCCCGGTTGGTGCCGAAGGCGTAGGACGTGTACTCCTCAGAACTGCCGCCCACATATACCTTCTGAAGGCCGTATACCGGATTGCCCAGATCGTTGAACAGATAAGTCTCCCCGTTGATCTTCACAAGATCAGAGACGGAAGCCTCTCCCTTTGCCGGGCCCACTTCCGGTTCTCCCTTGCTGGAGAAGTAGAACCACTCCACCACTCCGTCATAGCCGGACAGCTCATCCGGCGGATAGAGGGCCAGCCAGCCTTTCTTTGCCCGGCCGTCCGGTCCGAAATAGGAGTAATCCGCGATGCTGCTGCCCGCATTCTGGGAATCTTTCATATTCACCCAGCCGGTCTGCATCTCCCCGTCTCCGTTGAAGCAGTAGTAATCGTCCCCGATCTTGTGGACGTCGCACTCATCCCCGGACACATCAGGGGTATACTTCTTTCCGTTGGCGGAAAAATAGTACCACACCTTGCCGTCGTCGTCCTCATCTCCGGGACGGATCTTCCCATCGTTGTACTCCTCGTCATCCGGCGACAGAAGGAGCTGCCATCCGGTGAGCATCTTTCCGCCGGCGTCACAGTAGTAGGTGTTGTCATCCACCCAGCCCGTCTGCATCACGCCGTCGTCGTCAAAATAGTACCAGTTCCCGTCGATCTTCTTCCATCCGTCGGTCTCCACCTTGCCGGAGCTGTCAAAATAGTACCAGAGATACCCGTCCACAGCGTCCTCGTCATCGCCGGCAATCCGCAGCCAGGAATTGGCGATCATCAGCCCATCCCCATTGACATAGTAGGTATCGTCCACCCACTCGTTCACCGCCATCACGCCGCTGCCGTTTAAATAGCGCCACTGATTGTCCGCGCCCTTTTTCCACTCGTCCCGGACAATGTAGCCCTGGGAATCGTAGTAAACCCATGTATCATTCTGTTTGCTCCACCCTTCCGCAGCCTGGGAAGTGATGGTGGCCGTCCCCGCCGCCAGCACGGCGGCCAGGGCAAACACCGTCAGCCCTCGTTTCTTCATACTGTATTTCCTCCATTTATGGGATAAGGGTATCCTCCCCCGTTTCTCTCGTCAAACATCCGCCGGGATGTACGTTCGCTATCTTACATTCTAACAATTTATGGAAAAATATTCAACCATCCCGTCGGGGAAATATCTTTCGATTTCTTTACAATTTCTGCTTTTTCCGATATACTACTTGTATTTGAACACAATGAAAAATTCAGAAAGAGGATTATTATGTGGATAGCAGACAGCTGGAAGGATTATGAAGTGATAGACTGCTCCAAAGGCGAGAAGCTGGAGCGATGGGGAAAATATCTGCTGGTGCGGCCGGATCCCCAGGTAATCTGGGACACTCCCAGACGTCACCGGGGCTGGAAGCAGATGAACGGCCACTACCACCGCAGCGCCAAAGGCGGGGGCGAGTGGGAGTTTTTCCACCTGCCGGAGCAGTGGACCATCGGCTACAAGGGCCTCACCTTCAATCTGAAGCCGTTCAGCTTCAAACACACCGGACTATTCCCGGAGCAGGCTGCCAACTGGGACTGGTTCGGCGCAAAAATCCGGGAGGCGGGACGGCCGGTAAAAGTGCTGAACCTTTTTGCATACACCGGAGGAGCCACCCTGGCCGCCGCCCAGGCGGGCGCGTCGGTGACCCACGTGGACGCCTCCAAGGGCATGGTGACCTGGGCTAAGGAAAACGCCCGCTCTTCCGGCCTGGAGTCCGCTCCCATCCGCTGGATCGTGGATGACTGTGTGAAATTCGTGGAGCGGGAGATCCGCCGGGGCAACCACTACGACGCCATTATCATGGATCCCCCTTCCTATGGGAGAGGACCGAAGGGGGAGATCTGGAAGATTGAGGACGCCATCCACCCCCTGGTGAAGCTGTGCGCCTCCCTGCTCTCCGATGAGCCCCTGTTCTTCCTGATCAATTCCTACACCACCGGCCTCGCCCCTGCCGTTCTCACCTACCTGATCGGCACGGAGATCGTTCCCTTAAAGGGAGGTTCTGTCCGCTCCGAGGAGATCGGCCTGCCCGTGACGGAGAGCGGCCTCATCCTCCCCTGCGGCGCCGCCGGCCGCTGGGAAGCATAGGTTCTCCCCTCAAAAAGGCCGCCCGGCATTCCCCATCTGGGAATCGCCGGGCGGCCTTTTTCGTCACAGCAGAAATTCCAGTTCTTTTCTCAGGGTCTCCCCGTCCACTTTTTCGTGGCAGCAACCCTTCATGCCGCAGGCGGCGGCTCCCTGGATGTTCACCGGCTGGTCGTCCACGAAAAAGCACTCCTCCGGCTTCAATCCGAACTTCTCAAACAGCCGCTGGTAGATCTCCTTCTGGGGCTTCAGCAGCTTCTCCTCCGCGGAAAACAGAATTCCGTCAAAGCAGTCCACCGCCGGAATATACTCCCGGTAACAGGTCCGCAGTCTCACCGACGCATTGGAACAGAGGTAGATGCCGTATCCTTTCGCCTTCAGATCCCGGATCACCTGCTCCGCCCCTTCCACCGTCCACATGCAGAATTCATGCCAGTGGAGGAAACATTTCTCCGCCAGCTCTTTTTCTCTCTCCCGGCGGAGACGGTTCTTCATCCTGCGCAGGCCCTCCTCCTCGGAGATCACGCCCATGTCCAGCAGCACCCATTCCTGGGAACCGAACACGGCGGCTTTCACCCGGTCATATTCCTCCGTTCCTTCCTCCATAAACTGGCGGCAGGTCCGGTTCTCGTCGTAGGCCACCAGCACGTTTCCCATGTCAAACACCACGTTTTTGATCATTTTATCCCTCCATCCGCCGTCCCCCGGTCCGCCGCACGCTCTTAGCCGGCAGGTATATTTCCCATTTTCGGGACTGGGCCCTGTGAGGACAGCTCTGTTGTGTCCTCAGTATATCACAGTTTTACCGGGGCGTCACCGGGTATTCTCCCTCTATGGCAAAACCGTGGTCCATGGGGCCGGACCCCTTTCCCAGATTCAGGCCGGCCGCCAGAGCTCCGGAGATATAGTTCTTTGCCCGGCGCACCGCCTCCTTCAGCTCCATCCCTTTTGCCAGGTTGGAGGCGATGGCGCTGGATAAGGTACATCCCGTTCCGTGGGTGTTGGCTGTCTCGATCCGTTTTCCCTCAAACCAGGTGTACTCCCGGCCGTCGTAGAGCAGATCGTTGGCGTCGTTTAAATTGTGGCCGCCCTTGCACAGGACGGCGCAGCCGTAGGCCTTCCAGATCTTTTCCGCCGCCCCCTCCATATCCTCCCGGGAGCGGATCTCCATCTCTGCCAGTACTTCCGCCTCTGGAATATTGGGCGTGATCACCTGGGCCATAGGCAGAAGCACATTCCGCAAAGTCTCCATGGCTTCCTCCTGAAGCAGCCTGGATCCGCTGGTGGATACCATCACCGGATCCGTCACAAGGTGTTCAGCGTGATACTCTTTCAGCTTTTCCCCAATCACCCGGATCAGGCCGCTGCTGCTCACCATCCCCGTCTTCACCGCGTCCGGCCGGATATCGGTGAACACACAGTCCAGCTGGGATGCCAGAAACTCCGGCGTCACCTCCATGATCCCGTACACCCCGGTGGTGTTCTGGGCCGTCAGAGCCGTGACGGCGCTCATGCCGTAGACTCCGTTGGCCAGCATGGTTTTTAAATCTGCCTGAATCCCTGCGCCTCCGCTGCAGTCGCTCCCCGCTATGGTCAGTACCGTCTTCATCTGTCTCCTCTCCTCTCTCATGATCTCTCCGCGATTTTCTCCGCCAGGGCCCGGAGCCTAGCCGCAGCCTCTTCCTTGTCCGCCGCCGCAAACAGGGCGCTGACCACGGCGATCCCGCTCACTCCCGTGCCCGCCAGCTCCAGACAGTTTTCCTCCGTGATGCCTCCGATGGCCGCCACCGGAATGGAAACCGCCCGGCAGACCGCCGTCAGCTCTTCCCGGGACAGGGTTGTGGCGTCTTTTTTGGTGGATGAGCCAAATACCGCCCCGCTTCCCAGGTAGTCCGCCCCCTGCCTCTGAGCCTCCAGAGCCTCCTCCCGGTTGTGGGCGCTGGCTCCTATGATTTTTTCCTGTCCCAGGATTCTTCTGGCCTCCGCCACCGCCATGTCCTCCTGACCCACATGGACGCCGTCGGCATCCGCCTCCAGAGCCGCCTCCACATCGTCATTGATGATCAAAGGTACCCCGTATCTGCGGCAGAGAGGTTTCAACCTCATGGCCGTCTTCACCAGCTCTTCGTGGGGCGCCTGCTTCTCTCTCAGCTGCAGAATGGTGACGCCGCCCCTCAGGGCCGCCTCCACCGCCTCCTCCAGGGATTCCTTCCCCAGCCACGTGCGGTCCGTCACCGCGTACAGTCTCAGTTTATCCGGTGAAATCTTCAATGTTCTCCCTCCATTCCTCTATGCTTCCAGCGGCGTCAAACAGCCGGACCCGAAAGGTGCCGGCTCCGCCGCCCGCTTGTTTCGTCTCCTCCCAGGCCAGCTCCCCGCAGGCTTTCCAGAATGAGGCCGCGGCCGCCGCCGCCTCAAAGTAATCTCTCTCCTCCGGTTTCTGTCCTCCCAGAAAAGCTCCCGTCAGGGCGGACAGCATACAGCCGGTGCCGGTGACCAGCCCCATGGCCGGAGTGCCTCCCCGGACCACCCGCTCCCGAAGGCCGTCTGACACCACATCCTCCTCTCCGCTGAGGAGGACGACACAGCCGTACTTTACCGCCGCCCGCCGGGCGCAGGCAGCCCGCTCCCGAAGGCCGGCCCCGGCGCTGTCCACGCCGTGAAACTCTCCCGTTTCCCCCAGCAGGGCCAGAGCTTCCGAAAAATTGCAGTGGATCACGTCCGGCCGGATGGAGTCCAGCAGCCTCAGGGTCTGCTCCTTTCTCCAGGAGCTGGCCCCCGCTCCCACCGGATCAGCCGTCACCGGCACTCCGGCGGCCTTCGCCCCCAGGCCCGCCGCCAGAATTCCCTTCAGTTTTTCCTCATCCGGCGTGCCGAAATTCAACACCGCAGCAGCGCAGGCAGCGGCGATCTCCCCTGCCTCCTCCTTCGCCTGGGCCAGAATCGGCCTGGCTCCCGCCGCCAGCAGGATATTCGCCACATCCGGTCCTGCCGCCAGATTGGCAATGCAGTGAACCCGGGGATGGTTCTCTCTCATCTGTTTTAACAGCAGTTCTCCCTGTCTCATCTCTTCTCCAGTCCTCTCACAGCTTCTCTCATCACTCCGAAACCGCCGCTCTTTTTCAGCACGGCGATCACCGCCGCCGCGATGGCCGTTCCGCCCACTGTGGACACCAGGAAGGGAAGGACGTAGGCGAAAGCGGCCACCTTATTTCCCATGATCCACACAGCCACCGGCCAGGCAGTCAGACCGCCCACAAAGCCGGTTCCCACGATCTCCGCGCCGTAGGTCAGCCACAGCCTTCCCGTCTTCCCGTACACCAGCCCGCACAGCAGAGCCCCGCACATGCTGCCGGGAAAGGCCAGCAGACTGCCCGTCCCCAGCATATTCCGGATCAGGCTGGTGACAAAGGCCATTCCCACTCCGTACCAGGGACCCA
This sequence comes from Candidatus Lachnoclostridium avicola, assembly GCA_019114465.1. Taxonomy (GTDB): domain Bacteria; phylum Bacillota; class Clostridia; order Lachnospirales; family Lachnospiraceae; genus Lachnoclostridium_A; species Lachnoclostridium_A avicola. The sequence goes on from DXFM01000036.1 coordinate 63,667, forward strand.
GAAACACCGCCGCCAGCACATTCACCATATGCTGGACAGGAAAACACCGGGACGCCCCCACAGGGATAGAAAACGGCGAGCAAGCCACCGCCACCGCCGCCATCAGTCCCGCTGCTGCCAGTTTCCTCACATTCACTGTACCGCTGTTTGTTTTTCTCATAGTTCTCTCCTCCATTCCGGGAGCCGCCCGCCAGGCTTACGGCAGACCCCTCCGCCCCGGATGCGCAGGCACCTCCCGGCGGCATCCGCCCGCCAGACTTATCACAAAAAAAGAAGACATACCACGTATGTCCCCCTGTCTCTCCTAAGTCCCTACGTTGGCATTACCCAAATCAGGTCGGCGGGTCGAGACAGTTTCATGTCTCCTCTCAGCCTGCTCTCTGCAAGCTCCCCGTTTCTATTTGTTCCATTATAACACTGAAAAAACCGGGAAGCAATAACTATTCCGCCTCCCGGTCCGGGTTTTATCTGTTAATTCTGAGAATTTCCTGAATTCTGAGCGTTTCCGCTGTTCACCGCGTCATCTGCCGGCCGGAAATCCAGGGTGATCTGCACCTCTCTCTCCACATACTGGCCGTCTTCCAGTCTCTGAACTGTCAGAGTAATCGTATCTCCGCCTTCATAGTAGGTGAGCATCTGCTGGAGATCTTCCATGCTTCTCACGGTGGAGCCGTCAAACTTCGTGATAATGTCTTTCTCCTTCAGATCGGATTTGGACGCCGCTCCGCCCTCGGTGATCTTGTATACATAGACGCCCTGAGGCATACCGAAAGTATTTGCATAAGCCTGGTCGATGGTCAGAGCCTGAATGCCCAGATAGCCCTGGCGGTTCTCAGCCACTTCCGTTCTGGTTTTGACGTTCATCAGGTCATTGATAATATCCTTCACTGCGGAGATGGGAATGGCATAGCCCATGCCCTCAACGCTGGTGTCTGAGTACTTCGCGGAGTTGATTCCCACAACCTCGCCGTCCATATTTAACAGGGCACCGCCGCTGTTGCCGGGGTTAATGGCTGCATCCGTCTGGATCAGATCTCTGGTAATGCCGTCCTCGCTGGTCTGCACTGCACGGTCCAGAGCGCTCACATATCCTACAGTTACGGACTGTCCATATCCCAGCGCGTTGCCGATGGCGATGACGCCCTGGCCCACTTTCAGGGAATCGGAATCGCCCATCACCGCGATGGCGATCTGACTCATGGTATCCGCCGGGATATCTGCTAATTTGACGGCGATCACCGCCAGATCATTGTCCGCATCCGTTCCCTTGATGCTGGCATTCACCGACGTGTTGTCGATGAACACTACCGACAAGTCCTCGGAATTTTCCACCACGTGGTTGTTGGTGACGATGAGCAGCTCCGTGTCGTTCTGTCCAATGATGATGCCGGATCCGGCGCTGTCCGCTTCATACTGCTGAGGCCCGAAAAACCAGTTATTGCTCTCCACCACCATACGGTTGTTGATGGCCACCACCGAAGGCATAGCCTTCTCCACGATGGAGGACACATCCAGCGTGGCGGACATCTGGGTGCCGCTCGCCGCATCGCCGGAAGAACTGTCGGATCCGTCATCTGTTCCCCCTGCCGGAACAGTGGTCAGTTCCGTTCTCGTGGGGTTCTGCTGCTGGTTGAAGTAATCTGCCAGCATATTGACTCCCACCATGGTACTGCCGGAAACCGCTCCGAACAGCAGGGCCGCCGCTGTGAGAAGGGCCACCTTCCTTGCCCCGCCTTTTTTCTTTTTCGGCTTCTTCGGCTCCTCCGGAATAAATCCATTGGGAACCATCTGTCCGCCGTTGTCTTCACTGCTGCTATTATCATAAATGTTTGAGTTGTTGAAATCCTCGTACATATTTATGTCTCCTTTCACCCTTTGGCTATCTCTTTTTCATTTCATGGCTACAGTATACCGATGAATTGTGTCCGAATTGTGATAAAAGAGTCATAAAAATGTGAACCTGAAAACATTTTCAGTTAAAGGTATTTCAGCACCGCGTCTCCCATCTGGGAGCAGCTCACCAGCGTGCATCCTTCCGCCATCATATCAGCGGTGCGCAGCCCCTCATCCAGAGCCCGGTTCACCGCAGCCTCAATGGCTTCCGCCTCCTCATCCAGGTCAAAACTGTACTTCAGCATCATGGCGGCGGACAGAATGGTGCCGATGGGGTTGGCCTTGTCCTGTCCTGCAATATCGGGCGCAGAGCCGTGAATGGGCTCGTAAAGTCCCCGGCTTCCCTCTCCCAGGCTGGAGGAGGGGATCATGCCGATGGAACCGGTGATCATGCTGGCCTCGTCGGACAGGATATCGCCGAACATATTCTCCGTCACGATCACGTCAAACTGGCTGGGATCCTTGGCGATCTGCATGGCCCCGTTGTCCACCAGCATATCCTCATACTCAATCTCCGGATATTCCTGAGCCAGACGGTGCATCACCTTTCTCCAGAGACGGCTGGTGTCCAGCACATTGGCCTTGTCGATGCTGGTCACCTTTTTTCTCCGCTTTGCCGCCGTCTCAAAGGCGATGCGGCCGATGCGCTCGATCTCGTGCTCGGAGTAGGTCATCACGTCCGTGGCCTTCAGCTCCCCGTCCGTCTCCTCCGTCCGGTGCTCGCCGAAATACACGCCGCCGATCAGCTCCCGGACCACGATGAAATCGATTCCCTTCTCCACGATCTCCGGCTTTAAGGGGCTGGCAGCCGCCAGCTGGGGCCAGAGCCTGGCCGGACGGTTGTTGGAGTAGAGTCCCATGCCGGAGCGAAGGGCCAAAAGCCCTTTCTCCGGACGCTTGTCCCCCGGCATGCCGTCCCATTTGGGGCCTCCCACAGCGCCTAAAAGGACGCTGTCGGAAGCCAGGCATTTCTCCAGCTCCGCCGCCGGGAGGGCCTCCCCCCACCGGTCAATGGCGACGCCGCCCATGTCCGCGTCCACATACCGGAAGGTGTGGCCGTATTTCTCCGCAACTTTATCCAGCACCCGCAGGGCCTGCCCGACGATCTCCGGGCCGATTCCGTCTCCCCGGATCACCGCAATCTGCTTTTCCATTTTTCTGTCTCCTCCCTATTTCTCTATGCTCTTCATCAGGCCGCCTGCCTTTATAATGTTCTGGATAAAGGGCGGGAACGGCTGGGCCTTAAAGGTCTCTCCGGTGGTCTCGTCAGTGATGATTCCCGTGTCAAAATCCACCTTCACCTTGTCCCCCGCCTGGATGGCGGCGCTGGCCGCCGGACACTCCAGAATGGGAAGGCCGATGTTAATGGAGTTGCGGTAAAAGATCCTGGCAAAGCTGGCCGCGATGACGCAGGACACGCCCACCGTCTTGATGGCCAGAGGCGCGTGCTCTCTGCTGGAGCCGCAGCCGAAGTTGGCGCCTCCCACGATAATGTCCCCCGGCTTCACTTTGTGGATGAACTCCGGGTCAATATCCTCCATGCAGTGAGCCGCCAGCTCCTGGGCGTTGGGGGTGTTTAAATAGCGGGCCGGGATGATCACGTCCGTATCCACATTGTCCGGGTATTTATGTACAAATCCTGTTGCTTCCATAATTTATTTTCCTGCCTTTCTCATGTTATATGGGTCAGATGGCCCGGGGATCAGTGATGTAGCCGGTGATGGCGCTGGCTGCCGCCGTAGCCGGGCTGGCCAGATACACCTCGCTCTTTACGTGGCCCATACGGCCCACAAAGTTCCGGTTGGTGGTGGAGACGCACCGCTCTCCCTCCGCCAGAATTCCCATATATCCGCCCAGGCAGGGACCGCAGGTGGGGGTGGACACCACGCAGCCGGCATCCACAAAATCTGTGGTCCAGCCTCTCACCAGGCATTCCCGGTAAACGGCCATGGTAGCCGGAATGATGATGGCCCGCACGCCTTTGGCCACATGTTTTCCTTTCAAGATCTTCCAAGCCGCTTCCATATCCTCCAGACGGCCGTTGGTGCAGCTTCCGATTACCACCTGGTCGATCTTGATCTCTTTTCCCTCAGAGGCCGGCTTCGTGTTCTCAGGCAGATGGGGCCAGGAAACGGTGGGCTCCAGCTGGTCCAGATCAATCTCTATGGTCTGCTCGTACTGGGCGTCCTCGTCCGCCTCGTAGACGGTCCAGGGTCTCTGACTCCGGCCGGTGAGATAGGCGATGGTGGTCTCATCCACCGGGAAGATGCCGTTTTTCGCCCCCGCCTCAATGGCCATATTGCAGACGCTTAAGCGGTCGTCCATGGACAGGGAAGCCACTCCCGGGCCGGTAAACTCCATACTCTTGTAGAGGGCGCCGTCCACCCCGATCTTTCCGATAATGTGCAGGATCAGGTCCTTGCCGCTCACCTCAGGCTGAAGCTTTCCCTTCAGCACAATGCGGATGGCCGACGGCACTTTGAACCAACACTCTCCCGTGGCCATTCCCGCGGCCATGTCCGTGCTTCCCACGCCGGTGGAAAATGCTCCCAGAGCCCCGTAGGTGCAGGTGTGACTGTCCGCGCCGATGACACAGTCCCCGGCGGTGACGATTCCTTTTTCCGGAAGAAGGGCGTGCTCAATGCCCATCTCCCCCACGTCAAAGAAATTGACGATTCCGTACTCATTCGCGAAATCCCGGCACTGTTTGGACTGCTCCGCCGCCTTGATGTCCTTGTTGGGCACAAAGTGGTCCAGCACAATGTTGATCCGGGTCTTGTCAAACACCTTGTGAAACCCTGCCTTCTTAAACTCATTGATGGCCACCGGAGTGGTAATATCGTTTCCCAGCACCTCGTCCAGGCGGGCGTTGATCAGCTGCCCGGCCTCCACACTCTCCAGCCCCGCGTGGGCTGCCAGAATTTTCTGCGTCATTGTCATTCCCATAGTATTTTCTGTCCCCTCTGTCCTTTTTATTTATTGTTGACCGCGCTGATCATGGCCTTGATGCCGGCGCGGATAATATCGGTGTCGGTGCCTGCTCCCCAGGTCACAGTTCCGTCGCCCCACTGCAGTCCCACGTAAGAGGCCGCCTCACTGGTGGAGCCGTGCTCCAGGCTGTGCTCGGAGTAGGTCATAATGGTGAAATCCCATCCGGTGGCGGTCTTTACCGCGTTGCACACCGCGTCCAGACGTCCGTTTCCTTTGGCGGAAACCTCTATCTGGGAACCGTCCGCTGTCTGAACCGTCACTGTGGCAGTGATCGCGCCGTTCTGTACAAAATGCAGGTTCTTCACATCCACCGGCTCTCTCTTGTTGAGATAGGTGGTGCGGAATACCTCCAGTACCTCCTCCGGCTGAAGCTCCTTGTGGGCGTGGTCGGAAACGGATTTGACCGTATATCCAAAGTGCTCCCGCATCTTCGGCGGAAGGACAAAGCCGTATTTCTGCTCCAGCAGGAAGCCGATTCCTCCCTTGCCGCTCTGGCTGTTGATACGGATCACATCGCCGTCGTAGGTGCGGCCGATGTCCGTGGGATCGATGGGAATGTAAGGCACATTCCACTGATGGAGGCCGTGTTCCTTTCTCCAGGTCATGCCCTTGGCGATGGCATCCTGATGGCTTCCGCTGAAAGCCGCGTACACCAGAGCTCCCGCGTAAGGAGTTCTCTCATACACGTGCATTCTGGTCACTCTCTCGTATACTTCCACGATGGCGGGCATATCGCTGAAATCCAGATGGGGATCCACACCATGGGTGTAAAGGTTCAGCGCCAGGGTGATCAGATCCACATTGCCTGTTCTCTCTCCGTTTCCGAACAGGGTGCCCTCCACCCGGTCGGCGCCGGCCAGGACTGCCAGCTCCGTATCCGCCACGCCGCAGCCCCGGTCATTGTGGGGATGGACGCTTAAAATCACGCTGTCCCGACGGTTTAAATTGTCGCTCATGTACTCGATCTGGTTGGCGTAAATATGGCTCATGCTCATGGAGACCGTCACCGGAAGGTTGATGATCATGGGCTTTTCCGGGGTGGGTTCCATGATGTCGATCACCTCGTTGCACACCTCCAGGGCGTATTCCGGCTCCGTTCCCGTAAAACTCTCCGGGCTGTACTCAAACCGGAAGTTGCCGGGATACTCGGCGGCCAGCTGTTTTACCAGCTTTGCCCCGTCTGTGGCGATCTTCTTGATCTCATCTTTGCTCTTTTTAAACACCTGCTCCCTCTGGGCCACGCTGGTGGAGTTGTAGAAATGGATCACCGCGCTGGGCGCTCCCTGCACTGCCTCAAAGGTCCTGCGGATAATGTGGTCCCGGCACTGGGTCAGCACCTGAACGGTCACGTCCTCCGGTATCATGTCCTTCTCGATCAGGGTTCTCAGAAACTCGTATTCCGTCTCGCTGGCGGCGGGGAATCCCACCTCAATCTCCTTAAAGCCGATCTTTACCAGCATCTTGAAAAATTCCAGCTTCTCCTCCAGGCTCATGGGAACTACCAGACTCTGGTTGCCGTCCCGCAGATCCACGCTGCACCAGGCGGGCGCCTTCTCAATATGGTCTTTTTTCACCCAGCGATACTCATTCTTCGGCGGGTTGTAGTAGCCAATCTGATACTTTGTCACATCCATCATGTCATTTTTCCTCCTTAAATGAAAACTGATATGGGGCCTTCAGAGGACGGGAACCTGTGCATGCAAAAAGGCTCCCGTCCCTCAAGGGTGTTGCCCCTTGAGAGACGAGAGCCCTATCCTTTCAAAGCTCCCGCGGTACCACTCTCATTGCTGTGTGACAGCCGCTCTGTACGGTCAGTAATCAAACGAACCGCTTCCCGGATAACGGTGGGATTCCGCTCTAACCTACTGTCCCCGCCTCCTCATGGAAGGCACTGAGAGTTCAGCCGAGTGCTCAGGGGCCAGTATACATATCTGACATCTCTGCCTCGCACCGCCCGGCAGCTCTCTGTACACGTCCTGGATAGGCTTTTTCCCCGTCATCGCGTATAATCAATTTTCCAAAATTCTAACTCACATTGTGCACTTTGTCAAGCTGTTTTTTCTTCCGGCGCTCCTCCCACTATGACAGGGGAGCGATAGGCGCCTGGGCAGAAGTCTCCGGAACCGCCGCCGATGTGGGCGGCAGGATCACTCCGTCCCCGGTGGAAGCGGGGGAATCCGCCGGATTCCGCAGCTCTCCCCCCGGACCGTTCCAGTCAATTGTGGTCTCCTCCGGAGCCGGTCTGGTGGGAGAATTGACAATGGGTGCCCGGGAGTTCTCCGCCTCTGTGGAAGTCTCCGCCGCGGAGCTGCCGGAGGTGGGCCTGGTAGTTCCGGAACCGGTGGTCTCAGAGCCGGAGCTCTCCGTCTGGCCGGGGTGGGTCTGACTGCTTCCCGTCTGGCCTGTGGTGCCGCCCGTTCCCGAAGTGGGCCTGGTGCTGCTGCTCTCTCCTGGGATAATCATACCGAACTCATCCGTCTCGTAAGTTCCGGATCCGCTCTCCTTTGTCTCCACCGGCCTGCCGTTCTCATCCGTCTCTGCCTCGCTGGTCCGGATGGGATCGCCGTTCTCGTCCGTCTCAGCCTCAGTGGTCTCAATGGGCTCGCCGTTCTCGTCCGTTTCCAGAACCTGACTGGTCTCCTCCTCCGTGGCCGCCGCGGTGGTGGGCCGGTATGCCGCTCCGCCGCTGGTGTCCGCATGGTAGACAAACTCTCCCTCTTTGGACAGTCCCGTATCGGAGATGATCTTGGCGCTGATGGCCTTTACCTGATCCGTGGTCTCGTAGTCCTCGTCATCAAACAGGAAGTTGTGGAGCTCCTTTACATTGCTCTCCAGGGTGGTGGGAATGACGCAGGCTCCCTTTCTGCCCATATTGGCGTCTCCTCTGGCAAAGGGGAAGCCGCCGGTCTCTCCAATGTGGTACTTGCTGATATTCTGAGCCATCTCCACCAGATCCATGGTGTCGATGTTGGTGGAAACCAGGGGCGCGACGGTCACAATAATATTGTTGAGCACGGAGAAATCTGCTTTTTTCGCCTTCTCAAAAGCGGCCTGAATCACCTTTCTCTGCCGTTCCGTTCTGGCAAAGTCTGTATCCATGAGGCGGAGACGGCCGTAGGCCACCGCCTGGACGCCGTCCAGATGGTTCATTCCTGCGCTCTTTAACTGGGTGGTGGGAATTCCCGTCACCTTCTGGGTCTCCGTGATGAAGGAGTTGATGTAGGAGAACTCCGCCTTGCTGATCTCCATGTCGATCCCGCCCAGGATGTTGATGGCCTCCGCCACCGCCTTCCAGTTGAAGGTCACATACTCCTGAATATCCAGATCCAGGTTCTTGTTCAGAGCCTTTACCGCCTGGCTGGCTCCTCCCAGAAAATATGCCTGGTTGATCTTGTTGTAGCTGCTTTTATCGTCAATGTTTAAATAGGAGTCGCGGAATACGGAGACAATGCGGATCTCTCCCGTGTCCCGGTTGATGTTGAAAATCATATTCACATCCGCGTTGGCGCCTTTTCCCGTGTTGGTTCCCCGGCTGTCCACACCAAAGACCGCCACCGTCCAGTAGCCCTGCATCTTCTCCAAGGTCTCGTCCGCCAGCTCCTCATTCTTCACGCTCTGGACGCTGAAAGTCTCGTCCCTCTGCACCAGGGACCATCTTCTGGCCACAAAAGCATAGCAGAAAATAAATACCAGGGCGAAGCATTCCGCCACGATAAACTTGATGATCCGCTTTCTGCGCTTCTCCTGGGGAGTCAGGGTTTTCTTCTGGTAGCTGCGCCTCCTGCCGGAACCATCCCGGCCGGATCCGCCGCCATTGCCGTCGCTGCCTCCGTTTCCGGATCCGCCGCCGCTGCCGTTTCCGCCTCTGAAACCGCCGCCGGAACCGCTCCCGCCGGAGACTGTCCCCGGCGCCGTTCTCTGGCTGACATCATTTCCCGCCGCTCTGGATCCCGCGCTGTTCCTGGATCCCGACGGGGTGACTCCCATGGTTCCCGCTCCGGCGGAAGACCGGCTGTCTCCCTGCCCGGCGCTCTGAGACGCCGGCCGGGAGCCGTTTGCCCGGCTGGCCAGCTCGTTCCACAGCTGCAGCCCGTCATCCTCCCGGCTCCGGCCAATGCCTGCGTGGCGCCGGCCTGCGTCCGGAGGCGTCGCCCGTCCTGTGGATGACCGGGACACTCCCGCCGTCTGGCGGACAGGCACGGCCGCCCTTCCCGCGGCTGCCTCTCTCACTGCGCTGTTTTGGAACTCAGCTGCACTTCGGCGAACCGTCTGACTGTCCACAGACGACGGCCGCCTTCTGCTCTGCCTGGCTCTGGAACGCCCGGCCTCATACTCATATTCTTGGCTCATGTTCTACCTCTTCCTGCACACTGCGCCTTGTAGGCGTTTACATTTCTAGTAAGCATTTTTATTGATAAATCCCTTGAATATGGTGAGAAATAAAATCTTGAAATCCAGTCCAAGGGTCCAGTTTTCGATGTAATAGAGATCGCACTCGATCCGTTTGGTGATGGAGGTGTCCCCCCGGTATCCATTGACCTGGGCCCAGCCCGTCAGTCCCGGCCGCACCTGGTGCTTCACCATATAGCGGGGAATTTCCTCCTTGAACTTTTCCACGAAAAACGGCCGTTCCGGCCTGGGTCCCACAAGGCTCATGTCTCCTTTGAGCACGTTGAAGAACTGGGGCATCTCGTCAATGCTGGTCTTACGGATAAAACGGCCCACCGGAGTCACCCGGGGATCGTGGGGCGTCGTCCATTTGCTCTTCTCATCAGAGGGCGCCTGCACTTCCATGGAACGGAACTTGTACATCTTAAAGGGCCGGTTGTGAAGCCCCACCCGTTCCTGGCAGAATATGACAGGTCCCGGGGATGTAACCTTCACCAGAATGGCCGTCACCAGCATCACCGGCGAAAACAGAATAATGGCCACAATGGCGCCGAAAATGTCCACCGTGCGCTTCATGAACTTGTTCAGCCCGTTGGTCAGGGGCACATGGCGGATATGAATCACCGGCAGACCCAGAAGATCTTCCATGTAGGGCCTGGTGGGAATAATGTTATTATAGTCAGGGATAAATTTCGTATGCACGCCGGACTTCTCGCAGACGGCCACAATCGCCCCCAGATTGCTGAACTGGTCGATGCTTAAGGTAATGGCGATCTCATCCAGCACATTCATGTCCAGAATGGACTGCAGGTCCTGGATCTTGCCCAGCACCCGTATCCCCTTGTATTCCTCCCCGAGAGCTTTCTGATCATCCAGAATTCCGGCGATGTGGTATCCCCACTCCGGATTCTGCTTGACCCGGTCAATGTACCCTTCCGCTGCCCGGCTGTAGCCCACCAGAAGGATGTGCTTTAAATTATAGCCCCGGGCCCTCATGGAGCGGAGCACCATGCGGATCAGGTTCCGCTCCACCGTCTCCAGCACAATGTTGATCACAAAGAAATACAGGACCATAGGCCTGGAGAAGTTGTACCAGAACGGGTTCTTGCTGATCAGATACAGCACCAGGGTAAACATCAGAAGGCCGATGGCATTGGCCTTGCAGATATTGGCAAACTCCAGCCGCCTTCCCTGAACCCGCTTCGGCGTGTACAGCTGGAACACCGCGTACAGGAGCAGATAGACCGGTATGACGATCAGCAGGGCCATCAGATAAAACTCTGACCGCAGGGGATCGCCCCTGGTGGGAACGAATCCGTTTATCATCAGTAACCAGGCCAGCCCGTAGGAAATGATAATTACGATGGCATCCAGAATCACCTGGAACTGGTTAAATTCCTGCTGATGATCTTTTATCATTGCTAATCACCTCAATATCTTACTTATTATACATGAAGCCCCGGTGCCTGTCATTAACAAATTCTTACAATATCTCTGTTTTTCTGTTACAGGATCATGAATTTTTTATCATTTTTCTGTGACAGAAGCCCCGCCGGCCAGTTTTCCTGCCCGGCGTTTTCCAAATTCCCAGATGTAAAGAAATGTTCCCCAGATCAGCTCCAGCTGAATCTGCACATAGTTTTTCAAATGCTCCGGACGGTAGGGGACCTTCCGGCATTGTTTCAGAGTGGCAAATCCCTCCCGCACCCCTTCCCGGTAGTCCTCCGCGAAGCCCAGTTTTTTGAAAAACCCGTACTTCACCGCCATCCCCATTCCTATGGGAACAGCGTTCAGTATCAGCTGCGGCAGGGGCATATTTTTATAGTTCAGATACAGATTGTTGCGGGCGGCCAGGCGGACCTTAAAGGAATTGTACTTGGAACCGCTGGTGCCGCTGCCCACGTGGTAGACCTTCGCCGTGGGGCAGTACACGTTCCGGTAGCCGTAGATCCTCGCCCGGTAGCCCACGTCAATGTCCTCCAGATAGGCAAAGTGGCTCTCGTCAAAATAGCCGATCTCCTCAAAGACCTCCCGCCGGTAGATGGCGGCCCCGGCGCAGGCGGCAAATACCTGGCAGGCCCGCTGATACCCGGAGGAGGGCTGTCCCACTCCCCGCTGGTAGGCCCATCCCAGCACGCTGTACATGTCCCCGGCGTCGTCCATCAGGTCCTTGTGGTACAGCTGAATCATCTTGCTGCTGGCGGAAAACACCTCCGGAAACCGGTCCAGGCACCGCACCAGCTCCCCCACATAGTCGGGAAAGGGCTCCGTGTCGTTGTTGAGCAGGATCACATAGGGAGTGGAGACTGCCCGGATTCCGGCGTTCACCGCCCCGGAAAATCCGGTGTTCTCTCCCAGGAACAGGGTGGGAATCCCCCGCTCTCTCAGCCATTCCCCGCTCCCGTCCTGGGAGCCGTTGTCCACCACCAGCAGGTCAAACTCTTTATAGTTCTGCCCCTCCAGCGCCTTCAGGCAGGGCTCCATAAACTGCAGCCCGTTGTAATTGGGTATGATAACCGTCACTTTATTCATGATCAGATCTCCAGGGGATAGGGCTCCCCGATTTTCTCTTTCTTTAAATCCCGCAGGGCAAAGTTGGACTTGCGCAGGGTCAGATTGGGGTTGTAGTAGGGATCCCCGTTCTTTAAGATATCCGGCCATTTTTCGGAGAAAATCTTGATCTCCCGGTTAAAGCGGGCGATCTTCTCCGGCGTGTCCTCCAGCCCTCTGGACTTGGACTCGTAGTGATACAGCAGGGCGTAGGGATTGTACACCACCAGCTTGTCCTGGGCCCGCACCTTCATGCAGTAGTCGATGTCGTTGAAAGCCACAGCCAGCTCCTCGGAAAAGCCTCCCGCCGTCTCAAACACCTGCCGCTTCGTCATCATGCAGGCGGCGGTGACGGCGCTGTAGTCCTGGGCGCACATGGCCCGGTGGAAATAGCTGTTCTCCGACTTGTGGAGACCGATGAAGGTGTGTCCGGCGATGCCGCCGAAGCCCACCACCACGCCGGCATGCTGGATGGTGTCGTCCTGGTAGAGGAGCCTGGCCCCCACCGCTCCCACATCCTCCCGCTGGCAGTATCCCAGCATCTCCTGGATGGTGTCCGGCTCGATGATCTCCGTGTCGTTGTTGAGGAACAGGAAATAATCCCCTGAGGCGTATTTCACCCCGAAATTGTTGATGGCGGAATAGTTGAACTCCCGCTCCCAGGTGACCACCTTCACGTTCTCATGGTCCCTCTGGAGTTTTTCATAGTACTCAAAGGTGGCCGGTTCCGTGCTGTTGTTCTCAATGATGATGTATTCCAGATTTTTGTAGGTGGCCTTCTCCATCAGGGACCTGACGCACACGTCCAGATCCGCCGTGTGGTCCTTGTTGGGGATGATCACCGACACCAGGGGCTCTCCATGGATGGCGAAGCGCACATGGTATTTTCCGTAGTCCACCCCTTTTTCGATGGACTCCGTCTCGATGCCCAGCCGGTCAAAATGGGCTTTGATGGCCCTGGCTCCAGCCTCGAAGGCGTAGAGCTTGCTCTCCGGATTGCTGGCCGTGGATCCCTGGTGGCACCGCCAGTGGTAGAGCACCTTCGGAATGTGGTAAATCTTTCTGGCCTTCTCCGTGCACCGGAAAATAAAGTCGTAGTCCTGGGCCCCGTCAAACCTCTCGTCAAACTGCCCCACTTCCTCCACCAGATCCCGGTTCACCGCGAACAGGTGGCAGATATAATTGGTGCTGGTGAGCAGATCCGGGTCAAAATCCGGCTTGAAATGGGGTTCAAACAGGGCGCCCCCGTCCATGTCCAGCTTGTCCTCGTCGGAGTAGATCACGTCGTTTAAGGGATCGGCGTTGATGGCCTTCGCCACCTCGTAGAGGGCGTTGGGCGTCAGAGTGTCGTCGTGGTCCGCCAGCAGGATGAAATCTCCTGACGCCATGTCCATGGCGGCGTTGGTGTTGCCGGAAATTCCCTTATTTTCCCCAAGGATCAGGTATTTCACCCGGTCGTCTCGGTCGGCGTAGCGGCGCAGCACCCGCTCGCAGCTCTTTCCCATGGGGCTGCCGTCCGCCACGCAGATCTCCCAGTTTTCATAGGTCTGGGCGAAAATGGAATCCAGCAGCTCCTTTAAATACCGCTCCGGCGTCTGGTAGGCGGGAATGACGATGGAGAGCTTCGGCCGGTAGTCCATCCACTCCTGGCGCTGGCGCTCCAGCTCCTCCTCCGTGGGCTTTGTCAGCTCATACCACTCGCCGTAATCGTAGTCGTTGTCGATGCCCTGAAGCTTGTGTTTGGATTTGACAACCAGGGCCCGGAGGCCGTTTTCCTTCCAGAAGTCAAAGGCCACTTTCACCGTCTCCATGTTCATCAGATCCATGATCTTTTCCCGGCGCTTGTGGGCCACGCTGGACCGGCGGGCGATGAGCTCCTCGTTGTACTTGATCCGCGCCCGGCGTCCCTCGCATTTTATAAACAGATAATAGTCGGCCCCCCGCTCGTAGTCAAACTGGATGTCAAAGCCGAAATCTTTATCCCAGGTCTTCCCGAAATAGATCTGGCTCACATCGTCCCTTCTGGTGGACACGTATTTAAATTTCACCGGCCTGTGGTTTCCGTCCTCCACCGCAAACTCCACCGGGGACTCCGGATGTTTTCCGATGGCCCAGCCGTTTAACTGTATGGTGTTCTCCCGGATCCTGACCACGTCCACTTTATATTTCATAGGTCTCCTCCGTTTTCTTCCTCATTCTGGAAATTGATCCGCTCTTCCTCCACCACCAGGGGCCTGTGCATCACCCTGGAATTGATGGTCAGCACATACTCTCCCACCAGACCGATGAAAAAGATCTGCACCGATCCCAGAAAGCACATGCCGATGAGCAGAGGCGCCATGCCGGCGGCAAAGCGGTCCCAGTACAGCAGCTTCAGCACCAGGTAGATCAGAGCCACCACCATGCTGATCGCCGAACAGATGCTGCCGAAAATGGTGGCCAGCCGCAGCCCCACCTTTGTATAGGAAGTGAAGCTCAGCATGGCGGCGTCGTAGAGCTTATAGAAATTGTTGCTGGTTTTCCCCGCCTTCCGCTTCGGCTGTTCATAGGGAATCTCTTTTCTGTGGAAGCCCAGTTCCGCCACGATTCCCCGCAGAAAGGGGGTGGGATCGTCCAGATCCCTCAGCACCTGGATAAATTTCCGGTCATAAAGGCCGAAGCCGGTAAACTGTTCAATCTGTTCCACGTCCGACAGTTTTTTGATCAGCTTGTAATAGCAGCCCCGCAGCCAGTACATGATTTTATTCTCCTGGCTGGATTTCTTGATGCCGATGACAATCTTATAGCCCTTCTCCCACTCTTTCACATATTTGGGGATCATCTCCACCGGATCCTGAAAATCCGCCGCCATCAGGATGGTGCAGTCCCCGGTGGTCTGCAGCATACCGTAGTAGGGAGAATTGAACTGGCCGAAATTCTTCGCATTGAAGATGGCCTTGACGTTTCTGTCCTGGGCGCACAGCTTCCGGAGTATTTCTCTGGTGCGGTCCTGAGAATCATTGTCAATAAACAGGATCTCATACCGGTATGCCGGCAGATCCCGCTGAAACATTTCTACCAGGGCGTCCCGCAGGGGCTCCACATTGGCCTCCTCATTATAGCAGGGCACCACAATGCTGATCTTTTTCATCCGTTAATCCTTCCAATCTATTTTCACCATGACCTTCACCAGGTCATCGGCTTTCTCCTTCATCATGTAGAGGGCGTCCTCCACCTTGTCCAGACCGTACAGGTGATGGGTCACTAACTTCTGGGGGTCGATCCGGCCGTACTTCACCATGGCCAGCAGCCGCTCAATCCTGGCACGGCCGCCCTTCGCCAGCTCTGTGTGAATGGTCTTTCCCGCCATTCCCCGTCCACCGGAGAATTTGGGGAATCCCAGACAGCCGGTTCCGCCGTAGTAGTTGACGTTGGAGATGGTCCCTGTCCCGTAGCGGACCATGTCCACCGCCTGGGTAAAGACCTCGTCTCCGCCGCCGCAGAGAATGACGGAATCCGCCCCCACGCCGCCGGTTTTCTCCAGGACCTGCTGCACCACGTCCCCGTCCCGGTAACTGATCACCTCCGAGGCTCCGAACTCCCTGGCCAGCTTCACGCACACCGGCCGGCTGCCCACGGCAATGATTCTGGCGGCTCCCAGATGCCTGGCTCCTTCCACCGCCATCAGGCCGATGGGGCCGATGCCCATGACCACCACCGTATCGCCGATTTTAATATCCGCGTACTCCGCCCCTGTAAAACCGGTGGTCACCACATCCACGCACATGAGAGCCTGCTCCAGGGTGATCCCCTCCGGGATCTTCGCCAGGGTGGTGTCCGCGTCAGGGATGAGGAATTTCTCCGCAAAGACTCCCGGCTGGCTTCTTCCCAGCTGATGGCCGGAGAAAGGAGCGGAGGCGTGGCGGTCGTTTCCCTCCTGAATGGCCTTCGCCCGCCAGTCCGGCGTGATGGCCGGCACTGCCACGATCTCTCCCGGCGCAAAGTCCCGGACCTCCTCCCCCACCTCCAGCACCTGAGCCACACACTCATGGCCCAGAATCAGGTTGGGGGCCTTGGGGGATCCTCCGCCGAACACCGTGTGCACGTCGGAGGAACAGGGGGTTACTGCCACCGGCCGCAGAATGGCGCCGTAGGGCTGTTTTAACTGGGGCTCCGGGGCATCGTGCCACCCCACCACTCCAGGTTCCTTTAGTACAAATGCTTTCATCCGTCCATCTCCTCCCCGGCAGTTCTCTGCCGTCTTCTCTCTTAAAGTGTCTCCAGGTGATCCGTCTTCAATGCCAGGATTTCCACAGAGTTTCCAAATTTTTCCCGGATAATCCCGGCGATCTCCTCCGTATAGCCCGGGGCCACAATGAGAATGGCGTCCACCGGCTCCTCCGCAAAATGGGCCGGAGCCACAATGGGCAGGTGGGAGGTGGGGGCAAATCTTCCCTGCTTGAAGGGGGCGGAGTCTATGATATAGCTCACCTTGTCCCCCAGCCGGGTGGTGGCCGCCAGGGTAAATCCCTGGTGGCTGGCTCCCCAGATGGCCAGAGCCTTTCCCTCCCCGTGGAGGCGGTCCACCAGCCGGTTCACCTCTTCGTCAATGTAGCGGCGGCTGGCGATCAGTCCGGACACGTCCACCTTTTCCGGTGCCGGGCAGCGGGACGGCTTACCGGCCCCGCGGACCGCTCCGGCTCCCGGCGTCCCGTCTTCCTCTTCTGGCATCTCATCTCCCGACGCCCCGCCCTCCGTCTTTCTCACGATCACGGACAGGGTGTCCCGGTTCACCATCTCCTCCTCCAGCACTTCAAAGCCGCAGGACTCCAGAAGATTCCGCAGGGTCTCGAAAGTGTAGTAGGCGATATGGTCCCGGATCAGTTCATAATAGCCGTCGTACTGCAGGATATATTCCAGGCTGGGCACGGTGATCAGCCCCATTCCGCCGTCCGTCAGGTTATTGCGGATACACCGCAGCATGACCCCCGGCTCCGGCTGATGCTCCAGGAAGTTGAAAGAGAGGAACACGTCGTAGGGAGCTCCCGGCAGAACCGTATCCTCCGTCTCCGTGAATCCCTCCTTTACGTCCAGGCCGCTTTCCACCGCTGTCTCCACCAGATCCTTCCGATGCTCTATGCCGTGGGCTTCCACGGGAAACTCCTTTAACACCGACAGGAATTCTCCCCGTCCGCATCCCGCCTCCAGAAATTTCTTTCCTTCCAGATGGTAGGTCTCTATGAGATGGCGGTACTGGTTTCTGCGCAGACGGACCATGGTGGTGGAAAAGCCGCCGGCCCGGATCACATCCCGGTAGTAGTCCACCGGCTCACAGTCAAACTGCACCAGGCCGCAGTCCGGACACTGGCAGAGTTTCAGCATGATTCCCCGGTCCTCCTTCACTTCCTCCCGGTCCGGGATGTTCTGGGCGGACGCCGGCATGTTGTCCAGGGTCATCAGCCCCTGCTCCGGCAGCTCTCCTCCGCAGGCAATGCACTTGCTCATAAATCCATTCTCCTTCCTGTCAGCCCTGCAGCTGTTTTTCGCACTGTCCAGTATATATAATCTTTCTGTTTTTCTCAACCTTATGGGACAAAAAACTTTGGATTTCACAGTTCCATGGTGAATTTGAAATGACTTTTCTTCATCCCCTGGCGCTCATAGAACCGATGGGCGCCGGTGCGCTGGCGTCCGCTGGTCAGATCCAGGCACATACAGCCCTTCTCTTCTGCCTGGCGGCACGCCTCCCAGAACAGGATCTCCCCGATTCCCTGTCCCCGCAGGCCGTCCGCCACAACCAGCTCCAGAATCTCCGCCACCGGGCCGCCGTGGTGGAGCTGTCCCTCCATCCGCATATTCACAAAGGCTTCCGCCCGTCCTCCCCGGTCATAGACCAGGCTGCAGAAATGGCCGTCTCCCAGAATTTCCCCATAGATTTCGTCAAATCCCTCTTTGGGCAGCTCCTGGTTTTCCAGCTGGCACATGAGGCCGTACACCGCCTCCCGGTCCTCCGGCTCCGCCGGGCGGACCGTTCCCAGCTCCAGCTCGTACAGCCAGAACCCGGCCAGTCCCGTGTCCTCATAGAAAAGCTCCATCCGCTCAATATACTGGAATCCCACGCTCTCGTACAGCTTTTTCGCCGGCAGATTGCCCTCCAGCACGTCCAGGCGGACCGCCCGGCAGCCATTTTCCACGGCGATTCTGCCGGCGGCTCTCACCAGCCGCTTCGCCAGCCCCTGGCCCTGATATGCCGGCAGCACCCCCAGGGCGTGAAGCACCGCCGTCTCCTCCGGCGCCGCAGACACCTTCCAGGCCGCCTGTTCATAGCCATCCGTCCCCTGGTGGTTTATCACCATGGCCCCGGCAATCCCGCCGTCTTTCTCCAGAACGAACAGCTCGCCCTCTTCCATGGACTCCCGGATAAATTCCGGATCGGGGTACACTCCCTTCTCCCATCCGGGATGGTACTGGGCCCCTTCCATCTCGTCCGTCAGCCGGTCGTAAAACTCCATGACCCGCTCAAATTCCTCCGGACAGGCCCGGCGGACCGGATCGGTTCCCCAAAAATCCTCTGTCTCCCGTCTCTCTTCCATCCTATCTTCCCCTTTCCCGGTCCCACTCCTTCAGGGCATCCTTCACCGCTTTTTTGATCACAAAATAGGCCACCGCCGCTACGATCAGAATTCCGATCAGCCATATGACCAGCCCTGCTAACATTCCAATTCCCATGGCAATTCCATGCATCATTCTTATCCCCTCTCCTTCACAAACTCCAGAGTCCTGCGGATGCCCTCCTGAAATGGCACCGCCGGCCTCCATCCCGTCAGCCTCTCAATCTTTCCAATATCCGGCAGCAGGGATGCCGGCCCTTCCGCGTTGGGCGGCCGCTTCCCGTAGGCATAGGTTCCCTTTCTGCCGCAGATCTCAAACATTTCCTCCACAAACTCCCGCAGCACGCGGGTGTCCTCTCCGGCCACATTGTAAATGCCGCCGGGAAGATTCTGCTGCCGGGCCAGAGCGGCCATTGCAGCCGCCATATCTTCTATATATAGAAAGTTCCACTTCTGAGTACACTCTCCCAGCTCCATATGGCCTCCGGCCGCAAACGTCCTGAGGCAGCTGTTCACCAGGGACCAGGGGTGGTCCCCCGGGCCGTAAACGCTGAAAATCCTGGCATGGACATAGTCCATGGCCAGCTTCCGGCACAGCGCCTCCGCCTGCCTGCCAAATTCCAGCTTCGCCTTTCCGTACTCCGACACCGGACTGCAGGGATGATCCTCCGCCGTGTTCTCCCGGCAGATGCCGTACTCCGCCTGAGACCCGGAAAAGACGAAGCGGCCGCAGCCCAGCGCCGCAGCCGCTTCCACCGCCATGAGAGAACACCGGATATTCTTTTCCTGCACCGCCCGGTCGCTCCGGCCGGCGCTCCCCACTCCGTCCCAGGCCATGTGGAGAAAGACGGGCCGGCTCTTTTCCGAAAGGCCGGCCGCCCGCGCCGCCTCCGGCAGGCGCTCCATGTCCTCCAGGCTGAGATCCAGCGGCCGCAGGTTCTCATGCTTCGGCAGCTTCTCCCGGTTGGGAGAGCCGGGCCGGACCGCCGTCCAGATCCGGCATCCCCGCTCCAGCAGCGTTTCCGTCACCGCCAGGCCGATGAAACTGGTTCCCCCTGTGATGATCACGTCCATGGCCTTATCCCTTGATCCTGGGGATGATCATGATCTCGTCCATCTCCTCGTCGGACAGGAAGGGAGCCAGATCCTCCAGAGGCGCGGAGACAATCGACCCGTCCGGCAGACGCTTGGAAGCAGATTTGGGCTCAAAAGGCTGATCCACCGTCACGAAGATCTCGCAGATCACCGGTCCATCCATGGCCAGCGTCTGATCCAGCACCGAATCCAGCTCCGTATTGTTGTGAATAGCCGTGTAGGGATAGCCGTAAGCCCAGGCCAGCTTCTCCATGCTGGGGAAGCTCAGATCATGGCTGTCCACGCCCACGCCCACCAGGGGCTCCCCGAAGAAATTCTTCTGGGTCTGGCGGATGGAGTGGTAGCCGCCGTTGTTGATAATGAACATTTTAATAGGAAGACGGTGATGAATGATGGTCTGCAGCTCCTGCAGGTTCATCTGCATACTGCCGTCCCCGGACACCATGATCAGTTCCTCCCGGTCCGCCGCCACACAGGCTCCGATAGCTGCCGGCAGGTCATATCCCATGGACGCAATGGCGGAGTTGGTGATAAACCGCTGCCCTTTCTTGATCACATAGGCGTGTCCGCCCACCACGCAGGCAGATCCGTTGCCCACCACGGTGATCCGTCCCTCAGGCAGGCGGCGGCTCAGCTCCTTGATAAAGGCATAGACATTGGCCGCCTTCTCCGTGCCTCCCTCGTAGTGTCTGGGCAGCACCACCGGATACTTCTTCTTCCACATCTGGCAGTTCTCCTGCCAGGTCATGCCGTTTTTGCCCTCGCCGCCCTGGAATACCGGCAGGGAGGCTTCCTGATCCAGAACCCGGTCCATGGTCTCCAGCAGGTCCTTCGCGTCCGCCCAGACTCTCATGTCGCTGTGAACGCTGGGCTTCTTTAACTCTTCCTGATCGATGTCATTGACAATCACGTAGGCGGCTCTGGCCCAGGTCTCATAGTTGTAGCCCACCTGGCGGATGCTTAAGCGGCTGCCCACGGAGAACACCAGATCGCTGTTCTGCACCGCGAAGTTTCCCGGGCGGTCGCCGAAGCCCCCGGCCCGTCCCACATACAGAGGATGATCATCCCACACCGCGTCGGTGCTGTTCCATCCGGTAACCACCGGAATGCCCAGCTTCTCCGCCACCCGCAGGAACACCTCATGGGCGCCGGCCAGCCGCACGCCGTTTCCCACATTGAATACGGGACGTCTGCTCTCCCGGATCTTCTCAATGATGACTCTGGCCGTCTCCTCCGTCACCTTCGGCGGAAGCACCTGACGCTTCTCGCCCTTTCCCGCCGTATCCTCGGGAATCTCCGCCGGGGATTTGACCGCCCAGCCGGTGCCGCCGGCCTCGTAATCCGCCGGATCAAATCCGATCAGATCCTCCGTCTCCACGTAAGATCCCTGAATATCCAGGGGAATGTCCAGCCAGGTGGGGCCTTTTCTTCCGGAATCCGACAGGTACAGAGCCTTTTCCACACAGAAGCGGATCCGCATGGGATCGATCACCATCTCGCTGTACTTCGTCATGCAGTCGATGGATTTGGTGATGTCAAATTCCTGATCTCCCATGGCCCGGATCCCCACGCCGGACCAGCGGGCGGTAGTGTCGTAGCGCACCTGTCCGGACAGCACAAACATGGGGATGGAGTCCAGCCATCCTCCCACCACTCCGGTGATGGCATTGGTACCTCCGGGGCCGGTGGTCACGCAGACCGCAGCGATCTTCCCGTGAATTCTGGCGTAGCTCTCCGCCGCAATGGCGCAGGCCTGCTCGTGGTGGTTGTACATGCAGGTCAATCCCTCCTGATGACCCAGAGCGTCATTTAAATGCATGGCGCCTCCCCCGGTCACGGAAAAGACCTGACTGATCCCCTCCTCCACCAGCTTCTGCGCAATATAATTGGAAACTTTCATTTTCATACGGCAGTTTCTCCTTCTCAATTCTTTTTCTCTTAGATGTCCCCACAGGCCGGGCCTGTGGCCGGCATTTGCCGCCGCCTGGCGGAAACCGCCTTCCCGGAAGCCGCCCTTCCGGAAACAGTCGTCCCCAGGCTCACTTGCGCCCATTATATCACACTTCCCTGAGGAAACCTA
Source organism: Candidatus Lachnoclostridium avicola (assembly GCA_019114465.1). Lineage (GTDB taxonomy): Bacteria > Bacillota > Clostridia > Lachnospirales > Lachnospiraceae > Lachnoclostridium_A > Lachnoclostridium_A avicola. The sequence continues at coordinate 85,255 of DXFM01000036.1, forward strand.
TGAATTTTTTCTTATTTCTTTCCGTCACTGACGGCAGAAAGAGCCGCCTCCAACCCCTCCCGGGTATGCGCCACATCCTCCCAGTTCTGGTATCAACCGCATATGGATTTCGCCATGGCGGTTATATATAATAAGCCACGTAAGCAAGAAACGGTCTTACGGCCAACACTTTCAAACAAAAAAGGAGAGTATCTATTATGAAAAAAGAGACAAGATTCTTAGCTGTATTATCCACCGCCGCAGTGATGGCTTTCGCAGCCCCGGTGTTCGGTACGGGTATGGCCGGCATCGTTTACGCACAGGAAAAAACCGGCTGGGTGGAGGAATCCGCCGGGGAATGGAAATATTATGATTCTGATGGATATATGCTGACAGATTCCTGGAAGAAGCAGGGGAATGACTGGTACTATTTAGATGAGGACGGCAGCGTGGCTGTCAGCCGCCAGGTGGACGAGTACTACGTGGATGAGAGCGGAAAGAGAGTTTCCGACACATGGCTTTCCGTGGACAACGACGAGTGGTTCGACGACGCTCCCATGAATTACTGGTTCTATTACGGCAAAAACGGCAAGATGGTGACCGACAAGTGGATGTCCATCGACGGCCAGTGGTATTACTTTGATGGAGAAGGCCACATGCTCACCGGCCTGCAGGAGGTAGGGGAAGCCACCTACTACTTCGGCGACGACGGCGCCCGCAAATACGGCTGGTTCCAGCTGGAGGAGACGGACGAGAGCCTGGACCGGGAATTCTCCTGGTTCTACTTTGACAAGTCCGGAAAAATGCTGGTGGACGAGACGGACAAAAAGATCGGCGACGCCTACTATACCTTTGCGGACGGCCGCATGCAGACCGGCTGGGTTCTCACAGATAAAGACGCTGCCAGAGAGGACAGCGCCGCCGGCTATCAGTACTACGGCGAGGACGGAAAGAGAGCTTCCGGCTGGCTCACCATCGTCGGCGTGGACGGCGTAGCCGGGGAGGACGAGGAGTTTTCCTTCTACTTCAAGAACGGAAAGCCCTACTGCGCGGAGACCGGCATCCAGGTATTTTCCGTAAACTCTAAAAAATACGGATTCAACACCAGAGGAGAAATGCAGACGGGACTTCAGACAGTGACCAGAGAGGACGGTTCCACCGGAACCTGCTACTTCGGCGAGGACGGCGTCATGAGAGTGGGCCGCCAGACCATCTACGACGAGGATCTGGGCGAGAACCAGGTGTGGTACTTCAGCACCGACGGCTCCAACAAGGGCATCGGCTACACCGGTATCCGGGACAACGTGATCTATGACGGCGGACTCCGTCTGGAGGCCGATGCGGACCTGCGCCTGGCCCCTGTCACCTTTGAGGACAAGCAGTACCTGGTAAATGTAAACGGCCAGATCCAGAAGGCCTCCTCCACCTCCCAGTCCAAGAAGAATCCGGACCTGGGCAAGGGCTTTAAGGATTACGAGGACTTAAACGATAAGATCTGGACCGTGGATACCCAGGGAATCATCCAGCAGTAACTCTTTTCTAAGCCATAATTTCATCCGTTCAACGCAAGCGGCTCCCCTCACGGGAAGCCGCTTTTTTCTCTGCTGATCTCTCATGCTACTCCGTTTGCCGCCGGATTTTCTCCCCGTCCTGATTCACCACATACCGGTCAATCAGGCGGTTGATCGTCTTTCTGATCTGTCGCACCGTCTCCATCAGCATTTCATTTTCCCTTTTTAATCTCTCATTTTCCTGCCTCAGTAAAACTACGGCATCCGTCTCACTCATGCCAGGAACCTCCCTTTTTTCTCAATTATTCTACCGCAATAAATAATAAGACGTTTCCAAATTTTTGCAAAGTAAAATCCGCCGCAGGGTTCGACAGATTTCGAGCTTTTTTTCAGGCCCCCGGTTGTCCGATTTTCGACTACGCACAAGATCTGCATTTTAAACGAAAATTCGACACAACACCTATGAAAGCTCTCAGAGAGCTTATGTCGAAAAGTTTTTCTGATTTTTCCTACAGCGCCGTCCCCTTTTTCGGCACCGACAGGCGGGACATATCCGCTCCCTCATGTTCCAGAAGCCAGATTTTCCTGCCAATTCCCCCGGCGTATCCCGTCAGGCTCCCGCCCGTCCCCACCACCCGGTGGCAGGGAATGATGATGGAAATGGGGTTGTGTCCCACAGCCCCTCCCACGGCCTGGGCAGACATGGACGGACGGCCCATTCCCTTCGCCGCCTCCCTGGCAATGGCACCGTAGGTGACCACCTCCCCGTAGGGAATTTCCTTCAGAATTTCCCAGATCCTCTTCCGAAATTCACTCCCCTCCGGGCGCAGGGGAAGCTCTGAAGGGCCGGGCCGTTTTCCGGCAAAGTACCGGTCCAGCCACTCTGCCGCCTGGTCAAACACCGGCAGATCCCTGCGCTCCTTTGCCGTCTCCGGCAGCGTGCTTCCAAAATACTTCTGTCCCTCCATCCACAATCCTGTGAGATGCTCCCCGTCGCCGGCCAGGGTCAGCCGGCCCACAGGGGATGGATAAACGGTATAGTAATCCATGAGAATTCCTCCTTTTTCTCCAACTGATTCTATCACAGAACCCCCGCAAAGTCTCGCAGTTTTCAGACTCGCAGTCAGGTCCCTTTTTGTTCCAGAACTGTAATAAAGATGTAAACATTTGACACTGGAAAATTCTTCAGCAGAATGCTACAATATAGAAAAAGGTGTAAAAGGAGAGATGCTTTGTGAAGAGGAAATTTACGGGATTTCTGCTCTTAGCTGTCTCCCTGTTTATCATGAATGCGTTCCCTGTCTTTGCCGGCACATGGATACAGGATGAAACTACTTCCAAATGGCATTACTACAGCGACAGCGGAACAGCTCTGACCGGATGGGTTCAGGACGACGACAAATGGTACTATCTGGACGCCTCCGGCACCATGAAAACAGGGTGGATCAAGGTAGACGGTTCATGGTACTTCTGTTACGATGACGGTTCCATGGCCGCTGACACCTGGATCGACAACTACTATGTAAATCCCAGCGGAAAATGGACAAAGACGAGATAGTTCAGGCAGAATACAGGCCGCAGGATCATTCCACGAAGATGATCCTGCGGCCCTTTTCGTCCGGCGCTGCAATCCGCTCCATTGCCTGTCCGGCAGCGTTTTCTCTTATCCCATCCAATATCCTTATCCCGTCAGATCTCCGTCAGCTTCAGCAGCCGGTCCAGATCCCGGTAATCTTTTATGGTATGGGACGCGCCCCATGCCAGCAGCGTCTCCCGGTCCTGCATGGACTCCACGCCGATCACTCTGGCAGCTCCCGCCCGGCAGGCCGCCTCGATTCCCGACTTGGCGTCCTCAAACACCACGCATTCCTCCGGCCGGATCCCCAGAAGCTCTGCCGCCTTCCAGTAAATATCCGGCTCCGGCTTTCCCTTCATGGTCCCGTCATTTAAGGCCACCCGCTCCAGGGAAAACCACCGGTCCAGCCCCAGATGCTCAAAGAAGAAGCGCACATTCTTCTCCCCGGACGCTGTGGCGATGGTCATGGGAATCCCCTGCTTTTTCAGCTGGTCGAGAAATTCCGGCAGTCCCTCTTCCAGCCGGAAGCAGCTGCTTTCCAGGCAGAGATTCCGGTATTTCTGCTCTTTTTCCTCCGCCAGTTTCTCCATCTCCTCCGCCGTCAGATCCGGGGAGATGAAGTGGGCCAGGGTAAACTGATTGTTTCTCCCGTGGACAAACTCCTGAAACTCCTCATCTGTGACCGTTTTCCCGGTTTTCTCCTCCAGAAAGCTTCTCCAGGAAATATTCTGAAACTCCTCGTCAAAAAACATGGTTCCGTTGAAATCAAAGACCACTCCGCCCATAAAAAACCTCCTCCCGCAGTGCCTGCTCTCACACAAACCGGTTCTGCTGCGGACTGTACTCATAGTCAATCGCCCCGAGAGTCTTTTCGATCTCCTCCCGGCTCTCCCCCAACGCCCGGCACAGCTCATCCAGGCTGGGGTAATTGTCCCGCAGCTGGGTGTTTACATAACTTAACAGCATTACCGGATCTTTTGGCATTGCCATCTGACTCCCTCCTGTCCTATCCGTTATTTGGCAGGACGGCCGGGGCCGCCCCGCATTTCCACGGATCCATTATACCGGATCGGCGGACATTTTTCCAGTACAAGGAGAACCTCCTTCCGGCCGCCGGGGCCGGAGAACTTCCATGGGCTGCCCGCTGCCCGGCAAATGTCCGCTCATGCAGGCATGGCGGCCGCTTGCCGGGCGCACAAAAAACAGACGGGCGATTTCCGAGGAAACCGTCCGTCTGTTTTTCATCCATAATTATTCATTTAATAAAGCGGATACATAAATTCTGCTGTCACCGCACAGGAGACAATGGCCAGAATCATGTAGGGTATCGTAAACTTCAGCACCTTCACCGGGTTGTAGCCGCCGGCTGCAAATGCCACAGCCGCCTCTCCGGAACCGGAGGGGAATCCCACGGCGAACATGTTGGCCGTACCGATGATCAGAACCAGTCCTCTGGGGTCCCAGCCGCCGGCCAGAGCCACAGATGCAGCGATGGGGATCAGAACGGTCTGAGTCGCCATGTTGGAGATGAACGTGGTCATGATAACCGTAGCAGCAGAGAATACCAGCATTACGGTGAAGGATCCCGGATGGGCACCCAGAATATCCAGCACCAGATTTCCGATGGCATCTCCGGCTCCGGACTGTCCCAGAGCGTCCGCCACTACCAGCACGCCGGCGATCATCCATACCATATCAGAAGTCATGGACTTCACCGCCTCGTCCACCTTCAGAACTCCGCAGTAGATCAGCAGCAGAACGCCGATGCCGGGAGCCAGATACAGCAGAACGCCGGTCCATTTGTTGAGAATCATGAGCGCCATTACCAGAACAAATACGGCGTACACGATCATTTCCTGATTGTGAGGCAGGATCTCCGTTTTCTTGGACTGCTTTAACGCAGACTGATCCACAACGCCCTCCTTGGGCATCAGCTTCCAGGCAAACAGGCAGTAAATGGTCAGCACAATCATGGACGGGATCGCGTAGATAAACGGATCCAGCATGGTCAGCGCATACTGGGGATCAGCGATGATTCCCTCATACAGACCATTTAAGGTTGCGAAGGTTGAAGCTCCCATTCCGATGGGGAAGCGGAACTTCCATGCGCACAGCACGCCCAGAAGGGGAAGGATGATTCTCTTTGTGGTGATATCTCCCGTATTTCCCAGAGTGGTCAGGAACACCACCATGATCGTGAGCACTGCCGTGGAGGGAATAAACTGGGCTAAAATCGCTCCAACTATGTAGATTGTGAGAACCAGGAGAATTCCTCTCTTGTTCTTCATAATATCCATCAGGCTGCTGATCTTAGCCACCAGACTGGTCTTACCCAGTACGGCGCTCAACGCCAGCATGGGCGCGATCAGAACCACGATCTGGTTTCCAAAGCCGCTGAAGGCCGTCTTTACGTCAAAGATTCCCGCAGCTGCCAGGATGATACAGCAGGTCATGGTGGTAACGCCGAAAGGCACTTTGTGCCAGATGAACATAATCATCATAAACAGCGTGACCGCCAGTACAATATACATTTCCATTTATAATTCCTCCTAATCCGCAAAGGTCTTTCGTTCTTTATTTCATCAGAGATTTTACCTGTCTTACTCTCTCATCGATGAAGTCTGCCCAGATGGTGTCATCCAGATAAGGCTGGCTCTCATCGGTGTACTGTCCTGCCCGGTCCATGATCTCGATCTGATTGGGATGGCTGGGAAGAGCAATGTCCACATGGATTTTCTTTAACTTGTCCGCATCGCTGATGAAGCGGTCTCTTAAGTCGGGGGTCAGGTACTTGCTGGTGGAGTAGTAATCGTCGTTCATGGTGTTGGCTCCCACGCCGCCGTGCATTCCCACCACATAAGTCTCGCCGTTGGCCGGATTCTTCACATCCCACAGGAAGCTGGTGCAGCCGATGGTGTGTCCCGGCGTCAGGATGGTGCGGATGGAAATATTGCCCAGGGTGATGGGCTCATCGTCGGAATAGTACTTGTCCACCTCAAAGTACTGGGGATGGGAATCCGGATCCAGCACCAGAGTCTCCTCCGGACATGCCTTGTAAAATTCCGTATCCTCCTTGGACATATAGAGCTCTGCTCCCGTCAGCTTCTTCATGGCAGCAGCCGCTCCGCAGTGATCGAAGTGGGCATGGCTTAACAGAATCTTCTTAATATCCGTCAGCTTGAATCCCAGCTGGCAGATGGAGTCCACCATGAGATACAGGCTCTCCGGAATTGCAGTGTCGATCAGGATCAGTCCGTCTCCTGTGTCGATAAGATAGCAGCCCACCCAGGTCTGCCCGGATACATACCAGGTCTGAGGAGCTACCTGAAACGGTTTTACCGCAATCTCCCAGGGCTCATAAGCCAGAGTTTTTACCGGATGCGGTGTCGGTTTTGTACAGCGAAATGCCATAATGTTTATCCCCTTTCATTTTTATTATTTTTCTCATACTTTCTATCTATGTTTTTATTATAATTTGCCAAATATCTTATTTCAACTTATTGATTTTTATTTTTCTTCTTAATATAATTAAGTTGATTGTGATCAATGTTTGGAAAAGGCAGGAGAATACTATGGATTTGAGACAAATTGAAAATATTGTTGCCATTGAGCAGGAACAGAGCATATCGAAGGCCGCGGAAAGGCTGTTTCTCACCCAGTCCGCCTTAAACCAGCAGCTGCTGCGCCTGGAAAAAGAACTGGGCATCCAGCTCTTTGAGCGGAAAAAGCACGCCATGATCCCCACCTTTGCGGGAAAGGTTTACCTGGCCACCGCCCACCGCATGATTGATATGAAAAAAGAAACGTATAAAATCATCCACGACATCTCCAACGAGACCGCCGGGGAAATCTCGGTGGCGTACTCCCCGGAGCGGGGGTCCCTCCTGTTTTCCCACATTTATCCCACTTTCCGCCGCCGCTATCCCAACGTGACCTTCTCCATCCACGAAGCTCATGTCAAAAAGATGGAGACCATGCTGCTGCAGAAGGAGGTCACCCTGGCCTGCCTCACCTACTCCCAGGGCTCCAAGCACGCCGCCATCGAATATGTGGACACCAAAAAGGAGCTGATGGTGCTGGGCCTGCCCGCCTCCCATCCTCTGGCCCACCTGGCCGGGGAGCGCAGCTGGGAAACCTTCCCGTCCATCGACCTGGCCCTGCTGAGAGACGAGGCATTCGCCCTTGTGGCTAAAACCACCAGGCTGCGGACCATGATCGACGACTCCTTCCGCGCCGCCGGCTTTCTCCCCAAAGTCCTGTTTGAGTCCTCCAGCACCGCCACAGTGGTGAACATGGTGAAAAACCAGGTCTGCCCCGCCTTTTTCCCCCAGTCCTACGTGGATCCGTCAGCCCCCATGGTCTACTTTACCACCAAACCCAAACAGTCCTGGGTCCAGACCATCGCCTATCTAAAAGGCGAGTACCTGACAAAACCGGAAAAATATTTTATCGAGCTGGTAAAACAGTACTCTGCCTCCCCATCGAACTGACAATGCGAACCGACAGCCCGGCTTATGGCGAAAAAAAGCGGAAAGGCACCTGAAATTTCGGTGTCTTTCCGCTTTTTTCATTCCCGGCCCATGATTCACAGCATGGCCCGCCCTCTGCAGTAAGTCTGGATCACATCGTAATTGTCCTCCAGCACCACCAGATCGGCGTCGCAGCCCGCCGCGATCCACCCCTTCCTGTCATCCACCCGCAGGCATCTGGCCGGATTGATGGTGCAGGAATTGAGGGCCGCGTCAAAGGGCACCATGGCGTCCTCCGCCAGGATCTTTAAGCCGCGGTTCATCCTCAGGGTGCTTCCCGCGATGGTGTTCGTGCCCTTCAGCCTTGCCAGGCCGTCCTCCCCGATCTCGATGTCATGGCCGCCCAGCTGGTAGTTTCCTCCCGGCGGACAGTGTTTCGCCCGCAGAGAATCGGTGATCATAATGCTGTAGTCCCGTCCCTTGATGGTAAAGAAATTGTTTAACGCCGCCAGATGGGAATGGCAGCCGTCGCAGATGATCTCCCCGTACACGTCCCGGATGCGGAAAGCCGCTCCCACCAGCCCGGGATTCCGGTGATGGTATCTGGTCATTCCGTTGTACACATGGGTCATGGACATGGCTCCGTTGGCAATGCCCATCACCGCGTCCTCATAGGTCGCCGCGGAGTGGCCCATGCTCACCACCACCCCATGGGTGGAGCAGTACCTGGTGAGGGCATGGTTCTCGTCGTGCTCCGGGGCCAGTGTAATATAGCGGATCCATCCCTTTGCCGCTTTCTGATATTCCTCAAACTGTTCCACCGTCGCCTTCGCGATGGCTTCCGGCGGCTGGGCTCCCTTGTATTCCATATCCAGATAAGGACCTTCAAAATGGATGCCCAGAATCTCCGCGCCCTCATATCCGTTTTCAATCACGTCTGCCACGTTGGCCACCGCCTTCGTCAGCACGTCGGGCATCTGAGTCACCGTCGTGGGCAGAATACCGGTTACCCCTTCCTCCGGAATCCTTCTCATCCAGTTTCTCAGTCCCTCCGGCTCCCCGTCGTTGGTGTCATAGCCGTAGGAGCCGTGGGTGTGCAGATCAATAAAGCCCGGCACAATCCGCTTCTCCCCGTAATCCGCGTCCGCTTCCCTTTCTCCGCACGGCCGGATCTCCGCAATTTTTCCATTTTCCGTCTCAATATCCGCCGGCACAAACTGTCCGGCAATCCATACCTTTCTGCTGCGTATGATCATTTCCGCTACCTCCTATGGAAACAGTATAGCCCCATCTTTCCGGAGACTCAAGGCTTTTCCGCCTCCTCCCCGGTAAATTTTCTTCCTAATTAAACGGCTGTCTCCTGCCGCATTTTTCCCAGGCCGGCGCTCTCCAGACTCTCCGCCATGATCTTAAGGTAATCCTTCAAAATGGGATTTCCATCCCCTATACGGTAATACACTCCGAAGGATACTTCCACCGTCCCTTCCAGGGCAAGCTTTGCCAGCGCCGGATTCTCCGGCAGAAACAGATCCGGCAGAAACGAAATCCCGTAGCCGGCCACCGTCAGGATAGCTGCCGTCTCCGGCGAATTGGCAATGTAAATATGGGACAGGGGCTTTTTCCCGATCAATTCTCCCTGAAGCCTGGCCACCGCCACAGGACTTCTCACCGGGCTGCTGAAAATCAGCTTCTCCTCCCCCAGATCGTCCAGGCAGATGGTCTTCTTCTCCGCCAGGCAGTGGCCGACGGGGCAGAGGCACACCACCGGCACCTTCACCAGCTCCCGGTATACCACCCCCTTCTTCTCCCCCTCTTCCTCCTTAAAATCCATAACCGCATCCAGCGTCTCCTCCTGGAGAAGTCTGCGCAGGACCGGAATCGGCTCCGTCTGAAACCGGGGGTGAACGGCGGGATGCAGCTGTCTCAGCCGTCTTAAGGCCGGCGGCAGCCCCATGAGATATGTGTGGCTCTGGCTTCCGATACGAAATTCCGTCAGTTCCTGCTGCTCCGGGTCTTCAAACCGCTTCTTGGCCCGCACTGCCGTCTCCAGAATGCTTCTGGCGTCGTTGATAAACAGATATCCGGAAGGGGTCAGCTCCACCAGCCGGGTGGTTCTCTTAAACAGCTTCACCTCCAGTTCCTCCTCCAGACTCCGGATCTGGTGGGTCACCGCCGGCTGGGTAATGTTTAACCGCTCCGCCGCCCTGGCAAAATTCAGAGTCTCCGCCACCGTCATAAAACAGGTCAGCTGAAATGTATTCATCTCTGTTTTTCCTCCATTTTCCCTCGATTAATAAAATTTCTTTATTAATAATAACATCTTTTGAATTCACTTTCCACTGTTTTTGCATATAATAAAGCTTAAGCCCGTAAATAGTTCGGGTGGTAACAGTTCAACCGGCGACATTTTCCGCCCCAACTGTTTACCGCCTGAATCTGCTGCAGATATTGGAAAGGAGTGTGTAAAACTGACATGACCGATGACCGCCTGATCAGCTTGCTGAAACAGGCCAATATTTTTCTGGATCAATACGAAAGAGAGGCCCTGCGCGGTTCCGAAATCACCCCCGCCCAGAGCCATATGCTAAACTATCTGCTGAAATTTCCGGAGCAGACGTACAGCGCTACCGACATCCGGCTGGACACCGGAGTCTCCAAAGCCGCCATCTCCAGTTCCCTGAAAGGGCTGAAGCAGAAAGGGTACATCACCATACGACAGGTGCCGGAGGACGAGCGGAAGAAAGAAATCCTCCTCACCCCGAAAGCCCTGGACATAAGGCGGCGGGTGGACGAACATATGCGCCGCCGCCGGGAATGTCTCTGCCGGGGCATCTCCCGGGAAGAGCTGGAAACCATGGAAGACGGCCTGGAAAAAATTGTAGACAACATGAAACAAGAACATATAAGGAGGAACTCATATGATACGAATACTGATGGGACAGATTAAACAGTACCGTCGGGTATCCATTCTGACTCCCGTATTTACCGCCCTGGAGGTGCTGATGGAGGTGCTCATTCCCTTTGTCACCGCCGCCATCATCGACAAGGGCATTGAGGCGGGAGACATGGGACAGATCTATTTCTACGGAATCATTATGCTGGTCATGGCATTTCTCAGCCTGGCCTTCGGCGCCCTGGCCGGAAAATACGCGGCCGAGGCCTCATCCGGCTTTGCCTGCAACCTGCGGGAGGCCATGTATGAAAACATTCAGACATTTTCATTTTCCAACATTGACAAATTCAGCACTGCCGGCCTGGTCACCCGTATGACCACAGACGTGACCAACATGCAGAACGCTTACCAGATGTGCCTGAGAATCGCGGTCCGCGCCCCTCTCATGTTCATCTGCAGCATGTTCATGTGCCTGTTCATCAACGCCCAGCTGAGTCTGATTTTCCTGGTGGCCATCGTGTTCCTGGGCATCGCTCTCTTCCTCATCATGGGAGGCGCCACCAAAATCTTCACCCAGGTATTTCGCAAATACGACGATTTAAACGCCAGCGTTCAGGAAAATGTCTCCGCCATCCGGGTGGTGAAAGCCTTCGTGCGGGAGGCATTTGAAAATGAGAAATTCGCCAAAGCCGCGGACAGTCTGTACCGCCTGTCGGTGAAGGCAGAGGGACGCCTTGCTTTAAATAACCCGGTGATGATGCTGGTCATTCACAGCTGCATGATCGCCCTGTCCTGGTTCGGCGCCCAGTTTATCGTGGTGGGCAGCCTGACCACCGGTGAGCTGACCTCCATGTTCAGCTACGTCATGAGCATGCTCATGTCCCTGATGATGCTGTCCATGGTGTTCGTCATGATCACCATGAGCGCCGCCAGCGGACGGCGTATTGTGGAAGTACTCACGGAGAAAGCCGACCTGACCAACCCGGAGCATCCGGTGGAGGTGGTCCCCGACGGCAGCATCGATTTCAACCACGTGAGCTTTTCCTATAAGCACGGAAGCGGGGAGGAAACACTCCATGACATTGACATTCACATTCCCTCCGGCGAAACGGTGGGCATCATCGGCGGAACCGGCTGCGGAAAATCCAGTCTGGTCAACCTGATCAGCCGGCTGTACGACGTCACCGAAGGCCAGGTTATGGTCGGCGGACGGGACGTCAGGGAATATGATATGGAAGCCCTGAGAGATCAGGTTGCCGTAGTGCTGCAGAAAAACGTGCTGTTTTCCGGCACGATCCTGGATAACCTGCGCTGGGGCAAAGAGGACGCCACCCTGGAGGAGTGTGAGGAGGTGTGCCGTCAGGCCTGTGCCGATGAGTTTATCGAGCGCTTCCCCGACAAGTACGACACCTGGATTGAACAGGGAGGAACCAACGTGTCCGGCGGCCAGAAACAGCGGCTGTGCATCGCCAGGGCTCTGCTGAAAAAGCCGAAGGTGCTGATTCTGGACGATTCCACCAGCGCCGTGGACACCGCCACCGACGCGAAGATCCGGGCCGCTTTCGCCAAAAAGATCCCCGGCACCACAAAGATCATCATCGCCCAGCGTATTTCCAGCGTCAAGGACGCCGACCGGATCCTGGTGCTGGACGACGGACAGGTGAGCGCCTTCGACACCCACGAAAACCTTCTGAAGACCAACGCCATCTATCAGGAAATCTATGAAACCCAGCAAAAGGGCGGCGGCGATTTCGACCAGGCCGTCCCGGAAGCCTGAAAGGAGAGTGACTGATTTATGAGAGAGACGAATACCAAAGCTCCCGCCTCCAGGGCAAGCATCAAGGAAATGTGCCATATGCTGGGGCGGGTGGTCCGCTACATCACCCAATACTATAAATGGTCCTTTTTGATTGTAATCCTGTGTATCCTGGGTTCTTCCCTGGTCACCCGGCGGGGCACTCTGTTTATGCAGACGCTGATCGACGACTACATCGTTCCCTTAACCCAGTCGGCCTCACCGGACTACGGTCCCCTGGCCCACGCCCTGTTCATCATGGCCTGCATTTACGCCGTGGGCATCGTCTGCTCCTACGCCTACAACCGGATCATGGTAAATATCAGCCAGGGCACCATGAGGAGGCTGAGAAATGAGCTGTTTTCCCATATGGAATCCCTGCCCATCCGCTACTTTGACACCCACGCCCACGGCGACATCATGTCCGTGTACACCAACGACGTAGATACCCTGCGCCAGGTAATCAGCCAGAGCATTCCCCAGGTGATCAACTCATCCGTCACCTTTGTGACCACCCTGTTCAGCATGATCATCCTGGATATTCCTCTGACCATTATCTGCCTGGTCATGGTGTGCCTGATGGTGTTTGTCACCTCCCGCCTCAGCGGAAAATCCGGTCTCTATTTCGCCAGACAGCAGAAAGACCTGGGAACGGTAAACGGCTACATCGAGGAGATGATGGAAGGCCAGAAGGTGGTCAAGGTCTTCTGTCATGAGGAGAAGAGCCTGGAGCAGTTCAAGGTTCTGAACCGCCAGCTCCGGGACAGCGCCTGCAACGCCAACAAATTCGCCAACATCATGATGCCTGTCAACGCCAACCTGGGAAATATCTGCTACGTGCTCTGCGCCGTGGTGGGCGCCGTTCTGGCACTGGGAGGCTTCTCCGGCCTGACTGTGGGCGGACTGGTTTCCTTCCTCATGCTGTGCAAGAGCTTCACCCAGCCGGTGACCCAGCTGAGCCAGCAGATGAACAGCATCGTCATGGCCACCGCCGGCGCGCAGCGTATCTTCGACATGATGGATGAGGAGCCTGAAACCGACAACGGCTATGTGGAACTGGTCAACGCCAGGGAGAACGCCGACGGCACCCTGACCGAGTGCAAAGAGCGCACCGGCGTCTGGGCCTGGAAGCACCCCCACTCCGCCGACGGCACCGTCACCTACACCAAGCTGGAAGGCGACGTGACCTTCAACGATGTGGACTTTGGATATGACGACAAGAAGATCGTCCTTCACAATATTAAGCTGTACGCCACTCCCGGCCAGAAGATCGCCTTCGTGGGAAGCACGGGAGCCGGAAAGACCACCATCACCAACCTGATCAACCGGTTTTACGACATCCAGGACGGCAAGATCCGCTACGACGGCATCAACATCAACAAGATCAAGAAAGCTGACCTGCGCCGCTCCCTGGGAATGGTACTTCAGGACACCCACCTGTTCACGGGAACCGTCATGGACAATATCCGCTACGGCCGCCTGGACGCCACCGACGAGGAGTGCATCGCCGCCGCCAAGCTGGCCAATGCCCACGGCTTTATCAAACGTCTGCCGGAAGGCTACAACACCATGCTCACCGGAGACGGCAGCAACTTAAGCCAGGGCCAGCGCCAGCTGCTGGCCATCGCCCGGGCCGCTGTGGCCGACCCGCCGGTGCTGATCCTGGATGAGGCCACTTCCTCCATCGACACCAGAACGGAAAAACTGGTGCAGGAGGGCATGGACCGGCTGATGAAAGGCCGCACCACCTTTGTCATCGCCCACCGTCTCTCCACCGTTCAGAACTCCGACTGCATCATGGTTCTGGAGCAGGGACGGATCATTGAGCGGGGCAGCCACGAACAGCTTATGGCTGAAAAGGGAAAATACTACCAGCTGTACACCGGCAACGCCATCAGCGCCTGATAGGAAAACAGCGGTCACAAAAAGGTCCTGTCTGCTCCGTCTTCTGCGGATGCAGGCAGGACCTTTTTTGCCGCCGTTTTAAGTTTTAATCGGTCTGTTTTGCAATCTCCATGCGCACGCTCTTTCCCTTGATTCTGGCGTGCTTCATCGCCTCCAGAACCTCGTCGGCGCAGTCTTCAGGAACCTCCACGAAGGTGTATTTGTCAAACATATCGATGCTTCCCACCAGTTTTCCCGGCATTCCCGATTCCCCGGCGATAGCTCCCAGCACATCTCCCGGCTTCACGCCCTGATTTTTTCCTACATTAATAAACAGGCGCACCATATCCTCCCGGTTCTCTCTCCGGCGGCCGCCGGCGCTGCGGCGTCCCCCGCGGCCGGTCTCGTCCCAGCCGGCGTCCTCTGTTCCGGACCCCCGTCTTCCCCGGCGGCCTTTCGCCGGGCGGTCCAGATCCTCCAGATCTCTGGCCGTGCGGAAGTCGTCGATGGTGTCCTCCGCCTCGTCTCCCATGGCCATGCGCAGAAACGCGGCCGCCAGATCCATGGCCGTGTAGTCTTCCTCCAGGATCTTTTTGCTGACGGCGTCGATCATCTCCGTCAGATCCTCTTTCTCAATGATCTCCGTCACCTGATCCAGCACCTTTTCCATGCGGATATCCGTGATATCGTCCAGGGACGGGATGGCCTGGGGAATGATCTTTGTCCTGCAGTACCGCTGGATCTCCCTCAGCTTGTACACCTCCCGGCCCACCACCAGGCTGAAGGCTCTTCCTTCTTTTCCCGCCCGGCCGGTACGCCCGATCCGGTGCACATAATACTCGTCATCCTGGGGAATGTCGTAGTTAAACACCGCTTCCACATTTCCCACGTCGATTCCCCTGGCTGCCACGTCCGTGGCCACCAGGATCTCCGTCCGGCCGGTGCGGAACCCGTTCATCACCTTGTCCCTCTGACTCTGCTTCAGATCTCCGTGCAGGCCCTCCGCGAAATATCCCCGGCCCTGAAGATCCTCCACCAGCTCATCCACCTGTTTTTTCGTGTTGCAGAACACGATGGACAGCTTGGGGGAATACATGTCCAGCAGCCGGCACAGCACCTCCACCTTATTCTTCGGCTTCACATCATAGTAGTACTGGGTCACCTTCGGGACCGTCAGCTCCTTCTTTACCACTTTCACCACTTCCGGATCCTTCTGAAACCGTCTGGCAATATCCATGATCTCCTGGGGCATGGTGGCAGAGAACATGAGGGTCTGGCGCTCCTGGGGAAGCTGACTCAAAATCGTCTCCATATCCTCCAGAAATCCCATGTTCAGCATCTCATCCGCCTCGTCCAGTACCACGGTGTGGATCGCCGCCGTCTTTATGGTCTTCCTTCTCATATGATCCATCACCCGGCCCGGCGTGCCGATGACGATCTGGACACCGTCCTTTAAGGAGCGGATCTGCTTGACGATCTCCTGGCCGCCGTACACCGGCAGCACCTTCACTCCGTGCATATATTTGGCCAGGCGCCGGATCTCCTCCGCCACCTGTATGGCCAGCTCTCTGGTGGGGCAGAGGACAATGGCCTGCAGCTTTCTGCTCTTCGGGTCCACCTTCTCCAGCAGGGGAATTCCAAAGGCGGCCGTCTTTCCCGTACCCGTCTGGGCCTGGCCGATAATGTCCTTCCCCTCCCACTCCAGGGGGATTGCCCGGGCCTGAATGGGAGACGGCTCCTCAAAGCCCATGTCTCTCACCGCCCGCAGAATTTTATTATTCAGTTCCATCTCTTCAAATCGAATTGTCTCCATTCCCTGTTCCTTTCCGTCTGATCATCCCCGAACCTGTGGGGCTTACCGTGCGTATCGCGCAAAAAAGAGGCTCAGCCACGTTCAGGCTTTGCCTCTCTCGTTCGTACAGTTTAATACTATATCAGAGATTTTCCCGCCAGTCAAGGAAAAGGCACGCGCTGGCCCCGGCAGCCATTGGCCGGGCTCCGCGCCGGCCGGAACTCATGCCGGCACCGGCAGAGCTCTCCGCAGGGCCTTTGCCAGCGCCGCAGCGCCGATACATTTTGCCACATCCATTGGAATGAAAGGAATCACTCCCTGAATCACCACCGCCGGCCAGGTCAGTCTCATGGAAATTTTCATCCACGCCCCGCCGAACAGGTAGATCACGGGAATTCCCACAACGATCAGAAACAGGGTCTGCTTTCCCATCCCCTTCACCTTCCGGCAGAACAGGGAGATCAGCACCGCCGCCGCCAGATAGCCGATGATATAGCCGCCGGTGGGCCCCAAAAGCTTCGCCGCTCCCCCGCCGCCTCCGGAAAACACCGGCGCCCCCGCCAGTCCCAGGCAGATCCACACCAGAAACACAATGGCCGTATCCGCCGGCGCCAGTATCATTCCGATCAGATTCACCACCATGGTCTGAGCCGTGATGCTCACCGCCGTAAACGGAAGGGGAATCACAATGTAGGAGGACACACACAGCACCGCCGTGAACAATCCCATCAACGTCAGTCTCTGGGCCGTCCACCTCTGCCCGCCGCTTCTCTTCTCCTGTACCAGTTCCATATCGCACCGCTCCTCTCTGTGTATGCCGTTCCGGCATCTCTGTCATATTCCAGAGTATACACGGCGCCCCTTCTATTGTCAACTTAATTTTAATTTAAAGTTGACAATCCACAGATTGAAAGCCTTCCCCCGCTTCCTCCGCCTCGGAAAATCTGTGTGCCGGCACCGCCCGGCCGGGCTGCCGCCGAAAAAATAAAAGGTGTTTCGACAGGCTTCATCAGCAGCCCGGAAACACCTTTCGAGACGAAATATTAGTAAAAATGTTAGTAAAGGGAGAACCGCCTGCGCAATTCTCCCCATAAAATCGAGATATTTTCAGCCAAATTACTTAAGGGTAACCTTAGCTCCCTCAGCCTCAAGCTTGGTCTTGATGTCCTCAGCCTCTTCCTTGGAAACTGCAGTCTTAACTGCCTTCGGAGCGCTGTCAACTACGTCCTTAGCCTCCTTCAGACCAAGACCGGTTACTTCACGAACAACCTTGATAACCTTAACCTTGTTCGGGCCAACGTCGGTCAGCTCAACGTCGAACTCAGTCTTCTCTTCCTCAGCTGCGCCGCCTGCTGCTGCACCTGCTGCTACTACAACACCAGCTGCTGCGGATACGCCGAACTCTTCCTCGCAAGCCTTTACTAACTCATTTAACTCTAATACGGATAATTCCTTGATAGCTTCGATAAACTCTGCAGTTGTTAACTTTGCCATTTTAATTTCCTCCTGTTTTTCATCTTTTCAATAAAATTCTGCGCCGCCTGTGACGGCCTGTTTTCATTACGCCTCTGCCTTCTCAGCGATCTGATTAAGCACACGGGCGAAGTTGGCGATCGGAGACTGCATGCTTCCCAGCAATCTTCCCAGAAGAATCTCTCTGGACGGGATGGTTGCGATCACCTGGATTCCCTTCTCATCGTAGTAAGTACCCTCTACTACGCCTGCCTTTAACTCCAGCTTGTCCGCAGTCTTCGCGAAGTCAGCCAGAATTCTCGCCGGAGCGGTTGCGTCTGTCTTGGACACAGCCAGAGCGGTCGGTCCTTCCAGATGGGGCACCAGAGCCTCAAATTCCGTTCCCTTCACAGCAAAGCGAATCATGGTGTTCTTGTATACCTTGTAGGAAACATCAGATTCTCTCAGCTTCTTACGCAGCTGTGTGTCCTGCTCCACGGTCAGACCGCGGTAGTCCACAACTACGGCAGATGCAGCGCCGTTTAAAAGCTCGGAAATTTCTGCTACGATCGGCTGCTTTAATTCTACTTTTGCCATTGTGGTTTACCTCCTGTTAGATTTAAAAGAGTATCACCTGCGAAAAATAAGCCTTTCTGTCCAAGACAGAAAGGCTCTACAAATTCTCTCTATGAGCTTTGTATGTTCCTCGGTAGGCGGTCATACCTTATGCCTTGCGGCGCCTACTGTCTTCGGCAGTCAATACTGATATAAAATATCACAGATGCCGAAAAAAGTCAACGGGTTTCAGAAATTTTTTCTGTCTCCGTCCGGCCGCTGCCAGCTCCGTCTCCAGGGTCCGCGCCGCCGGACGCCTCCATCATTTCAGAATCCCCGGATCCGGCCGTCTCCCGGGTACTGCCGGCCGCCCCGCCGGACGTTTCCTTTCCAGTCCCGCCGGCCTGGGTTTCCTCCGCCCGCTCACTCTCCAAAGCCGTGGTCTCCTGCTGCCCGGTCTCCTCCGCCGGCCTCTGAGCCCCGGCGGAACTCTCCGTCTCCCGATCCGGGGCAGAACTCTCCCCTGCCCCGTTTCCTGAAGGCGCTGTTCCATTGGAGGCTGACGGCTGAGCGGACTGGGATGTGCTCTCCGGCGATGACGTGCCCTCCGACGGCAGCCCGCCATCCGGCGGCAGTGTGCCCTCCGGCCGGGAACTGCTCTCCGTCTCCGCCGCGCTCTCCTCCGCCGTCTCCTCCTCTTTTTCGGCCTCCTGTTCCGGAACCTGGAACGGGCCGGTCACTGCCCGGAGCCGTTCGCTGTCCCGTCTCGTCAGACCGCCCACAGTGAAGTAGTAGGTCTCTCCCTCCGTCAGTCCTTCCGCCCGGATCCGGCAGAAATCCGCTCCGGTCTCAAGAATATATGCGGGACAATATTCTCCGTCCCGGTCCTGCACGCTCACAGTGGGGCTTCGCCACCGCACCTGAGTTTTAAAATACGCGCAGATCTCTCCATCCTCATACACCACATAATCCAGGCGGATCCTGCTCTCGCTCTCATCCTCCTGCCAGGTGGGGAACATTTCCTCCCGCACCGGGGAAGAGCTGCTCTCCGAGCCGCTTTCTTCCGTCCCTTCCGTCTCGGCCCCGGCGGACGATTCCGTCTCCAGAGCATCCGGGGAGCTCTCTTCCCCGGACGGGCTCTCCCCCGCGGCAGCCGTCTCTCCCAGGCCGTCCCCTCCGGGCGCAGTCTCCTCCGTCACCGGCAGCCGGAGGCCGGGAGTCTCCTCCGCCACCTCCCTGGCGATCTCCTCCATGGTCATGGCGGACAGGCGGGGCAGATCCTCCTCATCCAGGGCCGGGCTCTGATCCACCAGCTCATCCAGGAAATAGGCCTTTCCATAGGAAATGCCGTACTGATCCGCCATCTCCCGCACGTCATCCCGGACCACCGCCTGCTGGTCGTAGACGATAGCCGCCGCCTGATTCTCCTCCAGGCTCTTTTCCACATCCGCCACCACCTGGCTGCGCAGCACGGCAGTCCGGGATACGCTGTCTCCCATCACAGTCACCAGAATCGTGCTGTCCAGCTCCTCCAGATATCCGTTGGACACCATGGATCCCACAATGGCGTTCACCGCCACATTCAGCTCCACTCCTTTTAAGTCCATCCCCTGGAGAATGGTTCTGGCGTCCTCATTTAAGGCATCCGCCTTCAGCACCCGTTCCTTCCGGTTGATGGAGAGTTCCACGCTGGGGTTTACGTCCAGTCCCACGATGGAGTCCACCAGGCTGTTGCGGTACAGGTTATAACCTCCGCTGCCCACTGCCGCCGCCAAAAAACAGGCGGCTGCCGTTCCCCACAGCCGCGCCCGTCTCCGGCGCAGGTCCGTCAGCCGCTCCGCATGAATCTCCTGAGGAGTTGTCAGATCGATCCGGTCCAGGACATCCGGCGTCAGCCGGTCCACTGCCGACTTTATATGCTGTTCAATTTCCTGCCGTTTCAGCCTGATCACTCCCTTCCAAGATATTCTTCCAGCTTCTTCATGGCCCTGCGGTATTTGGACAGAACAGTGGCCAGGGGCATCTGAAGACTGGCCGCAATCTCCCTGTGCTTCATCCCCGCCGACGCGTGGAGGATCACGATCTGACGCTCATCCTCCTTTAAAACCTCCAGGGCAGCCATCAGGGCCATGCGGTCCGCCACATTTTCGATCTGACGGCACAGCTCTCCCATTTCCGTCTGATTCAAAT
Source organism: Candidatus Lachnoclostridium avicola (assembly GCA_019114465.1). Classification (GTDB taxonomy): domain Bacteria; phylum Bacillota; class Clostridia; order Lachnospirales; family Lachnospiraceae; genus Lachnoclostridium_A; species Lachnoclostridium_A avicola. The sequence goes on from DXFM01000036.1 coordinate 105,351, forward strand.
CGTCCAGCCCCACATCCGCCTCATGCTTCCGGTCCCGGAATCTCATATAGCAGAGATTTCTGGCAATGGTAAAGATCCAGGCCAGCGGTTTTCCCTGCCCCACATACCCGGAGGCTGAAGTCCATACCTTCAGATAAGTCTCCTGGAGGATCTCCTCCGCGTCGCTGGGATTCTTCACAATGGACAGTATGAAGCTGTAGACTGTTCTGTCTGTATTCTGATACAGCTGCCGGAAAGCTTCCCTGTCACCGGTTCCCACCTGCTTCAGAAGGGTCTCATCGCTGACCCCTTTTCCGCTCTCCCCCACAGCCGCCGTCATACCAAAAAGCAGCATGTATGATTTGTCCTTTCATTTTGTTAATGCAGAAACCGGCCGAATTATTGCATCCAGTTATTTCCAGCCGCCGGCAAAATCTTGGATCTGCGCTCTCATTCCTCCGCGCAGTAGCTGTTCTCCACGGTGATCACGCAGGTGCTGTTGCGGATCTTTTCCCTGATTCCGCTGGCCACCTGCTCCTTTACCTGGCTCTTCATCTGAGGCGTGTAGTCCCTGGGAACCACCAGGTCAAAAATCAGGTTCACCTGCTCCTTGCCGTCCACAATCCGGAAGTCGTGAAGGGAAAGACGGGAATCCACCTGATCCAGCACCTCCCCGGCAATCTTCCGGTAATTGTCCACCTTTGCGTTTTTCGTCTCAATGGGATCCATGTGGATCACCAGGAACAGATGAAGCTTGCGCACCGCGTCCCGCTCCACCCGGTCGATAATCTCATGGGACGTCTCAATATCCACGTCGCTGGGCACTTCCGCGTGAATAGACGCCATACTTCTCCCCGGCCCGTAATTGTGGACGATCAGATCGTGGCTTCCCACAATTCCGTCATAGCTCTCCACAAACTGGGTAATCTCCCGGTATACTTCCGGATCAATGGCCTCCCCGATCAGAGGCGCCAGCGTATCCTTCGCAATATTCACACCGGCAATCATAACCACCACAGACACTGCCAGACCAACAATTCCATCCACATTGACATTGAAAATTCCAAAAATCAGCATGGAAACAATGGTAGCGGTAGTGGCCGCCACATCTCCCAGGGAATCCGCGGCTGTGGCCATCATCACCTTGGAATCGATCCGCTTTCCCAGCTTCCGGTTGAATATCCCCATCCAGAGCTTTACTCCCACAGACAGAACCAGAATTCCCACGGACAGCCACTGAAATACCATGGGCTCCGGATTCCGGATCTTCCCGAAGGAAGTCTTAAACAAGGAAAATCCCACCTCGATGACCAGAAAGGCCACAATAAACGCCGATATGTACTCAATTCTTCCATGACCAAAGGGATGCTCCTCATCCGCCGGCTTCTCCGCCATCTTCACTCCCACAATACTGATAATGGAGGAAGCGGCATCGGACAGGTTGTTGAACGCGTCCGCCATAACGGAAATACTGTTTACCAGCAGCCCGGTGAGCAGCTTCACCGTAAACAGCAGCAGATTGCAGCAGATTCCCACCATACCGGCCAGAGAGCCGTATCTGGTACGCACCTCCACATCCTGGATGTTCTGATAATCCTTTACAAAATGCCTGATCAAAAATTCTGTCATGACTGACACCTCCTGCTTTTGTCTTTCTGTCCCCCAGCTGTTTTCTCCCAATTTCCATAATCCACCCGCACCAGGCACAGGCCTTCCGGCGGAGCGGTAAACCCGGCTGCCTGCCGGTCCTTCGCCTCCAGCACATCCGCCATGGACTCAGGCGTCCTCTTTCCCTCTCCCACTTCCATGAGAGTGCCGGTCAGAATCCTGACCATGTGATAGAGGAATCCGTCCCCGTAAAACTCCAGGATCAGTTCCTCCCCCTCCTCTTTAATCTGTACTGAATACAGGGTGCGGACTGTGGATTTCTTCATCCGGCGGTTCCCGCAGAAACTCTTAAAATCCCTGGTCCCTATGAGAAATTCCGCCGCGCGCCTCATGGCCTCCGCGTCCAGCCTCCGGCCAAACCCGTACAGATACTTTCTCTCAAACACCGGCCGCTTCGCCCCCGTCCATATCCTGTAACGATACAGCTTCGCCGAGGCATTCAGCCGGCTGTGGAATTTTTCCTCCGCTTCCCGGGCCTCCACAATGCGGATATCCTCCGGCAGGTACGTGTTCAGGTAATTCTTCACGTCCTCCGGGGAAAAATGTTCCGGAACCCGGAAGTTGGCCGTCTGTCCCTCCGCGTGAACCCCGGCGTCCGTGCGCCCCGCTCCGCTGACCTCCGTGGGGTGGCCGGTCATGCGCTCCAGCACCGCCTCCATCCTTCCCTGAATGGTCCGCTCTGTATTTCCCTGCTTCTGCCAGCCGTCATACCGGCTGCCGTCGTACTCCAGTGTCACTTTTATGTTTCTCATGATTTCCCCTCTTGATGCGCAGAAAACCTAATGAAGCCCGAAAGCTATCATTAGGTTTTGCTGTTTTTTCTTAAATATTCAATATATTATAGTACAAACGGAGCCAGATTACAAGGCTTTGCCGCTTTGATTTTAGACTACCTGGTGCTTGGCCACATACACCGGGAAGGTGTCCGTTCCCTTGACTTCCTTGCCTTCCGTGATCACCACGTTTTTATCGGTAACCAGATACTCCACGTTGGCGCCGGCCTCGATCACCGTATCCTGCATGAGCACGCAGTTTTTCACCTTCGCGCCCTTAGCCACCTTCACGCCGCGGAACAGAACGCTGTTCTCCACTTCTCCCTCGATCACACAGCCGTCGGCAGCCATAATGTTCTCCACCTTCGCTCCTGTGATGTAGCGGGTGGGGTTGTCGTCACGGATCTTGGTGTAAATGGGGCTGGGGGAGAAGAGAGCATTCAAGTTCTCGTCGTTCAGCAGTCTCATATTCTCATCAAAATATCCCTTCAGTCCGGTGATCTGGGCGATGTATCCGTCGTAGCGGAAGCCCTGTACATTCAGCTTATCCAGCTGGCGCAGCAGGATATCTCTCTCAAAGTTCACATAGCCGTGGGTGTAGGCGTAGCTGATCTGCTGGATCAGGAACTCCCTCTCCACAACGTAAATATTCAGGCCGAAATTGGTCTCGCCGCACTCCTTGGAATTGATCTCCATGCCGGTGATTCTTCCCTCGTCGCTGAGGGCGAAGGTGTAGTAGAGATCCTGGCTCTCCTCCCTGGCCGCCATGGCCGCCGCGGGAAGCTCCTCCTTGGTGTAGGCCGCCGTGATATCCGCTCCGCTCTTTCTGTGAGCCTCGATCATGGCGCTGAAATCAAAGTTTCCGGCAATGTCCGCGTCGGACATCACCACATATTTCTCTTTCTGAGAACGGAGGAAATCCAGCACCGTCACCAGGGCCTCGATTCTTCCGTTGTAAACCTTAATGGATTTTTCCGCGTAGGGCGGGAAAATATTCAGTCCGCCGTTCTTGCGGGTCAGGTCCCACTCACGGCCGGATCCCAGATGATCCATAAGAGAGTGGTAATTCTTGCGGACTACGATGGCAACATTGCCGATGCCGCTGTTTACCATACTGGAGAGTACAAAGTCGATCATGCGGTAACGTCCGGCAAAAGGAATGGAAGCCATCAGACGCTCGCCCACCAGCTCCGGCACCAGAGAATCATGACTGTTGGGGAAAATAATCCCCAGCGCTTCTACATTGGAATTTACCATTGTTCTTCACCACCCTTTACATTATTGCTGACCATGGCGTTGGGGCCAATCTTTGCGTTATCTCCAATATATACGTCGGATCCGATGGTTGCCACGCCCTTCTCGTCCTCTGTGGGCATCGCTCCAACCACGGCGTTCTCACCGATCACCACGTTCTCAGCCACGATGCAGTGCTGCACCACAGCTCCTGATTTGATAATGGTTCCGCCCATCACCACTGCGTCCTCCACCACAGCTCCCGGCTCTACCTGCACGCCGGCAAACAGGATGGAATGCTTCACCGTACCGGACACCACGCAGCCGTCGGTGATCATGGAGTTCTCCACCACCGCGCCTTTCTTGATTCTGTGGCCGGTCATACCGCTGTTGCGGCTGTAGATCTTCCAGTTCTCGTCGAACAGGTTGATTCCGCTGTGCTCCGGATCCAGCACCTCCATATTGGCTTCCCAGAGAGAGGAGATCGTTCCCACATCTTTCCAGTATCCGTTGAAATGATAAGCGTACATATTCCGCCCGTCGCGGAGCAGATTGGGGATGATATTGTTGCCGAAATCATTCTCAGACTCCGGATCCGCCTCATCCTCCACCAGATATTTCTTCAGAATATCCCAGTTGAAAATATAGATTCCCATGGAAGCCAGGTTGGACTTGGGATTCTTCGGCTTCTCCTGGAACTCGGTGATCTTGTCGTTCTCATCGGTAACCATCAGGCCGAAGCGGGAAGCCTCCTCCCACGGCACCTCCATGACAGCCACGCTGAATTCCGCTCCTTTTTCCTTGTGGAAACGGAGGAAATCGCTGTAATCCTGCTTGCAGATCTGATCTCCGGAGAGAATGATCACGTACTGGGGATTATAGCGCTCAATAAATGGAATATTCTGATAAATTGCATTGGCTGTTCCCTTGTACCAGTCGGAACCGGATGCCTTCTGATAGGGCGGGAGCACATGAACTCCGCCGTGAAGACGGTCCAGATCCCAGGGCTGTCCGTTGCCGATATACTCGTTAAGCACCATGGGCTGATACTGGGTCAGAATTCCCACCGTATCAATTCCCGAATTTACGCAGTTAGACAGCGGAAAATCGATGATCCGGTATTTTCCGCCAAAAGGAACTGCTGGTTTTGCCAGCTTCTGGGTCAGGGCATACAGACGCGATCCCTGGCCGCCGGCAAGAAGCATTGCTATCATTTCTTTCGCCATACTCTCTCCTCCTAGTTACATACATCTTCAATATATGAATTGCATCATATGTGAAATTGTACCACAAAACCCGTGAAAAATGTAGTCTTTTCTGTGCCTTTCCACTACATTTTTACAAACATTTCACAGGCTCTTCCCGCTCCCGTTTTTCCCAATGTTAAATCTATGTAAAATCTATGTTAAATGAATGAGAACTATATTGTTATAAAGAAAAAATTCTTTTACAATAAAAGGTGGAAGCATATTAACGCTACTTTAAGAAAATGAAGGGGAATACTATGAAAACAACAGACATTCTAAATCTTCTGGGCGGACTTGCGCTTTTCCTCTATGGAATGCAGATGATGAGCAACGGTCTGGAAGCCGCCGCAGGAAAGAAAATGCAGAAAATTCTGGAACGGCTCACTTCCAACCGCTTCATCGGAGTCCTGGTGGGCGCCGGCATCACGGCCCTGATCCAGTCCTCCTCCGCCACCACCGTCATGGTCGTTGGCTTTGTAAACTCCGGCATGATGACCCTGCAGCAGGCAGTGTGGATCATCATGGGCGCCAACATCGGCACCACCATCACCGGACAGCTGGTCGCTCTCGACATCGGAGCTCTGGCTCCGCTCATCGCCTTTGTGGGCGTGGCCATCGCCATGTTCGTGAAGAAAAAACAGGTGCAGTACTGGGCCCACATCATTGCCGGTCTGGGCATCCTGTTTATCGGCATGAACCTCATGAGCGACTCCATGATGCCTCTGCGGGATTCACCGACCTTCGTCAGCATGGTGGCTAACTTCTCCAACCCGCTGATCGGAATTCTGGTGGGCGCCGGCTTTACGGCCCTGATCCAGTCCTCCTCCGCCTCTGTGGGAATTCTTCAGGCCCTGGCCAACAGCGGCATCGTAGCCCTGCCCACTGCAGTGTACGTGCTGTTCGGACAGAATATCGGAACCTGTATCACCGCCGTGCTGGCTGCCATCGGAACCAGCCGCAGCGCAAAGCGGACCACTGTGATCCATCTGATGTTCAATATCATCGGAACCTGTATCTTCACTGTTGTCTGCATGACCACACCGCTGACTACCATCGTGGCGTCCTGGACTCCCACCAACCCGGCGGGACAGATCGCCAACATGCACACCCTGTTCAACATTGTGACCACCATTATCCTGCTGCCGTTTGGAACCCAGCTGGCTGCCATTGCCACTAAGATTCTGCCGGAGCGGGCTTCCGAGAAAGAGGTTGGCTTCCATCTGAAGTACATCAACGCCATCCCGGAAAACCGTTCCCGTGACGTGCAGGTGGGATCCACCGCCATCGCCATCCACAACATTGCCAGCGAGCTTTCCCGCATGGCCGGCATGGTAGCGGAAAACATCCAGGAGAGCTTCGAGGCCGTTCAGGGCGCAACCTCCAAAAATCTGGAATCTGTCACCCAGCGGGAAGAATATGTGGATTATTTAAACAAAGAAATCTCCAGCTATATTTCCACCTTTATGAGTCAGGAGGAAAATCCCAGGGACACCGCTGCCATCAACGCCTATTACAAAATCTGCAGCAACCTGGAGCGGATCGGCGACCACGCCATGAACATCTGCGAATACAGCAAGCGGCTGGACGACCAGAAGCTGTCCTTCTCCGACATGGCAGTTGTGGAAATTGAATCCATGAGAAAGGCCTGTCTGGAGGCCATAGATTACTTCCGAACCATGCAGCCCTTCTCCCAGGACGATCTGGCAAAGGTTTCCGCCCTGGAGGAAAAAATCGACGACATGACCGATTCCTACCGGGATAACCAGATCTCCAGAATGAAGGTGAAGGAGTGCTCCCATGAGACCAGCATTCTCTATTCTGAAATGCTCACGGACTTTGAGCGCATCGGCGACCACGCCTTAAATATCGGCGAGGCACTGGCAAGCATGTAAATTTTCAAACTTATCATAGGAAAATTTATTTATAGAGGAAAGCCCTGCAGGCGGTTTTCCCCTACGAAAAAAGCTGACCGGCGGCCGGTCAGCTTTTTTCATGTTTATATCCATCTCACCTGTATTTACAGGTATCTTCCCGTACAGCTCTCCGGGCTGTTTCGGATCTCCTCCGGCGTTCCGGCAGCCACGATCCGGCCCCCGGCCTCTCCTCCTCCCGGTCCCATGTCGATAATGTAATCTCCATTGCGGATCACGTCCAGATCATGTTCAATCACAATAACTGTGGCTCCCTTGTCAATCAGCGTCTGAAATACTCCCAGCAGAGTCCTCACGTCCAGCGGGTGCAAACCGATGGTGGGCTCATCAAAAATAAACACAGAATCCTCCTGGGCCCTTCCCATCTCGCTGGCCAGCTTCAACCTCTGGGCCTCTCCCCCGGAAAGGCTGGGAGTCTCCTCCCCCAAAGTCAGGTATCCCAATCCCAGATCTTTCAGCACCTGAAGCCGCTGATGGACCACCTTCAGCTCCTCGCAGGCTTCCAGAGCCTGATTTACATCCATGGCCATAAGCTCCGGCAGAGTATGGGATCGGCCTGATTTCGCCACATACCGGATCTTTTCCGCATCTCTCCCATAGCGGGAACCGCGGCACTCCGGACAGGGGATCTCCACATCCGGCAGAAACTGTACATCCAGACTGATGACCCCGGTGCCGTCGCACACCGGGCACCGCAGTTTTCCCGTATTGTAGGAGAAATCCCCCGCCTTCCAGCCCTGTTCCCTGGCATCTTTGGTCTTCGCAAACACCTTTCTCAGCTCGTCATGGACGTTGGCATAGGTAGCCACCGTGGATCTGACATTGATGCCGATGGGAGTGGCGTCAATGAGCTTTACCTGGCGGATCCCCGGCGCTTCCGCCGCCAGCACATGGGCCGGCAGCTTCTCTCCCCGGATCGCCGCTTCCAGCCCCGGAATCAGGCTCTCCAGGATCAGAGTAGTTTTTCCGGAACCGGAAACCCCGGTCACCACCGTCAGCCTTCCTTTGGGAATCTCTGCCTGAAGGGGCTTTACCGTATGGATCGGCCCCGTGGACAGGCGGATCCGGCCTAGGTCAAACATTTCTTCCGCTGACGCCCTGTCCCTCACATGGATGTCGGCGCTTCCTCCCAGGAAGGGACCCACCTTCGACCGGGGATCTTTCGCGATCTGGGAAACCGTTCCCTCCGCGATCACCCGGCCGCCGTCCGCTCCGGCTCCCGGCCCCATCTCAATGATCCAGTCCGCCTTCGACAGGATCTGGGTGTCGTGATCCACCAGAACCACGGAATTTCCATCGGCGATCAGATCGTCCATGACGCCGGTCAGGCCTTCAATGTTGGAAGGATGCAGGCCGATGGACGGCTCGTCCAGCACATAGAGCACCCCGGTGGTCCGGTTTCTGACTGCTCTGGCCAGCTGCATTCTCTGCCGTTCGCCCGTGGACAGGGTGGATGCCGCCCGGTCCAGGGTCAGATACCCCAGCCCCAGATCCATCAGCCGCTTTGCCGCCGACTGAAAGGAGTCGCAGATGCTCTCCGCCATGGGCACCATCTCCTCCGGCAGGGAGGCGGGCACTCCCCGGACCCACTCCACCAGATCTGACAGGGTCATCCGGCAGGCCTCATCCAGGGAAATCCCCCTCACCTTCGGGGCCCTCGCCGCCTCCGACAGCCTGGTTCCCCCGCAGTCCGGGCAGATTTCCTGCTTTAAAAATTTCTCCACCCGCTTCATACCCTTTTCGTCCTTCACCTTCGCCAGGGCATTTTCCACCGTGTAGACCGCGTTGAAATAGGTGAAATCCAGCTCTCCCGCCTGGTTAGAGCTCTTCGCCTTATACAGAATGTGTTTTTTCACCGCCGGCCCGTTGTAGACAATGTCCTTCTCCTCATCCGTAAGCTCCCGGAAGGGCACGTCCGTCCGCACCCCCATGGCCCGGCACACATCCGTCATCAGAGACCACATCAGGGAATTCCACGGGGCCACCGCCCCCTGGTCAATGGTCAGAGAATCGTCCGGCACCAGAGTGGAGCGGTCCACAGTCTGCACCATTCCCGTGCCGCCGCAGGTGCGGCAGGCTCCCTGGCTGTTAAAAGCCAGTTCCTCCGCAGACGGAGCGTAAAACCTGGCTCCGCACTCCGGACAGACCAGCTCCTGCCCCGCCGCCACCGCCAGAGTGGGAGCCAGATAGTGGCCGTTGGGACACCGGTGGCTGGCCAGCCGGGAAAACATCAGCCGGAGGCTGTTTAAAAGCTCCGTCCCCGTTCCAAAGGTGCTGCGGATTCCCGGCACTCCCGGCCGCTGATGAAGGGCCAGAGCCGCCGGCACGTAGAGCACCTGATCCACCTGGGCTTTGGCCGCCTGGGTCATCCGCCTTCTGGTGTAGGTGGAGAGAGACTCCAGATACCGCCTGGATCCTTCCGCATACAGCACTCCCAGAGCCAGGGAAGATTTTCCCGACCCGGATACCCCCGCAATCCCCACAATCTGATTTAAGGGGACATCCACATCTATATTCTTCAGGTTATGGACTTTCGCCCCGCGAATTATGATCTTGTCTTTCATACCGTCTGTCTCCTTTCCGCTTCTTCCATTATAAAAATTCTCCGGGCAAAAAGCCAGCCTGATTTCTCTTTTCTATGGTTTTATTGGAGGTCCTATGATATATTCTTTTTAGAAAGATTTGATATTTGCGAACATTCGCGAAGAGGAGGGATTTTTATGGAACGGCAGATTCTGCTGCTGGGGGACCCGCGTCTCTACGAGGTTTCCGAGGAAGTCACCAGGGAAGAGCTGGAAGAACTCCGCCCCGTCATCACAGATATGTTTGACTGCATCAAAGGCATCCGCCGGGATTACGGTTTCGGGCGGGCCATCGCGGCCCCGCAGATCGGAGTAAAGAAACGGCTGATATGTATTCTCACCGATAAGCCCTACGTGATCATCAACCCGGAACTGGAGTTTGTGGGCGATGAAATGATGGAGCTCATGGACGACTGCATGTCCTTCCCGAAACTGCTCGTGCGGGTACGCCGTTACCGCCACTGCATTCTGCGCTGTCTGGACGAGCACTGGACGCCCCGTAAGATGCAGATGGATGACGATATGGCGGAACTGATTCAGCACGAGTGCGATCATCTGGACGGCATTCTGGCCACCATGCGGGCCATTGACAATAAGTCCTTTGTGATGAAACGGTAAACCAGAAAGCGGAGGATTCAGCCAATGAGATTAAAAAACATTCTGATTGTTGTAAAAGACATTGAACAGTCAAAAAAATTTTACCACGACCTGTTCGGTCTGGATACGATCCTTGACAGCGACGGCAATATGATTCTGACTGAGGGCCTTGTGCTGCAGGATGAAAAAATCTGGAAGACGTTTCTGGGAAAGGAAATCATCCCGGAAAGCAATTCCTGCGAACTGTATTTTGAGGAGCGGGATATCGAAGCGTTCGCAGAAAAGCTGGAGAAATTATATCCCTCCATTCAATACGTCAACCGTCTTATGACCCACAGCTGGGGACAGAAGGTCATTCGCTTTTACGATCTGGACGGCAATCTCATCGAAGTGGGAACACCTATGTAAGGACAGTCTCCATCCGCAGACCAGCAACCGCTTCCGAAATCAAAAGGAGGTACGGAAATGAAGAAAATTCCCTTAAGACAAGTGCGCATCATCAGCTGGACGCTGTATGCCCTGGCCATCCTGCTTATACTGCTGGGATGGCTGCTGCGGCTGTTCTGGCTGATCGCCGCCGCTCTTGTGGTAATAGTGGCAGCCATTGTTTTTCTCGCCATTTTTAACCGCTGTCCCCGCTGCGGCCGCTTCTTAGGACACGCCGGAGGGGCTGCGTTTTGCCCACACTGCGGGGAGCGGCTGGATGGGTAGTTGTCATTGAAAATGCTGCCTGAGTACCTGTTCCAGCAGTCGGATTTCCTGCCGGTGTCTGGAATTTGTGGGATAGACCACCGCAAGGTCATAAGTTTTACTGCAGCCTTCAATCCAGTAAAACAGTCCTTTCGGTTCCCCTGGAGCCGGCTGTTTTCCGATAGTACTGCAGACACCCTGCTGGACCATTAAGACGATACTCCGTTGATTTTGGTAACAGGAAAGAATTTTAGGTGCAAAGTTTTTTTCGCTCAGGATTTGGTCAATGGTGCTTCGAAGCCGTTTATCAGACGGCGGAAGGATTAGCGGTTCGTTTTTAAGCGCCTCCAGGGGAAGCGCGGGATAAATGTCTCCGGGATAGAGGACTGCCTGCTTTTCCCAGGGACTGCCGCTGCGCAGCCAGATTCCCAGAGGTTCCTGATATACAACCCTGTAACTTAAATTCTGGATTTTTAAGGGCAGCCGAATGACAGCAAGATCCAGTTTTCCATTGATTAACAGCGGTTCCAGTTCATTGGAAGCTCCTTCATGAAAGTTCAGCTCCATCTGTTCCGCAAGAGTTTGGTTTTCCAGCAGTGTTTCCATAATCATGCTTCCCTGACGGGAGGGAACGCCGATTCTAATCTGTTTTTTCCTGACCTGGCCTTCCTGGTTAAGAGTCTGAAGCAGCTCATTATAGATCTGCAGAATCTGCCTTGCTGCCTGTGCATAGGCAAGGCCCGCCTGAGTCGGAGCCATTACTTTGCCAGACTGGCGGATAAAAAGCGGTGTTCCCAGTTCTGCCTCGATTTTCTTGATACTCTGGCTGAGAGAGGGCTGAGAGATAAATAGTTTCTTCGCTGCGGCAGAGATGCTGCCGCTGTCGATAATCTCCAATACCATTTCCATTTCTTGTATCTTCAAATAAATCCCCCCATAAGCTTAAAGTATTTATCACAAATGTTTGCAAGATGTCAGAGTTCTATTTGGATTCTATCACAAAATACCAAAAAATACATTATTTATCCCAAAACCTATAGGCATTTTTTATAGGTGTCAAATTATTACGGTATTAGACGAATCCCCCACCCCATTGCTATACTAAACTTAACAGTACTGTAGAAAAATTAAGATGAGGGGGATGTAATATGTCACAAAGTTTAATTGTTGCCATCATTCTGATTGGAATGATTATTGTTTTTTTTGGCGGCTGGATTCCGATGGCGGCGGCTGCTCTGGCAGTTCCCATGCTCCTGCAGATAACGGGAATCCTCAGCTTTGAAGAGGCCTGGGCCGGTTTTTCCAGTGATACAGTAGTCTCTCTGGTAGTGCTGTTCATCTTAGGTGGAATTTTAAATCAGACTACATTTCTGAGCGATTTGAGAGTGATTGTGACCAAAATGGGAGATGGAAACAAAGGAAAGCGCAAGGTGCTTCTGGCAGCAATGCTCATGAGTATGGTTTTTTCGACTTTCGCCTCTCCGGTCAGCGCCATGGCCATTATGCTTCCGATCGTGGTAGCTCTTGCAAAAGATACGGGACTGCCAGTCAAAAATACTATTAAGGCTTGTACGGATGTAGCATGCAGCAGCAATAATGTACTGCCCTTTGGAACCGCTTTGACAGCCTACATTACCTTTAACGGCTATTTGGAAGCGGCTGGGGCTACGGAACGCTTTGAATTCATTGATCCATTCCTGGCTAAGGTTCCGATTTTTATCGTTTTCTTTCTCTACATCTATTTTATCGGGTTCAAACATTATGCAAAATCCGATGAACGTCATGAGAGCAACATGGGAGAAGGAAAGAAAAAGCGGGATGAGAAGAACAAAGAACCGCTTTCTCCCGGAAGAAACCGCCTGGGCAAAATCCTGTTTTTCGGAAGTGCAGGGCTTATGATTCTTGCCAGCATTTTTACCGATATTGATATGTATATGATCGGAGCGGTTGCGATTCTGATTGCCCTGGCTACTAAAGTGATCACGCAGAAAGAAGCCATTCGTTCCATTCGCTGGGAAACCATTTTCATTTACGGAGGCACTGTTTCTCTGAGCACTGCTATGAATAATTCCGGGTTAAACGAGATCATCGCAAACGGAATGTCCAGCATGCTGGGCGGCGTGACAAATGTTTATATTGTCGCAGGCGCATTCTTCCTGGCTTCTTTCACTTTAACTCAGTTTACCAGCAACCGTACTGTAGGAGCGGTATTCCGCCCCATATCCATTGCGGCTGCCGTTGGTCTGGGGATAGATCCCCGCTTTACCCTGCTGGCCATCCATTATGGTTCTTCCCTGTCCACATTAACTCCCATGGCCACATCCTGCCAGCTGCTGGCCTATAACGAGGGCGGTTTTAACATGAAAGAATTCGCTATTGGTTCCATTGGACCGGCGCTGGTATATTTTATCACTTTCATGATATGGTTCCCAGTTTGCTTCAATGTACTCTAATTATAAAGACGAAGGAGGATTTATTTTATGGAAAAGAAACATCGGGCGGTTTTCCCGACGCCCTATCGTTCAACGGAGGCTTCTGAGTGTATTCGGTTTCGCTATATTTACTGTCAGTGTTATGAAATCGTACTGCCAGGCGGTGTGACTATTGTAACGGATCCATTTATCAGCGGTGCAGTGGATGATTTCACCATAGACGATTTAAGCGGCGCAGATTATATTATTTTAAGCCATACGCATTTCGACCATGACATGGATACCAGAAAAATCTGGGACAAATTCCATGGACGAATAATCTGCCTAAAAGAAGTAGCCATGGATATTGCGGAATTTTTTGATATACCCTACAGCAACATTTACGCAGTTTCCGAAAACTGTACATATTATATGCCTGATTTCACTTTGCAGACCTTCCATGGACTTCATGACAATCGAAAAGCCAGAGAGGGCACGGACAAGAAACCGTCAGAGCAGGGGGATACGACCTTAAAAAGATTTGGAATTGAAGGACACTTTCATTTAGACTGCATGGGCGCCATGTTTATGATGAACTGGGTGCTGACCACAAAAAATAACTTCAAAATTGCCTTCCATGCCGGACAGGACTTTGATGAATATGCAAGGCATATGATGGAGATTCAGCCGAATATCATGATCCGTCACCGGATTCGTACCTGCAGTCCGGCGGAATATGCCAGACAGTGCGAAGCAGCCGGAGTTCAGTATATTATGCCATGGCATCACAGCAATGCTCTGATTACGGGAGAGGACCTGAATGCATATTTTGAAGAGGTAAATGCAGAACTGAAAAAGAGAGGCTCCCTGGCAAAGGCCTTTAATCCGGATCCCTACCAATGGTATCAGTTATATTTAGGAATCCAAACCTGCTGATAATTTATTCCAGCTAATTTATTCCTGCCACCAGTCTTCATCTGGTGGCAGTTTTTATGCTGCCAATGTCAACAAAATAGCCGCCACTATTCGCAATAGTAACGGCTATATAAAATCTACAATAAAAAAGAGCGAGAGACGGGAATTTTCCCGTTCTCATACCATTAAAATCCGCATAAAACAGGGAAAGGTGAGACGCTTTATTCTGCTGTTATCCTCAATTATAAGCCTCACAGCGTTAAGCGCTGATATGCCGTTTTCTTTTGCTACGTCCTTAATAGATTTGACAAAAGGGCGCTTGCGTTATAAGGCTATACACTATACAATGAAGATAAGAATTTTGACGGCTCCTTTGATAGTGGAAGCGATGGCGGCTTTAATGTCATTTAATGCGTTTGCTGACTCTTGGCAGTCAGACGCTAACGGATGGTGGTGGCAGAATGATAACAAGACAGCAGAGTGCTATTATTTCGATAAAGAGCAGAGTGCACAGTTGGTTTTCAAATTTACAAAGAAACAATAGAACTATTAGATACGCCATCATTTTCATTGCCATAATTTTGGGAATGACAGCTGGATGTTCTGTTGGCAGTAATATAAGTGAAATTCCAAGTAATGAGCAGAACGATTACAAATTTGTTCTTTTGGGACAAAGTGATTTCATATGCACAGATTTAGATAATAAAAGATTAAATATCAGTGAGATTGGAAAAGTAATTACAACGGATGACACCATCACTGTCAATACCACAAAATTTGCATCTGCAGATATTGATAGTGACGGAACAGAAGAAGTAATTCTTTGGCTTAACATAAATAATATTGATGATTATGGTTTTGAAATACTGCATTATCAAAATGCAGATATCTATGGATATACAGTACCGTATAGGGGACTAATGAATCTAAAAAAGGATGGCACATTTATATTTTCAAGCGGCGCTTTTGATTCCGGAATAGGGAAAATATCATTTTCTGAAACTGGGTATAGTATACGCGAACAAGCTTACATCCAATCTGAATACGATTCAAACAACGAATTAAACATACAGTATTTTATAAATGATGAACCTTGCTCAGAAAATGATTTTATTAATGCTGTAAATGCTCAAGATCACAAGCCTGATGTTGAGTGGTATGATTTATCAGAAAATAATATAAATGAAATTTTGAATTAAAAAAATGCAATCGCACAGGAAGTCCTGCAAAAAGCGGAGGGCCGCATAAAACGGTACTCCGCTATAAAAATAAAAAGAGCGCGAGACGGGATTCGAACCAGAGGATCCTGAAAAAAGCTAGTAAAATCAAGGAGGAACGCACGTTGTCTTCCTTGTGTCTTCAAACTGTCTTCAACTCTTGGCGAACCCCATACGCCCCAACATTAAA
>DXFM01000037.1 GCA_019114465.1 Candidatus Lachnoclostridium avicola
CGTCTCCCACACAGGAGTAGGAGATCTGGTAGGTCTCCCTGCACTCCTTCGCGAATGCCAGGAAGTCCTCCAGCACTTTTGACGGTAACTGTTTCTCCGTAAGCATCACCTCCACACTCTCCCGGTCTCCATATCTCGTAACGTGATCCGTCCAACCACCTCAAAGCCCAGGCAGTCTGCTGCGAATTTCATCAGCCGGATGGCCCGCGTTAGATCCTCTGGCGGACGATCCGCTTCCCGGATCGCGTCACCGGCGGTGGGATCCGGATAGCCTTCTTTGTTCCTGTGCATTTACTCCACCCTCCTGTTCCATAACTCTACAGCAACTTCAATTCCGTTCGATCTCTTGCGACGTATATATCCCTCCTCTCCGAATTCTGTTAAACGTGTAAATTCCATATAATCATCTTCATCTTTGATATACCCAGTCCCAATTCCACAATACGGGCATTTTATTTCTGCTCCCCCTAACCCCACATTTATTTGGGGATTGCTCCCGCAGAATGGGCATGGTTTTAATTTAATCTCACTCATCTTCCATATTCTCATTCCAGCATAATTTCTGACCGCATTTTTCACAGTAATTCATTTTGTTCCTTGCGAATACGCCAGTTGTACAAAGATTATTTTCACAAGTCGGGCACAAATCGTAAGGGACACCATCAATTCCGTTCCACTTTTGATGATATATTTCCTTCGGTTTCTGCTTCTCCACCGCTTCCCGGCACTCTTCCACAGTTCCGATGGCTCGGTACTGTTCCAATTCGTCCCACATATTTTCATACGCTTCTCTATTCGTCATAGCTATCACTCATCCTCCTTTCAGTCCTTGCTGGGCAGATAGTTATACACCGTCCTCGTCGATACTCCCAGCTCATCCGCAATCTTTGCCACTGACCACCCTGCATTGTACAAGGCTATCAGTTTTCCAACGTCCACCGTCTTTTTTGGCTTTCTTACGGTTGGGGGGGGGGCAGCCGGCTGAGCATTCTCCGGCTCTGCTGGGCCGAACTCAATCGTCTGTCCCGCCGGTTCCACCGTCAGTTCCATCAATTCCGCTTCCATTGCCGGCTCTTTCCTGAAGAACATACATCCCTCCAGCATATGTTCCAGGGAATCCGGCGTCATATCCTCCCAACCTGAGTCTTTCCCACCAGGGATCATCACCAGAACCTTTTTCCCCTTCGCCGCCAGCTCCAGGGCAGTCTTTTTATCAATCTGCTTAACAAACATTGCTCATCCTCCTTTGCATCCATCCACTTGCTTCATCAACTGCTTAAAGCATCGCCTACTCACACGTTTTCCGCCTCCAATTCCGCAATCACTGCCAGCATAATCCGGCGGCATACTGGCGCCCCCTGGAATCTTTTCATCATAGCTGCAAATTCTTCTTGTGACTGGATCCACTCCTCATCCGTCAGAATCCGGCCATGATATTTCTGATAGTGCCGGTAGGCATCGCAGAACACCTCCTTTACCAGCTTCCCCTGCTCTGCCCACCGTTTCTTCTGTCCCTCTGTCACCGTCACAGCAAACACCCCGCTTTCCGATAATGCGCCCGCCGGCGTTTCCATTGATTTTCACAAAACGCGATCCCGTCTACATAGTCATAGCAGATCGCTTCACCTTTTCCTTCCGCTGTCCGGGCCACCCGCCCCACACTCTGCGTTACCACCGCATAATCCTTTTTCGGTGTGGTCATATACAGCCGATCCAACCGGGGGATGTCAAGTCCCTCTTTTGCCAGTCCAAAGGATGCGAACAAGTAATGCTTATGGCCAGCTCTCATATCTTCGATGGCCTGCTCTCTGACCTCCCTGGCATGTTTGCTGGTCATGCTGCCGTCAATCATGGCTGCCTGCGTCCGAAGCTCCTCCGGAAGCCCGTTAAATAGCCCCCGCAAGTGCTCCAGCCGGTCCGACAGCACCAGGTTATAATGATCCCGGTTTGCTTCCAAATCCCGGAGGATCAGTTCATTTCGGTTCTGGTTGGTGGTCAGGTATCCGATCAGCTTGCTGTATACCAAGGTTCCGTCCGTATCCAGACAGCAGCGGGCCACCTGCACTCCAGTATCCCGCCGGACGATCCGAACCGGCATCGTTTTATCCGCTACTGCCTCATCAGGCACCTGGTACACCACTGGCCCCAGCGCCGCAAATGTGCTCCGGATCAGGCCGTCAGAGCGGTGTACCGTGGCACTCAGGCCATATTTATGCCGGGCTGCCAGATGGCTGATTACCTTGTAAAACATCGTCACCTGCGCCGGTGTCCCAGCCAGGCGATGACACTCATCGATGATTACCACATCCCAAGTCATCCGGTACTGGCTCAAATCCAGCCGGCTGAGCGTCTGCACCGTAGCAAATGTCATTCGGCTGCCAATCTGCACTTTCCCGGCTGTGATCCGTCCCAGGTACTCCCGGGGAAAGTACTGCGCCGCCCGCTCATAGGATTGGGTGAGAAGATCCTGGGTGTGCGTGACCCACAAGGTCCGACGCTGCAGGGCCGCGGCAAGAGCAATCCCCATCTGGGTTTTTCCACTTCCGCATGGACTTTGCAGGATTCCGCAGCTGGTATGCTTCATCACTTCCACCGCCGGGATCTGATACTCGTACAGCGGGACAGTTCCGGGATATTCTATCCGACCGTTGTCCGCCAGATCCACCTGGATGGAGTCCTGGGGAGTCAGAAACCTCCTGATGTCTTTTCCCACCCCCGTGGGAACCACCAATTCTTCTCCCTCGATTCGGTACAGCCAGAGGTATTTGGGGGTGTTCCCGGTCCACAACCCCCGTCGCTGCCGGTTGGTATATTCCGGATTGGAGAGGACCAGATTTCCTTCACACCAACTTTTCAGCGCCTTACTGGCATCCCGGATCCGGATCTCACTGCTGATCGTTACCTGCATCTTGTTTTGCTCCTTTCGGCGTGCCGTAAATGGTCAGCCAGTATTCCAGGCTCATTCCGTATGCCGTGCAGTGGAAAACGCTCAGCCGTTTCTCCCCCATCTTTTCTTGTGCAATCAACTTCTGGTATGGTACCATGTAGATACGACTGTTGCTGAACCGAATAGCGAACAGCCCGCCCCGGTTTCCGGTGCTCTGAAACAGGGTCATAGCATTCCGCTGGTTCTCTTCCATCCGGCTCAGCTGGAAGAAATCTCCCTGGCAGTCCTTGCAGTCGATCAGCCATGCCTGTCCATTTCTGCAGGCAATCAGGTCACAAGGCTGCCCGTTTTGATTATCCTGAAGCCGGTGCACCCAGAACCCGCGGTCTGCCAGGGCCTTCGATAGTTCCAACTCAAACTTTGTTCCTGTTGATTTATTGCTCATGTACGTTCCTCCTATCCTGTTTTTTGTCTCTAAAAAGCAAAAGTCTTACCGTTTTGCAGGGGTGTCTTACGCGGAATCTTACCTAAAAAAGGCCTGAAATGCCTGAAAATACAAGGGGTCTTACTGTCTTACCTAAAATCCGGTTGTATATCCCTATATATTATTAACATATTTATATATATTGTTTGTATACTAACAGTTAAGCTGCTAATATTTTCTTTTTTTATCCCTTATAAGGTATATAAACAGGTAAGACCGGTAAGACAGGTAAGACCTTATTAAAAAAGCTAGGTTTTATGCGGGTTTCATGGTCTTACCTAAGTCTTACCTTTTCACTTCAAGGTAAGACTTTTCAGTCAAATGGCAGCTCCATTTGCTCCTCTTTGATCTGCATAAACCCGTCTTTGTCCGTTTCATCGTCATCCTGCGGGAGCTTAAATTTTACGTAACTGGACTTTATGCCATACACCTTCGTCTGGTGGACCATTTTCCCCTGTGAATTCCGGATCAGATAGTTCTTCTCTGCCCACTTCTTGCTCACCGCCGTGTAGTCATATCCATTCCGGTCCAGAAACTCCAGCAGCACGTCCCGATTGATCACCAGGATCTCTCCGTCGATCTTTCCCCATACCTCGCCCTTGTTGGGTGAATCCGGGGCTTTCGGATCCTCGAAGCGCACCGGGTTCTTGGCTGCCCAGTTTAATACCGCCTGATATGCCCGCTCCGCCACATCCACGTCCAGCGTGCTCTGCAGGTACCGCTTTACCTGATCCACGGTCAATGCCTCTTCTGAGGGCCAGAACAGCCTCACAGCCAGCTCATCCGCCAGCAGCAGGCATGCCATTGCCATCGCCTGCTTGTCCGTGGTATCCAGCCGGCAGAGGCTGTCAAACAGCTCCCGGTACCGGTCTGTGAGTGTTCCGGTATCCGTCTCCTGGATATACTCCACCAGCTTTCTCCCGGCAAACCCATAGTTTTCCTGAACGACGCTGCTGACCATATGTCCATCCGTTACCAGAGGGCCGTCCAGGGCAATCTCAATCACGCGGTTTTTGGATCCGCCTCCGGAGTTTGCCTTTGTGATCGGCTCCTCACCGGTAAACAGGAAACTGTTTTTCCAGGTTTTGGTGTCCTCCACACCGCCATAAGCACGGGCACGTCCGCGGTCTACGCCCTCGGTGATCTGGTAGATCAGCTGGTCAAAATTTCCCTGCCATTTGTCTTTGATCGTCTGCAGCTCATCGCCGGCGAATGGAATACTGCACAGAAACGCCGCATTCCGCATGATCGCGTTTTTGGTCATGTTCATGGTCTTGACCAGGCCGCCCATTTTAGGATTTCCCCAGATACTCATGGCCACCATCAGGGCCACGGTTTTTCCTGTCCCGGTAGTTCCCCAGACATGGAGCACAAATGGCAGCACCCGCAGCGGCTCCAGCAGCACACTGGCAAAGCTGGCAGCCATCATCATCCGCAGCGGCAGGTTGCGGCGCAGATCCTCGCACAGACTTTTCCAGGTCTCAAAACTGCCCTCCTGCCGCACGTTCCGGAAGATCACCTCATAGTCCATATCTCCCTCATACCGGATATCCGCCGCGTAAGGGGTGAAGGAATTCCCTACCCACCCCAGCCGGTTGATGGATTTTTTCGGCTCCAGGGTCTTAGGATTTAAGCCCACGCAGTCTGATATGTACCGCACCAGGTTCTTGGCATTGTCACTGGTCACCTCTATTCCGTACTGGCTCAGGGCATCCACGATTTTGTTTACGTTGGCGCAGACGGCCCGATCCACGGTGATCGTCTGCCAGCTGGCTGATTTGAAATAGGCCAGAGTGATCCGCTCCGTGGCGGTATCCACGTTTTTCAGGATCTCAACGGGCAGAATCGGATGGCTGCAGGCTACGACAGGAACCCGGGCAAAATTTTTGTCGCAGCGGAAGGTACGAACCCCCCGGTCCGTTGCCTCCCACTCGCCGCAGTCCAGTTCCAGTGGCTGCTCCGTGAAATGGGTCCGGTTTCCCGTCTGGCGCTGCCGCTGCTCATAGTCCATTTGGAATGCCTTCAGGACGTTGTTAAACTCCGATGCTCTCTTTAACTGCCTGGCCGCCATCCGTAGGGCCTCAATATACTGAGTTCGCTCTACATCGTCTTCGATGTCAAAAATGGCATAAAAAATCTCATCCGGAAATGGATCCATTGGGCTCAGCTCAGAGATACCAGTGATTAACTCGTTCTTCGATGGTTCCAATCTTTTTCACCGCCTTTCGGTCTTCGTATACCTGCTCCGGGTTTTCTTCCAGCTGCTCCATCATGTATTCCGCCCAGGTCAGATTTTTCAGACCTTCCTCAAAATGTTCGTTCCTCTCCCGGATCGCATCACAGAGCAGGCCCCGGTACACCTTCATATAGATCCCGGCCCGTTTGGCCCATGCGGCAGTTTCTTTTCGCCTTCTGGCCGTCCGTTCTGCTTCTCGTTTCTCCCGGTAGCTCATCGGGGCCTGGAGCGGAATGGAAAACGCGGCGGCCAGTTCCCTGGCTGCTGCCGCGTTGGAAATCTCCCGGTATCTGGCCACAAAGGTGATCGGGTCCCCGCCGGCTCCGCAGGTGAAGCAGTAAAATCCTTTTCCATCCGGGTAGATCTTCAGGCTGGGGTGCCGATCCGGATGGAAGGGGCACAGACACAGCCCCCTCCGGTCTGGCTTCAGGCCGCAATACTCCACCGCCTGCCGCATCGTGACACCCTCTTTTACCTTACGGAACAGGTCCGGATCATCATAAGAACGGAATGCCCTCATCGCTCGCCCCTTCCGGAATGTGCATAAATCCGTCGCTGTCTGTGGGGAAATTGGGCGCCGTCGCATCCGCCGGCGTGGGCCTGGTTCCCGCATTCGTATGCTCCGTGAGCAGGGAATCTTCTGGGACTTTCGCCTCTGCCAGGCCGGCCACGCTGCGGATCTGAAACAGTTCCGTGATAATCGGCCGGGTCCCGTCCTCTTTCTCGTACTGCCTGCGCCGGAATAACCCGCCAAATTTCTTATTCTTCAGTGTTGCTTCGTTGTTTTCCTGGTCCCAATGGAACGTGAAGTTGTTGGATCGCTCGATACTGGTGATGATCCCTTTCAGCCAGGGCGTCCCTTTCCCATCCATGTTCTGTTTGAACACACCGCGCCATTTTGCCCCGGATGGATTCTGGGCTTTATCCGCATCAAACATCTTCTGGTAAAAATCCTTGTACTCCCCTTCTGCGATGTCGTACAAGATCACAAACTGCTCATTCCCATTACTGGACGTCTTCGTGGCCACCTGTCTGATCACGCAGACATATTTGCCTTTCGGCAGCTGCTGGAATTCGCCGGTGTATGCCGGCGCCTCATCGTATCCCTTTGGTTTTCTGATCATGACTATTCCTCCGTTTTCTTATATTTTTCCCACCCGTAAAACTCCCGGATGGTATCGTCTACCAGCTTCAGGTTGTTCTCGATCTCCGGTTCCGCGAACATTTCCTCCGGGGTTTTGGTAATATCCGATCCGTCTGTGACCGTCCGAAAGAAATGGCGCCCATCTTCACTCATGCAGCGAATGCAGATCGTGACCATCCCTTCCAGACATACCTTCCGGTCCAGCTGTTTTCCGATTGTCCGAAGCTTTGTTGTTCCATAATCATCGGTGTCCTCATGGAATATGATATATACGATTTTTTGGGGATCCTTTACTTCCGTCTTGATCCTTCTCACCAGTTCATACATGGCATCCGCAATATCGTCATACATTTCAAATGAGGCATTTCCTTTCTTGTTTCGATGATTCGCCATAAACAGATGGGTCATAATGTATCCGGCGTCATCGATCACAACTACCTTTTCTGGGTTTTGGTTGATGGTTGCTATGATCTTTCCAATGTCGTCACTGCTGCCGGTTTTCTTAAACCGCTTGCGGAACGGGAGCTCTTTTCTCTCTGTATTCAGCAGTACGATCTCGTTCTCCTCAAAAAATTTCAGGCTCCGGCTTTTTCCGCTGCCGGATTTCCCGTAAATCAATACTGGCAGCCCCATAGCTTTCCCTCCTTAATATGGCAGTTCTTCTGCCATTTCTTCCTCTGCATCCACCTCCGGCGCCTCTGCAGCTGCTTCCTCTTCTTCCGGAAGGGCCCAGCTGTCCTCAAAGAAGCTCAGTCCGGCCAATTTCGGGAATAATGCCGTCAGCGCTTTGGTTCCCGGAGACTCCGAATGCACCCAGAAAATCATGGCTTCATTTTTCCAATACAGCACCCCATCCTTTACGCAGGGCCGTCCAGGCATTTCTTCCCCGTTCTCCAGCTCGCTGACAGATATGGCCCCGGTCAGGGTCCGTGGTACCGTCAGATAGGATAAATCGCTGTGCACCTGGAAAATCGCGTATTCATGGGGCCAGGCGCCCAGATACAGCGGTGTCTGCACCGCATAATCTTTTGCCTGTTTCCACCTCTCAAAGGGGTCTATGTAGTTTAATTCCGTCCGGCCTACCGGCTGCTTGCTCTCTGCTTCAATTTCATAGAAATAGCATTCCTCCGGCTCCGGAAGATCCCCGATCAGTTCCATTAGGGCTGCTTTAAATTTGTTGCTGGCATAGATCCCCCTTACGTAGACGCCCCAGTTGTCCGAATACACCAGGTAATGTCGGTTCACGCAGCCGACCACCAGGCCGTGCTTCTTTAAACTGGCCTTTAAGATTTTCTTCATTTCTCCTGTTTTCAGAAACATAATCTACTCCTTTCTGCTTTGCACTTCTGCCTGAAGCTGCTCATTTTTTCTTCTGGTCTCATCAATCTCCCTCTGGATCATCGCCATGACGATCTCCATCTCCTCAAACGTCATCCGCCAGGTGCTGGTGGTCATCTGTTTGGCGACCTTGCCGGCGACCTCCATCAGACAGGCCATCCGCGCCGGCGTGACCTCCATTTCTTTCTTCTCTTCCATTATCGGATCCTCAGACTTTCCCCGCGGGGCTCCAGATGGGCCCATTCCACGGATTTTTCTTCCAATAACTTCCGGATCTTCGCGTTGTCCGGGACCGGCGGCTGGGGGATCAGATACCGGCCGGGAATGTCCTCCACCGCCCAGTCAATCACCAGCGGCTGCGGACCGCCGTTCTTCTGGATATTGAAGGAAAACAGAGCCGTCTTGAACCTCGTTCTTCCGATCTCCCGCATGTTCGCCTCCAGGTTCTCCATTAGCCGCTTCCGCCGGTTCTCTAATGCTTTTCTGCGGGCAAACAGGCGATCCTCTTCCGCTTTTAAAGCATCCTCATCCGCTTTTATGGAGGCGATGATCTTGGCATAGCCATCCGCCTTCTCCTCAATTTCTCCCCACAGGCCCTCCAGGGTGTCCTGAAAGGTCTGATCATCCACCTCCGGATCATAGGCCATTTCCATCAGGGCCTGATACTGCTCTGTCAGTTCGTATAACGTGCTCATCAGTTCTCTACCTCCCTCAAAATCCTCTCCAGCATCTCCTCAAAACTCGGCTTCGACTCCTCCGTACATTTATCGATCTCTCTCAAAAATAACCGTACCAGGGCCTTCTTTTCTTCCGGGGTTTTCCCTAAATCTTTTACCGCATCTAC
>DXFM01000038.1 GCA_019114465.1 Candidatus Lachnoclostridium avicola
CAAGTTTTACTGCCTGTACTTTGTATTCATGGTCATATTTACGTGCCACTTTGAATACCTCCTTATTCTCTTGGTTTTATTATGAAATCCTTGAGAATAAGCTGTCAACTTTTTTTATACCACACCACAAATTGAATTGGCAAAGGTAGATGAAGAAATTGAAAAGCTGCTTGATACGTTGAGCGGCGCAAACCCCATTCTTCTTTCCTATGCCAACAGCAAAATTGAAGCACTGGACACAAAACGCCAGAACCTTGTAAAAGAGATTGCCGACTTGTCGGCAGAGGTCATGTCTCCGAGGCAGATCAGAGAACTTTCCAACCACATTCATAACTGGGAAAATATCAGCTTCGAGGACAGAAGAAAAGTCGTTGATGGCCTTATAACACAAATAAGGGCCACAAGCGAGTATGTGCAGATTGAATGGAAAATCTGAGTGTTTTCCATTCAGCACTTTTTAACTGCGTCTTGTGTGCCCTTGTCAAGAGATGTAAAATTCCCTGTTTTACACGATAAACTTCAAAAAAATCTCCTCTTCCCCTGCCACGACCGCCCGATCGCCGAAAAACTCCCGCTGAGACTCATAGCGGGCGGCATTTTCCGCCGTGTTGGTGAGCAGAACCTTCTCAGGGGCCGCCGCCTCCAGGATCCGGTCTGTAAAATAGAGGTGCCCCTTGTCGTTGCGGCCATGGTGGGAGAGCTTTAAGATCTCCACTCCCGGCGCAAGGCCCGCCTGGCGGACAAAGAACTCATACCGGTCCAGAAAAAGCTCCTCAAAGCAGTCGCCGCAGAAAAGGGCCAGCTGGCGGCCGTCCCGGTGCAGAAGCCAGACGGAGCTGTCCCCGTTGATCTGGGAGATCAGCCTCTCCTCCCAGCGCTCTTCCCGGCCCGCCGCCCCCCGCCCCATCTGCCTCTCCATGACCGCGCCGGAAAATGGCAGAAATACATGTCTGGAAGGCCAGATGAGGGTCATGGTCCACCCGCCCGCAGGCAGGGAGGCAAAATCCTCCATCTCACAGGCATAGCGCACGTCCGCCCACTGCTCCCTCAGGATTTTCTCCAGGCGGGCCTGTTCCCGGCAATCTGCAGCCGGCTCTCTGTTTTCAAAGGTGTCCAGAACCGGCCAAAGCTTGGCTGACCGGGCCGGCAGCACCGCCCGGTGCACGCGGGTCCCCTGGGTCCCGTCCGCCAGCCAGCCCAGGTGATCCTGGTGCAGGTGGGTCTGGATCATCAGATCCAGCTGCTCCACCCCCCTTTCCTCCAGATAATAGGAGAGAGGAGCTCCCGGCCAAAGCCTGCTCCCCCCGTCAATGAGTATATATGTGGTCTGTCCCCCCTCCTCGAGCTCTGTCAGAAAACAGTCCGCCTGGCCGAAGGGAAGGGCGTAAATTCCGCTCATCGGCCCTCCCCCTCCTCCCCATAGGGAATCAGCTCATACTCCCTGCTCTTTAGGAGCGCGGTCAAATCCTCATTCCCCTCCAGGGGGCGGTCGGTGAGAATCCCCGTTCTCCCCACATCCTCCGGCCGGTGGCTGTCGCTCCCGGCGGTGGGGATCAGCCACGGATGAAGACAGAGGCTCCTCTGGGTCAGCCCGTTCTGATTGTGGTGCCTGGGGCTGGAGTTGACGGCTTCATAGCCGTGGAGGAGATGGAAGTCCGCCGGCGAGGATTCTCCCGCCCGGTTGGGGTGGGCCTGTATGATCAGCAGCCGATCCCTGTATTCTCCGTAAAATTCCCGCAGATTCATGGAGACCCAGCGCTCTGCCTCGCCGAAAATCATCCCCTCCGTCACTCCGTAGAGCAGGTAGTCGTTGGCGTCTGAGAGGAAGCGCAGCTCCACCCCCAGGCCCACCGAGAGCCTGCGGTCCCAGCGCTTTGCCCTCCGGTAGGGGGCGAGAAAGGTCTCCGCCCTCTCCTGCCAGCTCATCCCCGCCGTGGCCTCCAAAAAGTCCCTGTGGAGGTGGTTGGTCAGCCATATTCCGTCGTACCCCGCCCTCTCATAGGCCTCCCCCATCTCCTCTATGGTCATGCGGCCGCAGGGGCTCACCTCCCTCGTGTGCACGTGGAGGTCGTACTTCCACACGCGGTCCGCGTCAAGCAAATTGAATGCCATACTCCATTCCCTCCCTGCAGTCCGCCATGCCTCCGGCCAGCACCTGAACCACATTTCCATCGTCCATATTCATGATCACCTTGGTGTTGAAGCCCTGGTACTCCACTTCCTTCACCTTTCCCGTAAAGCGGGACTGATCCTTTGCCACCAGGCGGACCGCGTCCGCCTTCACCGGATAGAGCTGATCCTCGTGGAAGCTGTCAGGGATACCGGCCCCGTTCACCGTCTGGCCGGAGCCGCAGATAAACTGGTCTCCCTCCCATTTTCCCCGGATCAGATTGCTCTGCCCCACAAACTGGGCCACAAACGCGTTGGCCGGATGGGCGAAGATCTCCTTGGGAGTGCCGATCTGCTGGATCTCCCCCTGGCTCATGACTACAATCCGATCCGCCATTCCCAGGGCCTCCGCCTGATCGTGGGTCACGTAGAGGACGGTGCCTCCCACCTCCCTGTGCAGGCGGCTGATCTCCCGGCGCATCTCGATTTTCAGGGCGGCATCCAGGTTGGACAGCGGCTCATCCATCAGGAGAAGGGCCGGCTCGTTGGCCAGCGCCCTGGCGATGGCCACCCTCTGCTTCTGGCCTCCGGAGAGCTCCGACGGATAGCGGTTCTCCAGTTTTTCCATGCCCACCAGCCTGAGCATGGCTATGGCCCGCCCCTGTCTCTGGGCGTCCGTCTTAAATTTGGAGAACCGGCTGTACTGCATGGGGAACATCACCTGCTGCAGCACCGTCATGTGGGGCCAAAGGGCGTAGGACTGGAACACCATGCCGATATTTCTCTTGTTCGGCTCCAGAATCTCCTGGGAATCGGCGATCTTCACCCCATCCATGGTGATGGTCCCGCCGGTGGGCTTCAGAAAGCCGGCCAGCAGGCGCAGCAGGGTGGTCTTCCCGCACCCGGACGGTCCCAGGATGGCGATGAATTCTCCCTGGCGAATCTCCAGGTTCACATCCCGCAGAGCCTGATAGTCCTGAAAGGTCATATTTAAATGTTCGATTACTGTTGACATTATATCCTCCTTATCCTGCCGCAGCCCTGCTCTTTCCCCTTCTCACCCCCATGGAGAGAAGCTTAATTCCCCCGGCGGCGACCAGAAGGCAGAGCAATATGAGGCTGGAGTACGCGGACGCCAGATTGGACATCCCCGCAGACGTAAAGTTAAAGATCACCACTCCCACGGTCTCCGACCCGCCGGACCAGAGAAGGCTGGAGGTGGTCAGCTCCATCAGGCTGCTGATGATCACCATCCCCAGCCCGGAGGCGATGGGCCCGGAGGTCAGGGGCAGGATCACCCTCTGCCATTTGGCCCGATTGCCCGCACCGCAGGCGGAGGCCGCCTCCTCCATGGAGCCGTCCAGCTGGGCGAACGCCGTGTTGGACGAGCGCAGGATCACCGATGTAAAGCGGATCACATAGGCCAGCAGGAGAATCCAGATGGTGCCGTAGATGGTGACGCCGTGAAACGACCGGGCATAGGTGAGGATCAGGGACAGTCCCAGGATAATTCCCGGAATGGAGTAGGGAAAGGTCACCATGCTCTGAACCTTCCTCGCGATGGCAGAATGCCTTCTCTCCGCGAAATAGGACACCGACACGCCGATCCCCCCGCAGATCAGTGCCGTGCCCCCAGCCAGAAGCACGCTGTTTTTCAGGCCGTTTAAGCACTTGGAATTGTGCAGCACCTTGTCAAAATTGGCGAAGCTGGCTGTGGCCGGGGAGAATGCCACCCCCTTGGCCTTGGTCATCGCCGACCCCGCCAGGGTGAGGAAGGGGATGATATTGACGATCAGGATGAAGAGTCCCACCGCCGCCAGCAGCAGGTATTTCCAATTGCCCAAAAACAGCCTGGGGGACATATCCTCCTTCTCACAGCCGGCCACCTGGGCGTTCTCCGCCATTTTCCTGGAGAGCAGGATGATGGCCACCGCCACGACGGAGAGGATGATGGCCTTCACGGCTGACACCGCAAAGCTGCTGTCCGTCACGGAGATGATGGTCTTGTAGATATCCGTGCTCAGCACCTGGATGTTGGCCGGAATGCCGATGAAGGCCACGATTCCGAAGTTGTCCAGGCAGGAGAGGAAGACCAGCAGCATGGCGTTAGCCAGAGTCCCCTTGGTGATGGGGAGGGAAACCTTCCAGAACCTCTTCCACCAGCTGCATCCGGAGATATCCGCCGCCTGCTCCAGCTCCCTGGGAATCTTGCGGAAATGGCTCAGGCACAGCAGGTAAACCATGGGGTACTGGCACACTGCGAACATGAGGATGATTCCCCCGTAGGAATACAGCTCAAAATGCGTCAGTTTATAGAAAATGCTGCTCTTTAAAAACATCTGCATCCAGGCCAGGGTCACAATATAGGACGGGATCACCAGGGGCAGAAGCAGCAGCGTGTGAATGATTTTCTTAAAGGGCAGATCCGTGTATGCCATGATGTAGGCGAAGCACACACCGAAGGCCGTGGTCAGCAGGGTGGCACAGCTGTTGATGAACACAGAATTGAGGATCACCTTCCCAAAACCCGGATCTGTGAGAACCTGGGTGAAATTTGCCAGGGTAAATCCCCCGTCCGGATTCATAAAGGCTTCCCGGAACAGGTAGAGAAGCGGCCACAGAAAGATCATGAAGGCCGCCGCAGCCCCTGCGAGTCCCCAGAAGGGGATCCGCAGGCGTTTTTCCGCTTTCAAAGCTATGGCATTCATAGGTACGCTCCTCACTGATTGTACATCTGGTCAAATTTGGCCTTGTCGTCTTCCTTGGTGGCGTACAGCTCCTTGGGATCGCTGGAGAGAATCTTGCGCTCCGCGATGCTGGGCATGCCGGCCACCGGCTCCACGTCCTTTCTGGGAGCGGTCTTAAAATAGTTCTCCGCGGCAAACTCCCTCACTTCCTTGGAGAGCATGAAGTCCATGAAAATCTTGGCCGCCTCCTCGTTCTCCGTGCCGTTTACCAGGGCGATGGGATCGCAGATGGAGGAGCAGCCCTCCTCCGGGTACACGAAGGCGATGGGGGAGCCGTTGTTGATGGCCACATAGGAGTCGGTGTCCAGCACCATGCCGTAGGCCTTCTCCCCGTTTGCCACCGCGTCGATCACTCCGCCGTTTCCATTCACCACCTGCATCTCATTGTCCTTCATATCCTGGTAGAAATCCCATCCCAGATCCTCCATTCTGGTGTACACGCCCAGATTGTAGGCCGCCGTGCCGGAATACAGGGGACTGGGCATCACGCAGTTGCCCTTGTTGGCGGGATCGGTGAAGACGGTGAGGGAAGTGGGAGCCTCCGTCACCATGTCGGTGTTGTAGATGATGCCAGTGGATCCCACAGCCGTCCCGTAGTACATGTGATCCGGATCCACAAAGTCCTCATACATCTGGTCAATCTCCGGGTAGTCGTACTGCATCAGCAGGCCGTTCTCCTTCAGCATCTCGAAGGTGGGGGTGTCCGCCAGCATGATCACGTCGCACTGCACTCCGCTGGATTTCTCCTCGGTCATGATCTTGCTCACGACCTCCTCCGTTCCGCTGCGGTAGTATTCAAAAGAAATATTGGGGTATTTTTCCTGGAACATGGCCGCGATGTCCGTCATATAGTCGTCGCTGGACGATGTGTACAGCATGACGGATCCGCTGACCTCGCTGCCGTCCTCCGCCCCGGAAGAACTCTCCTCCGCCGAGGTGTCCCCCGCTGCCTGGGTGTCTTTGGTCTCCGCTGCGGTGGTCGTGGTCTCCTGGGATGCGCCGCAGCCGGCCATCGCCAGCGCTGTCATAGCTGCCGTCAGAACTGCCAATTTCCTTTTCATGTTTTCCTCCTCATTCGCTTACTTCTCTCGTAAGGCTCAGATCAATAATGTCCGTGTTCAGATAGTCGATGGAGTAGAAGATTTTCCTTCCCTCTGCATCGCAGTGAAGCTGATTCAAGACCACCATGGAGCTCTGAAGAAATCGCTCTGCCAGCCTGTCCCACCTGTTTTTTAAGTTGACGCCCAGGATCCTGGTCTCAGCGCGGTGGATTTCGATTCCGCACTTCTCCGAGAGAGCAGAGAACAGTCGTCCCTCCACACCGGCGTCAAAATGGTCTCCCACATATTTTTCCGGAAAAACATTGCAGGAAAACGCCACCGGAATCCGGTCTGCCTCTCTTCCGCGCATCATCACCACCACCCGATCCCCGGGTTCCAGGTCCAGCCGGGCCGCCATCTCCTCGTCGGCGGGCAGATGTCTCAGGCGATACCAGATACTGCTGGGAACATAGCCTGCCGTCCGAATCATCTCGCCGATGGAGTTTAATCGGAGCAGGGGATTGTCAAGGGCCATTGACCTGGCCTTCACATAGCTGCCGGAGCCATTTTTCTTCACTATCATGCCCTTCTCCTGGAGCAGATTCAGCGTCTCACGCACCGTGGAACGCCCCACCCCGTACATGCGGGCCAATTCGATCTCTCCCGGCAGCTTGTCCCCCACCTCCCACTCTCCTCTGTCGATTTTTTCTTCCAGGCATTCCGCCAGTTCCTCGTATCTCTTTTTCTTCATATTGCCCTCCAAGCTGTCTGACAGCTTACACTAATACATTACCCCAAGCCGCCCCCGGAAAACCACCTGCTTTTGGTAAACCTTTGAGAAAGATCCTGTAAAGGGACCGGCGGGAATTGTAAAATATATTACACATTTGCGCTGCAAAGACAAAACGCCGCAGGGCTGCCTGTCACACAGGCGCCTGCGGCGCATACCGTTTCTCTATGCAGTTTCGCTGAATCCGCTCTCCCCGGGCGGAAATGCTTCCCCCGGATGAACACGCTTCCCCGGGTCTGTCTGTCAGCGGCAGACAAACCGGTAGGTGGTCGCGGAGTGAAATTCCTTTCCCTCCGGGAGCACCGTGGTGGGGAAGTTGGGATGGTTCAAAGTGTCGGGGTAGGCCTGGGTCTCAAAGCAGTACCCAGCCCGCTTGTCGTAGGCGGCCCCGCCCTTGCCCGGCTTCTCCCCGTCGATGTAGTTGCCGGTGTAGAACTGGACGCCCGGGCGGTCGGTGTACACCTCCACCCCGATGCCGCTCTCCTCGCAGGCGGCCTCCGCCGCCAGGCGGACCGTGCCGTCCCAGTCCCGGATCACATAATTGTGGTCGTAGCCGGCGGCCTGGGTCAGCTGCTCATAGTCGGCGCCGATCTCCCGCCCGATCTCCTTCCACTCCCTGAAGTCCATGGGCGTGCCCGCCACCGGGCGGATCTCCCCCGTGGGGATGGACACCGCGTCCGTGGGGGTGAAGGCGTCCGCCAGGATGCGCACCTTCTGGTCCATGATCTTCCCTGTCTCCTGACCCGCCAGGTTGAAATACACATGGTTGGTGAAATTGGCCACCGTGGTCTTCGTGGCCACCATGGCGTAGGAGATGGTGACCCCGTCGTCCTCGTCCAGGGTATAGCGGACCTCGATCCTGGCCTTCCCCGGGAACCCCTGATCCCCGTCCTCGCTCCACAGGGAGAACTGGGCGTAGCTGCCGGACTCGTCGGCCCCGGCCGACGCCTCCCAGATCCGGTTCCGGTACACGTCCGGGCCGCTGTGGAGGTTGTTGGGGCCGTTGTTCACCGCCAGCTGGTATTCCTTCCCCTCCAGGGTGAAATGCCCACCGGCGATGCGGTTGGCGTTGCGCCCCACCACCGCGCCGAAAAATGCGGCGTCCGTGAGATAGGATTCCGGCTGATCATAGCCCAGAATCACGTCCCGCTTGTTCCCATATCTGTCTCTCACCGCCATCCGGTTCCAGATGGCTCCCAGATCCAGCAGGGTGCACTCCGTCCCCCGGCTGTTCACCAGGGTGTAGGCGTACACCGGGCTGCCGTCCGGCATGGTTCCAAAAAGAGTCTTGCTGTAAGCCATATTCTTCGCGTCCTCCGCTTATTTTGCTGTCTATTTTGCCGTGATGTACTCCTGGGCTGTGAGGAGTTCTGCGCAGAGAATGGCTCCGCCGGCGGCTCCCCGCACCGTGTTGTGGGACAGGCCCACGAACTTCCAGTCGTACACCGTGTCCTCCCTCAGGCGGCCGATGGAGATGCCCATGCCCCTCTCAAAGTCCACGTCCAGCTTCACCTGGGGGCGGTTGTCCTCCTCCATGTACTGGATGAACTGGGCGGGGGCGCTGGGGAGATGAAGCTCCTGGGGAAGTCCTTTAAAGCTCACCAGCTTCTCCACCAGCTGCTCCTTGGTCACTTTCTTGCGGAACTTGACAAACACAGCTGCCGTGTGGCCGTCCAGCACGGGCACGCGGATGCACTGGCAGGTGATCACCGGCTCTGCGGCCTTTGTGATCTGGCCGTTCTCCACCTTTCCCAGGATTCTCAGAGGCTCCTGCTCGCTCTTCTCCTCCTCGCCGCCGATGTAGGGGATGATGTTCTCCACCATCTCCGGCCAGTCCTTGAAGGTCTTGCCGGCGCCGGAGATGGCCTGGTAGGTGGTGGCCACCACCTCGTAGGGCTCAAACTCCCGCCAGG
>DXFM01000039.1 GCA_019114465.1 Candidatus Lachnoclostridium avicola
GTTCCGTTGCCGTTGTCCACCATGGAAACATCCTGGATGTAGGACAGATCATCCTCGTTGATGAGGGAAGAGGTCTGGGCGCTCTCCAGGGCGGTGGTCATATCCATGGGAATCTTCATCTTCTCACCGTCGATATCGTAGTATCCGTATCCGCCGGTGTAGAAATAATTCATATGAACCGTCTCGCCCAGCAGGTTTAAATTCATATCTATGATGTACTCCATGTTCTGGGAGTTTACATCCTTCATCTTCATGTTTCCATCCATGTTCATGTCTAAGGTCAGACCTTCCATGCTGATCTGCATGTTCATAAACATATCCGTGTCAATGGAAGACATTCCCTGGCTCTTCTGGGTTGCAGCTCTGAGAGCGGCCATGGCATCGCTCTCCTCCGTCTGAGCCTGAGCGTACTGAACGGTTCCGTCCTGAATCCAGCGGCCGTCTGCATCTACCTGATAGCCGTCCACGGAAGTATTGGAAACCATGTAGCCGTTGGAATCAAAATAATAGCACTCTGCCAGTCCGTCTCCGTTTCCGTCCAGCCATCTCCAGGTGCTCTGGGGATAGGAGCCGTTGTCCTCCTGCCACCACCAGCCGGTGGAATTCTGCTGCCACTGTCCGGCGAATGCGGTCGCCGACATGGAGAGGGCAAATGCCGCAGTGAGGGCGGCGGCTGTGAATAATTTTTTCATACTGATACCTCCTTCAGATGAGAATGATAATATCCTGATAAATTGATTATATATGGAACAGATCGAAGAGACAAGAACATTTTTCTTACAATTCCATAAAATGCCGGACAAAAAAACGGGAATATGGTATACTGTGAACACTTAACGAGCCTGATGGCCATGGGGTACGAAACGGACAATAAGGAAGGAGAACCAGAGAAATGGAGACAGAATGACTGATCATCTGTCCCTTTGAGGAGAGGGACGGGTATACCGGGCCTATTGGGAGAAATTTCTCCATTTTGTGGAAAATCTGTAGGCGGCGGAAATGTCACAGGAGATGGTGAGGGGAGGAAGAAAGATGGAGAAAAGCCGTTTGCGGCAGCTGGCGGAAAAAAAGAAGAGACTTGAGACTGTAGAACACATGCTGGCGGAGATGAGAAGGGAAGAGTGGAAGCTTCATGAGACGGTGAGGAAGCTGAAGGAACAGTTCCGGCAGGAGACGGCGGACGTGGAGAAGCTGGAGAAAGGCTCCGTCTCCGGATTCCTCTTCTCGTTTCTGGGACAGAAGGAGGAGAGGCTTGAAAAGGAGCGGGAGGAGGCGGTTCAGGCCGGTTTAAACTATCACAGCGCCCTTGCCCGGCTGGAGGATTTAAAAGGCCGGATGGAACAGCTGCAAAAGGAAGCGGACAGCCTTCAGGAGATTCCGGAGGAGTACGAGAAGGAGCTGAACGGGAGGAAGACCGCTCTGATGGGAAAACCGGGAGCAGGCGAGCGGCTTCTGGAGCTGGAACGGCAGAAAGGGGAGGAGAAAGCCAGAGAGAAGGAGATAAAAGAGGCGGAGAGGGCCGGACGGGCAGCAAAAAACCAGGTGGAATATGTGCTGGAAAAGCTAAACAGCGCGAAGCGCTGGGGAGTTTACGACGTGGTAGGCGGCGGTTTGATGAGCGATCTGATCAAATACCAGCGGGTGGACGACGCCCAGGCCGGGATCGAACGGCTGCAGATACTGCTCAGCCGGTTCCGCACAGAGCTGGCGGATGTGGGACCGGCGGCGTCCGTGGAAGGGGTAAATGCCGGTGCCGGTCTCCGGTTTGCCGATTATTTCTTTGACGGGATTGTATTTGACTGGATGGCGCTGTCCAGGATTCAGGATGCCAGGGATCGGATGGAACGGCTGCGAAGACAGCTTCTTCAGATCCTGGAGAAGCTGAATCGCATGGCGGAGGAGAGCAGACAGTGCCAGGAGCGGCTGGAGGAGGAGAGCCGCCGTCTGACAGAGGAAAACAGCTGAGAGTTTACGGCGCCGGTTTAAAACAGCCGGCGCCCTTTCACGTATTTGTGAAGCACCCAGTCATCGCCGGACAGGTAGAGGAACCGCTCCAGCCGCTCCTTTACTGTGAGCTTCTGGGGGTGGGGGATCCGGCTCTCGTCCAGCACGATGGCGTCGGCCTCATATCCTTCTTCAAAGCTGCCCACTTTTCCGAAGAAGCTGCCGCCTCCTTTGGTGCCCATAAAGAAGGCTTCCTCCATGGTGATGGGCTTTAAGCCGTCCCCGGTCAGGCGGGCTCTCAGCTTTGAGGTCTGAATGGCCTCCGCCATGGCCCGGAAGATGGAGAGCACAGTGCCGCCGGCGATGTCAGATCCCAGGCCCACGCGCATGTCCTGATCCAGAAAACGGCGCACGGGAGCGGCTCCGGAGGTCAGGTTGGCGTTGGACTGGGGGCAGTGGGCGATGTAGACGCCCCGCTCCTTCATCAGCTCCACTTCCTCCGGCGGGCAGTGAACGCAGTGGGCCATAATGGTGGGAACCTCGCCGCCGAAGAGGCCGAACCGGTCGTAGGCGTCCCCGTAGAACCGGGACTGGGGCGCCAGCTCCTGCACCCAGGCGATCTCCTCCGGATTTTCTGACAGATGGGACTGGAGGGGGAGGTGCCATGCTCTCTGGATGTCTGCCAGCCGCTCCATCAGCCGATCGGAGCATGCGGGGATAAACCTGGGGGTGAGGATGGGGCGGACGTGGGAGTAGGCCCCGGCCGTTTCCTCCAGCCAGGCGATGGTGGCGTCGGCGGAAGCGTCCCCGTCGGTCTCCCGCAGGTAATCGGGACAGTTCCGGTCCATGTTCACCTTTCCCACAAAGGTCTCCATCCCCGACTCCTCCAGAAGGTCCATGAGGATCCTGGTGGCCGGCAGATGAAGGGTGGCGAACAGGCAGGCCCTGGTGTTGACGCTTTTTTTCAGATCCTGGACAAATATGGAATAGGCGTCCCTGGCGTAGTCCGGATCCTCATATCTGGCTTCCTCCGGAAAGGCGCTGGAGTTCAGCCAGTCCAGAAGCTCCAGATCCATTTTAAAGCCCCGGAAGGCGTATTGGGGGGCGTGCATGTGCAGGTCGGTGAGGCCGGGAGTAATCAGTTTCCCGGAATAGTCCTCCACGGGCAGGCCGGCGTACATTTCCGGAAGTCTGGGAAAGACGCCGGAAGATGTTCCGTTCTCGCAGACCAGATAGCCGTCTTCCACGGTAATAAGAGTATTTTTATCAATGCTGTAGCAGATGTCTCCTTTTAAAATACGGGTATTTTCCTGATTCATGTATCAATTCTCCTTTCTGTTTTCGGGCATCAAAAAACCGCCTGCCTGCTGGCCGCGGTTTCCGTCCCAGAAGCTGTGGATGGAAACACATAGTCAGCTGATATGGCAGCCGGTAGATACATTCACCCGTTCTGTGAATCTATACATGTTGTCCGTGAATCAGTTTAG
The DNA here is from genome assembly GCA_019114465.1 of Candidatus Lachnoclostridium avicola. GTDB lineage: Bacteria > Bacillota > Clostridia > Lachnospirales > Lachnospiraceae > Lachnoclostridium_A > Lachnoclostridium_A avicola. The sequence goes on from DXFM01000039.1 coordinate 3,432, forward strand.
CACCGGACAGCCGTTCTGTCAAGATTTTCGTTGTGTTTCCCGGCGGTTGATGATAAGATAGGAAAAAACAAATGACAGAAGAAAGGAATCGACCATAATGGATAAGCAGAACGTGATCGGCGCAGCCCTGCTGGGCTATGGAACGGTGGGAAGCGGGGTATACCTGCTGGCCTCCCGCCTGGGGGATGAACTGATCCACAAAACCGGCGCATCCCTGGAGATCAGAAAGATCCTGGTGCGCAGCCTGGGAAAGAAACGGGAGGGAGCGGATCCGTCCCTGTTCACCGACAACTGGAAGGAGATCCTGGAAGAAGACGGGATCCAGATCGTCATTGAATTGATGGGCGGAATTGAGCCGGCCAGAACCTATGTTTCGGAGGCACTGAAGGCGGGCAAACAGGTGGTGACTGCCAACAAGGACCTGCTGGCGGAGCACGGAGGAGAACTGCTGGAGCTTGCCAGCAGCAATGGCTGCGACCTGATGTTTGAGGCCTCTGTGGCGGGAGCAGTGCCCATTATCCGGACATTGAAGCAGAGCCTGGCGGGAGCGGAGCTGACGGAGGTGGCCGGAATCGTCAACGGGACCACCAACTACATTCTGACCAAAATGTCAGAGGTGGGCATGGACTATAAGGAAGCTCTGGAGCTGGCCATGAAGAAAGGCTACGCGGAGGCGGATCCCACGGCGGACGTGGAAGGCTACGACGCCGGGCGGAAGATTGCCATTATGGCTTCCATCGCCTTTAATTCCAGAGTCACCTTCTCCCAGGTGTCCACGGAGGGAATCACCGGCATTACGGCGAAGGACATTCAGTATGCCAGAGATTTCGGATATGTGATCAAGCTGCTGGGAATCGCGAAAAAAGAGGAGGACGGCATTGAGGTGAAGGTCCATCCCATGCTGGTGCCGGAGGATCATCCTCTGGCGTCGGTGAGAAGCTCCTTCAACGCGGTTTTCGTGCGGGGGGACGCCTGCGACGAGGCCATGTTCATGGGACGGGGAGCGGGAAAGATGCCCACAGCCAGCGCGGTCATGGGAGATGTGATCGATGTGATGGGAAATCTTGTCCATGGCTGCTGCGGGCGGATGGGATGCACCTGCTATAAAAATATTCCTGTAAAAGAGGAGGGAAGCACCATGAGCAAGTACTTCCTCCGGGTGCAGGTGTCCGACCGGCCGGGGGCTCTGGCCAACATCGCAGGAGTCCTGGGCAACAACAACGTGAGCATCGCCCAGGTGTATCAGAAACGGAGCGAGAACGGCGTGGCGGAGCTGGTGATCATCACGGACCGGGTGATGGAGCGCAATTTCAACGATTCCCTGACGGTGATCCGGGGCATGACCGCCATGAAAGAGGTCTCCAGCGTCATCCGGGTATATTGACTTCAGAAACCGGAAAAAATTTCTCCCTTTTGCGAGTCCGGAAGACTCTAAATTTTTCTTAGAGATAACTGAACTATAATTAATTTTACGAATTGATAAAATTATGCTATAGTTTTTTTAACAAAAACCTATAGATACGCCCCGCATTCCAGGCTGCGGGGCAAAATTATGGGTGAATGTAATAGGTGGGAAGGGAGAATGAAAAAATGACACATGAAACACAAATGCTTCTTGGGCTGTTTTTAGGCATTGCGATTATGATCATTCTTGTGATGAAGACAAAAATTCACACATTTATCGCATTGCTGCTTGCAGCGCTGATCGCCGGACTGATCGGCGGAATGGCACCTGGGGATGTGGTGGACGCAATCCAGGTAGGTTTTGGAAACACACTTCAGAGCACCGGTATTATTATCGGTCTTGGCGTTATGATGGGCGGTATTCTGGAAAAAAACGGGAGCTGCTGAACGGCTGGCCTACACGTTTATCAAAGCCATCGGAAAAGGCAAAGAGGAGTGGGCCCTGGGAGTGACAGGATGGCTGGTGTCCATCCCCGTATTTGCGGATTCCGCCATTGTAATCTTTGCGCCTCTGTGCAAGGCCATGTCCAGAATGACGGGCAAGTCTGTGATCGGTCTGGCTCTGGCCCTGGCCTGCGGACTTCAGTGCACACACGTAATGGTGCCGCCGACCCCCGGTCCGCTGACCGCTGCGGGAATGCTGGGCGTCGATGTGGGACAGATGATTCTGGCCGGAGCTGCCATGTCTGTTCCGATCTTTATCGCGGCGGAGCTTTATGCGAAATGGATCGGGAAAAAGATCTATCAGATTCCCAATGAGGACGGCACATTCACCAGAATGGAATTTAAGAAGGAATACATAAAGAGTATGGATCAGCTGGAGCAGATCATGAACGCAAAAGAGCTTCCCGGTCTGTGGGCATCCCTCTCCCCCATTGTGATTCCCCTGATTCTGATTCTGTGCAAGACGGTAGCAGATTTCGTAGGCATGAGCGACGGCCCGGTATATCAGCTGATTACCCTGGTGGGCTCCCCCATTGTAGCGCTGGGAATCGGAGCGGTTCTGGCAATCTACGGACTGGGCGGAAAGATTGAGAAGAAAAAAGTAATGAGCATGATGGACGAGGCCATCAAGGATACCGGAATGATCATGTTAATTACCGGCGCAGGCGGATCTCTGGGAAATATCATCAAGGTCAGCGGCATCGGCGATGTGCTGGGCGCAACGGTTCTGGCATGGCCGATCCCGGCAATCCTGATTCCTCTGATCATCGGCGCTCTTATGAGACTGGCTCTGGGTTCCGCTACTGTGGCAATCACTACGGCTGCGTCTCTGACGGCTCCCCTGGTATCCCAGCTTGGAATTTCACCGATTCTTCTCGCTCAGTCCTGCTGTATCGGCGCCATCGCGTGCAGCTATTTTAACGACAGCGGATTCTGGGTATTTAATGGAATGTTCGGCTTAAGTGAGCTGAAAGATCAGGTAAAGTGCAAGACAGCAGTATCGTTTATTATGACCGGCGTAGGAATGGTAGAACTTCTTATTTTAAATATGATATTTTAAATAAATATGGGAACAGCCTGGAATAAAGCGTGAGGCTGCCGCATCCGTGATCGGAAGATCCGGATGCGGCAGCCTCTTTTACTGCTCCTGTGATCCGCCGGAAGAATTGGCGGGATCTTCGGTGGAGGAAGGAGAGAGCAGGGGAGAGCCGGACCAGTATTCAGAGGCGAGCCGGATAAACTCTCTGGCCGCCCGGCTGACGTAGCCGCCTTTTTTGTAGCTGACAGCAAGATTCCAGGATGGTCTTTCCGGAAGAGAGAAGGCGGCAATTCCCGTCGGGTCCTTCTTCACGTAGTAGTATGGAATCACGCCGCAGCAGATGCAGGAGCGGACTAAAGTGGCAATGGCGGAGGTACTGGAAGTTTCAAACAGGACAACGGGAGAAAACGCCGCATGGCGGAATATGGAGTCGGTCAGCCGGCGGCTGGTGGATTCCTTGTACATGAAAACAAAGGGCTCATATTTTAGGAGGGAGAGGTCAATGGTGGTCAGAGGCTCTCCCGCCGGAGCCGCCTGGCGCCCCAGGGGATGTCCCTCCGGAATGGCAAGTACAAATTCTTCCTTTGCGATAATTTCATAAATATCCCCCGTCTGGTCGCATTCCCGCAGTGTCATGAAGCCGATGTCGAGATTTCCCTGAGAAATCTGCTGCTGCTGTTGGTGAACGCTCATTTCCTTCGGCTCCACAATGATGTTGGGGTATTGGCGGTGAAACGCCGGGTAGACAGCGGTAAACATGTCAATGCCCCTGCCGGGGGTGAATCCCACGGAGAGATTTCCCTTTCTGGTGGCGGCAATGTCGCTGATAATGCTGTAGGTCTGATGCTTGATCTGAAGAATTTTCCTGGCATTTTCCAGATAAACCTTGCCGGCCTCTGTGGGCCGCCAGTTGGTCCTGGATCGGTAAAAAAGCGGCGTTCCCAGTTCTTTTTCCAGCCGGAGAAGCTGCTGGTTTAAGGCGGACTGGGTGATAAAAAGTTTTTCCGCCGCCCTTGTAATATTGTTTTCCTCCGCGATTTTTATAATGTATTCCAGCTGTTTTAAATCCAATGATCCCGCCTCCTGCTTTTAAATTAATAGTTATCCTAAATTATTCACGGAACAGTATCTGAATTGATAACAATACCATGAATCTGAAAATTGATCCATGCAGCCATAACATCACTCAATTAACCCGTCAAAAGGGTATAAAATCCCTGTGGCAGAGTTCAGA
>DXFM01000040.1 GCA_019114465.1 Candidatus Lachnoclostridium avicola
AAATGTTGTCCCCCAGGATCATGGCCACATGATCGTCCCCGATAAACTCCTCACCGATGATAAATGCCTGGGCCAGACCGTCAGGGCTGGGCTGCACCGCGTAGGAGAGCTGAATGCCGAACTGATGGCCGTCTCCCAGCAGAGACTCAAACCTGGGCGTATCGTCCGGGGTGGAAATAATCAGAATATCCCGGATTCCCGCGTCCATGAGGACGGAAAGGGGATAATAGATCATGGGCTTGTCGTAGATGGGCAGCAGCTGCTTGGACGTCACCTTCGTCAGCGGATAGAGTCTGGTGCCGGATCCGCCGGCCAGAATGATTCCTTTCATATGTGTACCTCCCGTATATGGAATATTTTTCACCGTAGTATGTTTTCTATATCATCATAACGTAGAACCGCAAAATATACTTTAAGTATCTTTTACTTTATTATTAACAAAAACATAGAAATTACCGCAAAATGGCCATATAACACATCAAATATACTATAGAAGCCGCCAAAATTCAAGGAAAACCGGCCGTTCCCTTTCATCCGTCAGAACAGCGGGCCGAACGTCAGAAACAGGGGCGCGAACACCAGAGAGACAATGGTCATCAGCTTGATCAGAATGTTGATGGACGGGCCGGAGGTATCCTTAAACGGATCTCCCACCGTATCCCCCACCACGGCCGCCTTGTGAGGCTCGCTCCCCTTGCCTCCGTGGGTTCCTCCTTCAATGTATTTTTTCGCGTTGTCCCAGGCTCCGCCGGCGTTCGCCATAAATATTGCCATCAGAACGCCGGTGAGCAGAGCTCCGGCCAGCATGCCGCCCAGGGCGTCCGTTCCCAGACAGACGCCCATAACCAGGGGAGCCGCCACGGCGATCACTCCGGGAACCAGCATTTCCTGCAGAGCGGCGGTGGTGGAAATCCCCACGCAGGAGGTATAGTCCGGCCGGCTTTCCCCTTTCAGAATACCAGGATATTCCCGGAACTGTCTGCGCACCTCCTCTATCATCCGGTAGGCCGCTTTGGAGACTGATTCCATGGTGATGGCGGAAAACAGGAACGGCAGCATGCCGCCGATGAACAGGCCGATGATCACCTTCGGATTTAAAATATCTATGGTTTCCAGCTGAACCGCCTGCGCGTAGGACACAAACAGAGCCAGGGCTGTCAGCGCCGCAGAACCGATGGCAAAGCCTTTTCCGATGGCCGCCGTGGTATTTCCCACACTGTCCAGCCGGTCTGTGATGGATCTTACGCTCTCGTCCAGGCCGGCCATCTCCGCAATTCCGCCTGCATTGTCAGCGATGGGGCCGTAGGCGTCCACAGCGATGGTGCTTCCCGTGGTGGCCAGCATTCCCACTGCCGCCAGGGCGATGCCGTAAAGGCCCGCCGCCATATAGGAGAGAAGAATGCCCACGGAGATAAACAGAATGGGAGCCACCGTTGACCGCATTCCCACTGCCAGGCCGGAAATAATATTGGTGGCAGCCCCGGTCTCCGACTGCTCCGCGATCCGTTTTACAGATTGGTACTTGTCAGAGGTATAGACCTCCGTGATCTGTCCGATGATGAAACCGACTGCCAGGCCGGCAATCACCGCCCCCGCCTCCTGCAGGCGGCCGAAAAAGAGGATGCTTAACCCCAGAGAAGAGACCACCACAATGGCATAGGCCACATAGCTGCCAAAATTCAGAGCCTTCTGGGGGTCTCCTCCTTCCGTTCCCCGGACGAAAAATGTTCCGATCATGGACGCTATCACCCCGGCTGCCGCCAGCGCCAGCGGGAAAAACGCTCCCTCTGCCTGCCAGGATACCACTCCCAGCGTCACCGCAGACACAATGGCACCCACATAGGACTCAAACAAATCCGCTCCCATTCCGGCCACGTCTCCCACATTGTCCCCCACATTATCGGCGATCACCGCCGGATTTCTGGGGTCGTCCTCAGGAATTCCCGCCTCCACTTTTCCCACCAGATCCGCCCCCACGTCTGCGGCCTTTGTGTAAATACCGCCGCCCACCCGGGCAAACAGGGCGATGGAGGAAGCTCCCAGGCTGTAGCCGGTGAGCACATCCACATCTCCCGTAATCAGGTAGATGGAGCCGGCACCCAGAAGGCCCAGGCCCACCACGCACAGCCCCATAACGGCCCCTCCTTTATAGGCGATTCCGAGAGCTTTTCCCATTCCGCCGGTCATGGCCCCGTTGGCCGTCCGCACGTTGGCATCCGTAGCCACCTGCATGCCGAAATAGCCGGCCAGAGTGGAAAAGGCCGCTCCCACCAGAAAACAGAGAGCCGTGATCCAGTTGCCGATTCCCACGCCGATGAGAAGAAAGAGCACCGCCACAAACACTGCCAGCATACGGTACTCCGCTCCCAGGAAGGCCCGGGCTCCCTCTTTGATCGCTCCCGCAATCTCCCGCATCCGTTCGTTTCCCATCTCCTGCCTTCTCACCATGACTGCCAGCGCCAGAGCGAACAGCAGGGCGGCGGCTCCCGCCGCCGGCGTCAGCCACATCATCATTTTCATAAATGCTCACCTCCTGAGATTTGCCGTTTTCCCCGGAATGCCCGAAGTTACCGGCTGTTTTTATAATCATATCTTAATCCTTTTTCTATCTTTTCGTCAATAAAACCATATGTTTTTGGAATATTTTCCATTATTTGTCTGAATTTTATATTCAAATTCGGCAGTATTCCCCCGGGTCAGCCGTAATCGGATAGGGAAAGCCCCTTCCCCTATCCGATTCGCGATACCACGGGCAGCTCACAGCAAGGCTGTTCGCTGTCCGTTGCCCGGCATATATCTGCCTCCACGGATGTGCAGGCACCTCCGGGCGGCAGCTGCCTGCCGGGCGTATCGCGCAAAAAAGGCAGAGGCCCCGCGCTTTTCCGCCCGGCCTCTGCCTTCTGCTCTGTTTTTTTACTGATTTTCGTTCATTTTCGCCAGCTTGGCCGCCTGGTCCGCGGCGATAAGGCTGTCGATCAGTTCCTCGATATCTCCGTTCATGATGGAATCCAGCTTATAAAGAGTGAGCTTGATCCGGTGGTCCGTCACACGGCCCTGAGGGAAATTGTAGGTACGGATCTTCTCCGACCGGTCTCCCGTGCCGATCTGGCTGCGCCTCTCCTCCGCCTCCTCATTCTGCCGTTTCTCCAGCTCCATATCATACAGTTTGGAGCGGAGCAGGCGGAACGCCTTTTCCTTATTCTGAAGCTGGGATTTCTCCGTCTGGCTGTAGATCACGATTCCCGTGGGAATGTGGGTCAGACGCACCGCCGAGTCTGTGGTGTTTACACACTGTCCGCCGTTTCCAGACGCCCGCATCACGTCGATGCGGCAGTCGTTCATGTCGATCTCCACGTCCACTTCCTCTGCCTCCGGCATCACTGCCACCGTGGCGGTGGAGGTGTGGATCCGGCCGCCGGACTCCGTCTCCGGCACACGCTGCACCCGGTGCACGCCGCTCTCGTACTTTAATTTGGAGTAGGCTCCCTTTCCGGTGATCATGCAGACCACTTCCTTAAAGCCTCCAATGCCGTTTTCACTGACGCTCACCATCTCCACTTTCCAGTGCTGATGCTCCGCGTAGTTGACGTACATCCGGTACAGCTCAGAGGCGAACAAAGCCGCCTCGTCGCCGCCGGCACCGGCCCGGATCTCCATAATAATGTTCTTGTCATCATTGGGATCCTTGGGCAGGAGCAGAATCTTCAGCTCATTTTCCAGCTCCTCAATCCGCTTTCTGGCATCGGACAGCTCCTCCTTCGCCAGCTCCCTCATCTCCTCGTCAGACTCCTCCTCCAGGATGGCAAGACTGTCCTCCACATCCTGCTTCGCTTTTTTGTACGTGGTATAGGTCTCCACCAGAGGAGCCAGATCGGACTGTTCCTTCATCAGTTTGCGGAACCGGCTCTGATCCTCCGCCACTGACGGATTGTTCAGCTCCTGCATCAGTTCCTCATAGTGAATCAAAATATCATCCAATTTATCGAACATGTCAACCTCCTGCTTAAATGCCGGCTCCCGGCCGTTTTCCCCGCACAACCCGGCAGTTTCCGGCATCGTCCCTCACAACTTCTATATCCTCAAACCCATTTTCCCTGAGAAGAGCTTCCACCGACTCCCCCTGGTCCCAGCCGATCTCCAGGTACAGACGGCCGCCGGGCTTTAGGTGGGACGGGCTCTCCGCCGCCAGACGGCGGTAAAAGGCCAGGCCGTCGCCGCTTCCGTCCAGGGCCATTCTGGGCTCGTAATCCCGCACCTCCGGCTCCAGGCCTTCGATCACTTCCGTGGGAATATAGGGCGGATTGGACACAATCACATCGTAGGCCTTTCCCGGATCCAGGGCGGAAAAGAGATCGCTCTCCACAAAATGGACATTTCCCCCCAGGCGGCGTCCATTCTCCTCCGCCACCTCCAGGGCATCCGGAGAAATGTCTCCGGCATCCACCTCCTCATAGCCTCCCAGCACTGCCAGGCTCACGGCCAGGCAGCCGGAACCGGTGCACAGATCCAGCAGACGAATGTTCTTCTCCGGGTTTTCCCGCAGCACCAGTTCCGCCAGGGTCTCTGTGTCCTGCCTGGGGATCAGCACTCTCTCATCCACATGGAAGGTCAGGCCCATAAAATCCTGCTTTCCCGTGAGATACTGAAGGGGAACCCGGGATGCCCGGGCCAGAACCGCGTCGCTGTACTCCCTGGTTCTGCCGTCCGTGGACGGAACCTGTTCCTGTTCCCTCAGCAGAAAGTGGGCCAGATCCATCTCAAAGGCCTCCAGAAGGAGATATTTCGCATCCAGGTCCGCTTCCCGGATTCCGCTGTCCGCTAGCCGCTTTTCTCCCCATTTCCAAAGCTCAAAAAATGTCATACCGCCTTCTCCTTCTCCCTGTTCTCAGGAAAATTCTCCGCCAGGTAAGCTCTCCAGTCAAAGACTTCCTCCACGGCGGCGATGGCCACCTCGATCATGGAATCGTCCGGCTCCTTCGTGGTCAGTCCCTGGGTCCAGAGTCCCGGTTTGCTGATGAGATTGATCAGGCCGCCGTCGCTTCTTCCCGCCAGCCGCAGAATCTCATAGGAAACACCCGCAATCACCGGAATCAGCGCAATCCGGCTGACAATCCGCAGCCAAAGGGTGTCCACCCGGATCACCATAAACAGAAGAATGCTGATGATCATAACAAAGATCAGGAAGCTGGTGCCGCAGCGCTTGTGGAAACGGGAGCTTTTTCTCACGTTCTCCACATTTAACTCCATGCCGTGCTCCACGCAGTTGATGCACTTGTGCTCCGCTCCGTGGTACATGAAGGTCCTGTGGATTTCCTCCATCCGGGAGACCAGCAGCACGTAGCCGATGAAGATCCCCAGACGGATCACTCCCTCAAGGAACGCCATCAAAGTCTCAGAAGAGATAAAATTTCTCAGAAAATTGGCCAGCAGCAGGGGCACGATCATAAAGATCACCACCGCCATCACCACGGAAAAGGCCATCACTGCTCCCATGAGCACCTTCTCCATCTTCTCCCCGAAAACCCGGTCCAGAAACAGCTCAAATTTCCCCGGCTCCCCGGCGTCCTCATCATCCTCAAAAAAACTGGCGGAAAAGGTCAGGGTCTTCATCCCCAGGATCAGGGAATCCGCAAAACTGAAAATTCCCCGCACAAAAGGCAGGGAGAAAATTTTCACCTTTTCCGTCATGCTCACATAACGGTCCTTCTGCACCGCAATCTCCCCGTCCGGCTTCCTGACCGCCGTGGCATAGTCATCTCCGTTTTTCATCATAATCCCTTCGATGACCGCCTGACCGCCGATTCCAGAATATTTCATGGTCCACCTCTTTTCCCGGATATAAAAAAGAATCCTGCTCCGCAGGATTCTCCGCCTGCGGCGGGGCGCTCTAAGCGCCATGTTCCTATGAGATAAAAAACAAGGTTGAAGCATAGCGTTTCCACTAGACTCCAACCTCTCTTTAACCTTAGCTCTTACTTCGTAATGCCGTACTTACGATTGAACTTATCAATACGTCCGCGGGCTGCCGCAGCCTTCTGCTGGCCGGTGTAGAAAGAATGACACTTGGAGCAAACCTCTACGTGAATGTCTTTCTTAGTAGATCCGGTCACGAACTCGTTTCCGCAGTTGCAGACAACCTTTGCCTGGTAATAAGCTGGATGGATTCCTTCCTTCATGATTTTCACCTCTCAATTCTAATTTTGCGGTTTCCAACCGCAGGCGTCGATTTCACGCACTCTATGTCTGATATAGACAGCTTACAAAGTATATCACAGTTTTTTCTCAGATGCAAGCGGTTTTTCCCTAGAAAAACCGGATTTTCTTCGCGCTTTCCACAAATTCCCGGTTGTTTCTGGTGCGGGCGAAGAGATCCAGAATCTTCTCCACCGCCTCGTCCGCCTTCATGGAATTGGTGGCCTTGCGCACAATATCCACCGCCTCCATCTCCTCTCTGGTGAGGAGCAGGTCGTCCCGCCTGGTGCCGGATTTTAAGATATCGATGGCCGGGAAGATTCTCTTCTCCGACAGCTTCCTATCCAGAACCAGCTCCATGTTGCCGGTTCCCTTAAATTCCTCATAGATCACGTCGTCCATCCTGCTGCCGGTGTCGATCAGGGCCGTGGCCAGAATGGTCAGGCTTCCGCCCTCCCGCATATTTCTGGCGGCGCCGAAAAATCTCTTGGGCATGTGCAGGGCCGCCGGATCCAGACCGCCGGAGAGCGTCCGTCCGCTGGGGGGAACCACCAGGTTATAGGCCCTGGCCAGTCTGGTGATGCTGTCCAGAAGAATGATCACGTCCCGGCCGTGCTCCACCAGACGCTTCGCCCGCTCGATTACCATCTCCGACACTCTCTTATGCCGGTCCGGCAGCTCGTCAAAGGTGGAGTAAATCACCTCCACGTTGGGGCCCACGATGGCCTCCTTGATGTCCGTCACCTCCTCCGGGCGCTCGTCGATGAGCAGAATGATCAGGTGCATGTCCGGATGATTGGTGGTCACCGCTTTGGCCACCTGCTTGAGCAGGGTGGTCTTTCCTGCCTTCGGCGGGGACACGATCATTCCTCTCTGTCCCTTTCCGATGGGGGAGAGCAGATCCACCACCCGCATGGCGGTGCTCATCCTGCCTCCAGGCATCTCCAGATGGATTCTCTCGTTGGGGAAAATGGGAGTCAGGTCCTCGAAATTGGGCCGTTTCTCCGCCGCTCCCGCCGGATAGCCGTTGATGGTCTTTACATAGAGCAGGGCCGCAAATTTCTCCGTGGGACTTTTCACCCGCTTGCTTCCCTGTACAATATCGCCGGTCTTCATATTAAAACGGCGGATCTGGGACGGGGCCACATAGACGTCGTTGTCCCCCGGCAGGAAATTCTCACAGCGGATAAATCCAAAGCCGTCGGACATAACCTCCAGAATGCCTTCCGCGTCCTCGCCGCTGTCCAGCTCCTGCAGATCCGGGCTCAGATTGGGCATGTCCCCCCGCTCGTTTCGGAAACCGGAGCCGCCGCTGCGGCTGTAGTTTCCGTGGGATTCCCCGTGGAAATTATTTCTGTTTCCGCCGTGCTGGCCTCCCTGGGATGAATTTCTCCCATAGCTGTTCCGCTCTCCCTGGGACGCGCCATTTCCGCCTGGGGCGGTCTCCCCTGAAGCTCCGCTTCTGCCCGTTCCTCCGGTCTCTCCTGAGGCTCCTCCTTTTCCCCCGCTGCCGGCAGATTCCGCCGGCGCCGCCGTCTCCGTCCCGGCAGCCTTCTCCTGTTCCATCCGCTCCGCCGTCTCACAGAGCATATCTATCAGCTGTGATTTTCTGAAACCACTTACGCCCTTTAACCCCTGCGCCTTTGCCATATCACGCAGCGTGGCCAAAGGTAATGTCTCCAACTTTTCGCGCATATTTTGTCTCCTTTTTTCTTTTTTCACATGGGGATTTTTCTTAGATTCGTCGAAATGATGCTGTATAGCATAGGAAATCACTTACTATTATATACTCAATTCCCGGAAATGGAAAGCAGATTTTTTCTTATTTTTCCGTCCGCCCGGGAAAATTTCAGTCCCATCGCCGCCGCCAGAGTCGCCCCCTCATCCGCCAGAGTCATGGACGCCTCCCTGGCTCCGGCCGCAAACGCCGGACCTCTTCCCCCGAAAACGGTGGTGTAGCCCGCCTGATCCGGATAAAAGCCGTGGGTGGCCCGCTGGAGCTTCCCGGAATCCGCCGTGATCACCGGCGCCTCCCATCCGTTCTGGAAATACACGCCTTCTCCGCCTTCCGCCATAAAGGCGCAGGCCGGATCCGCCCCCAGGGCAGCCGCCTCCCTGCCGGTACGGATTTCTCCGATCATCCCCCGGTCCTTTAACTGTTCCAGAAGCTCTCTCACCGCCCCGCAGAGAGACGGATCCCTGAGATAAATATAGCAGGAGCCGTCGCACTCTCTGGCCAGGGCGCGCCAGCCCGTCACCTTCCTGCCCCTTACAGTCAGCCAGTTCCGTTTCAGAAAATACCAGTTGAGACACAGGGCCCGATTCACGTCCATCTGGTAGTGGTCTCCCAGCACCGCCACGTTGGCGCGGCCGCTCCAGCCCATCTCCTCCAGCAGCCGGAAAATCTCCCCCAGGCGTCTGTCATGTCGCCGGAGCGCTTCTTTCGCCTCCCGGCTTCTCACCCCGTAAAGATGGCGGTTGGTGTCCGCGTCCGTAAAATGCACCAGGGTCAGATCCGGCCTCCTGGTTTTTAAAGTGTACAGCAGGGACGCCTGGACAAAATTGTCCAGATCCGGCTGGCGCACCCCGTTTCTCAGATGGCCGAACCGCCGCTGCAGGTCCAGCTCATAGAGGGGACTGCCGTTGATGCAGGAGACCATGACCTGGTTCTGCCAGGGCCGGTTGGGAAGTACCTCCGGCAGATTCCAGCGGATCTTCGCACCGCCGGTCACCGGCCAGAGAAGGGCCGCTGTCCGGCCTCCCTCCTTTCCCACCAGGTCATAGAGGGTTTCTCCCTGAATAAATTTTCTCTGCCAGAACCAGTCCGGCTTCTCCCGCTCCGGCTGAATCCGCAGATTGTTCACGATCCCGTGGCCGGAGGGATATTTCCCTGTGATGATGGAGGTGTGAGCCGGATAGGTCAGGCTGGGATACACGCTTCTTACCTGCTCACAGACTGCCGCATCCCGCCAGAACCGGCTGAAATTGGGCAGAGTCTTTAAATACGGCAGGTCCTCCGTCCCCACCGCGTCCAGGGATATGACGATCATGGGGTTGATTTCCGTTTTCTTTTTCATTTCTCCTCCTGATCTTCCGCCGATCTGCGCAGAAATTCCATATGCTCCGCCACCTTCTTCTCATATCCGTTATCTGTGGGATGGTAAAAGGTCACGCCTTCCATCCCGTCGGGCAGATACTGCTGCTTTACATAGTGGTAGGGGTAGTCGTGGGCGTATTTGTAATCCAGCCCCCGCCCCAGCTTCGCCGCACCGCTGTAATGACGGTCCTGAAGGTGGGGCGGCACGGGAAGAGCACGGTGGCCTTTCAGATATTCCTCCGCCTGTTCCACGGCCATATAGGAAGCGTTGCTCTTCGGCGCCGTGGCCACGTAGGCGGCCGCCTCCGACAAAATAATCTTCGCCTCCGGCATTCCCACCCGTTCCACCGCCAGGGACGCGCTCACCGCCACAGTGAGAGCCTGGGGATCCGCCAGTCCCACATCCTCCGCCGCGCAGATCATGATTCTCCTGGCGATAAACTTGATATCCTCCCCGGCATAGAGCATTCTGGCCAGATAGTACACCGCCGCGTCAGGGTCCGACCCCCGCATGCTCTTGATAAATGCGGAGATCGTATCATAGTGGCTGTCCCCGTCCTTGTCGTAGCCCACCGCCCGTTTCTGGATGCACTCCTGGGCCACGTCCAGGTCGATCAGGATCTTTCCATCCGGCCCCCGCTCCGTGGTGAGGATTCCCAGCTCCACCGCGTTTAACGCCGCCCTGGCATCTCCTCCGCAGGCGTCCGCCAGGAAATCAGCGGCCTCATCGGTGATCTCTCCCCCGTAGCTTCCCATTCCCTTCTTCTCGTCATAGACCGCCCGGCGGATCAGCTCCTTCACATCCTCCTTCTCCAGAGGCTTTAACTCAAAGATCTTCGACCGGGACAGAAGGGCGCTGTTCACCTCAAAATAGGGATTTTCCGTGGTGGCCCCGATCAAAATCAGGGTGCCGTCCTCCACATAGGGAAGGAGGTAATCCTGCTGTCCCTTGTTGAAGCGGTGGATCTCATCCACAAACAGGATGGTCTTCTTCCCGTACATTCCCAGGCTGTCCTTCGCCTCCCGGACCACGTCCTCCATATCCTTTTTCCCCGCCACGGTGGCGTTGATCTGTTTGAACTGGGCGCTGGTGGTGTTGGCGATCACCTTTGCCAGGGTGGTCTTTCCCGTGCCGGGCGGGCCGTAAAAGATCACCGATCCCAGCTTATCCGCCTTGATGGCCCGGTACAGCAGCTTATCCTTTCCGATGATATGCTTCTGCCCCACCACCTCGTCCAGAGTCTCCGGCCGCATCCTGGCTGCCAGGGGAGACTCCTTTTCCATGGTGTTTTCCCTCATATAATCAAATAAATTCATAGTTTTCCTCGCTTTTAATCCACCAAAAGTTCATCTACTGTAACAAAAGTATATCCTTGCTTTTCCAGGGTGTCAATCACTTCCAGGGCCGCCTCCACTGTGGTCTCGTAGGAGTCGTGGAGGAGCACCACCGCCCCGTCCGCCCCGTGTTTTATGATGTGGTCCGCCACCGCTTTCCGGTCCAGAACCTTCCAGTCCTGGGGATCCACATTCCAGAACACCGGCTCCATGGCCGTCATGGCTTCCAGCTGCTCGCTCCACTCCCCGTAGGGCGGGCGGATGTACCTGGGTAAAACGCCGGAAGCCGCCAGGATCTTTTCATTGGTGCCGGAGATCTCCCGCTCCGCCTCCTCCGGGGAAATTTTTGTCAGCTGCACGTGGCTGTAGGTGTGGTTGCCGATCAGATGGCCTTCCTCGGCCATCCGCTCCACCACCTCCTCATTCCCCTCTATGTTCCCTCCCAGCAGAAAAAAGCTGGCTTTCACGTTCCGCTCCTTCAGGCCGTCCAGCAGCATGGGCGTGTAAACCGGATGAGGGCCGTCGTCAAAGGTCAGTGCGATCAGCTTCTGTTCTTTCACCGCCTCCTCCGGGGCGGACACTTCCCCCGCCCGGCTCCGCTCCAGGGCCGCTGCCGCCTCTCCTCTCCATATCCCGTAGCTCATCCATCCCATGACCGCAAGAACTGCCGTCCACAAAATAACCCGCTGTCTCATATTTTCTCCCCCGCCGTCCCATCCCCGCCATCGATCCCGCGGGAAACCCCATGCCGGGCGGAAACAGGCGGACTCACCGATGCTTTATGATCATTATATGCGGCCCCAGACGGCAAAATCCCCGGGAACGCCTGATCGGGCGGCGTTCCCGGGGATTTTGTGCCTGACGTTTTGGAAAAAATATGTCTGAAAAACCGGCTTCGGGTTTCATCCGGAGATGATCTCCTGGGCCAGGGCCGGATATTCGTTTATGTGAGTTCTTACACCTCAAACAGCAGATCGCCGTAAGAAGGCATGGGCCACAGATCCTTGTCCACGATCCGCTCCAGCAGATCCACCGGGCGGCGAAGCTCCTCCATAGCCGGCACCAGCCGCTCCCTGCAGGCGTGGGCCCGCTCCTTCGCGCTGCGGATGGACCTGCACTCTTCCTGAAGCTCCACCAGTTTCTTGTGGGCCGCCTTGATCTCGCCCAGGCGGGCGGACGCTTCGATCAGCAGATCTCTCTGCACGCTGGTGTCCGCCTCCGGGCAGACGCTCTGCACCTTCGCCATGGAGTCCGCCAGCCTTGCGGTATAGCGGATGATGGCGGGAATGATCTGCTTTCCGGCGATGTTGGTCATGGTCAGAGCCTCAATGTGGATGATCTTGGAGTAGGAATCATACTCCACCTCCGCTCTGGACTCCAGCTCCGCCCTGGTATATACATGGAAAGTCTCAAACAGCTTCACCGCCTTCTCCGTGGTCAGAGCGGGAATGGCCTCCACCATACAGGAGATGTTGGGCAGGCCTCTCTTCTCCGCCTCTTTCACCCAGGCGCTGGAATATCCGTTGCCGTTGAAAATAATCCGGCGATGCTCGCTAAACAGCTTCTTGATCAGGTCATGGACTGCCATCTGGAAATCATCCGCCTTCTCCAGCTCGTCTGCCGCCTCCTTAAAGGCCTCCGCCACAATGGTGTTCAGCACCACATTGGAGGGAGCTACGGAGTCGGAAGAGCCCACCATACGGAACTCAAACTTATTGTTGGTGAAAGCGAAGGGAGAGGTACGGTTCCGGTCCGTCACATCCTGATCCAGATCCGGCAGCATGGCCACGCCGGTCTTTAAGGTGCCTCCCTGCTTGGAGTGGGTGGCCTCTCCGGTGTCGCAGAGCTGGTTGATCACGTCCTCCAGCTGATCGCCCAGGAACACGGAAATAATGGCGGGCGGCGCCTCATTTCCACCCAGACGGGAGTCATTGCCCACATCGGAGGCGGACTCTCTCAGCAGATCTGCGTGCACATCCACCGCCTTTAAGATGCAGGCCAGCACCAGCAGGAACTGCACGTTCTCGTGGGGCGTATCCCCGGGATTTAACAGGTTGACGCCGTCATCCGTGGTCAGGGACCAGTTGTTGTGCTTTCCGGAGCCGTTGACGCCGGCAAAGGGCTTCTCGTGAAGCAGGCAGGTGAGGCCGTGGCGCTCCGCCACCTTCTTCAAGGTTTCCATGATCATCTGGTTGTGGTCCACCGCCAGGTTGACCTGGGCGTAGATGGGAGCCAGCTCATGCTGGGCGGGAGCCGCCTCGTTGTGCTGGGTCTTCGCCGTCACTCCCAGCTTCCAAAGCTCCTGGTTCACCTCGTTCATGAAGGAACCGATCCTCTCCTGAATGGCACCGTAATAGTGGTCATCCAGCTCCTGCCCCTTCGGCGGCATGGCGCCGAACAGGGTCCGTCCCGTGTAAATCAGATCTTTCCGCTTCAGATATTTCTCCCGATCCACCAGGAAATACTCCTGCTCCGGCCCCACAGAGGGAACCACCCGGGTGGAAGTGTGGTTTCCGAACAGCCGCAGGATCCGCAGTGCCTGATCATTGATGGCCTGCATGGAACGGAGCAGTGGCGTCTTCTGATCCAGGGCTTCTCCCTTGTAGGAACAGAAGGCCGTGGGGATGCAGAGGGTGACGCCGATGGCGTCCTCCCGCAGGAATGCGGGGGACGTGCAGTCCCAGGCGGTATAGCCTCTGGCCTCAAAGGTGGCCCGCAGTCCGCCGGAGGGGAAGGAGGAAGCGTCCGCCTCGCCCTTGATCAGCTCCTTGCCGGAAAATTCCATGATCACCTTGCCGTCCGGTCCGGGAGCAGAGATGAAGGAATCGTGTTTTTCCGCCGTCACGCCGGTCAGCGGCTGAAACCAGTGAGTATAGTGGGTGGCACCCCGCTCGATAGCCCAGTCCTTCATGGCATGGGCCACTACGTCCGCGATGGACGGATCCAGTTCCGCCCCGTTCTCAATGGTCTGCTTCAGTTTCTTAAACACGCTCTTGGGAAGGCGTTCTCTCATCACACTCTCATTAAATACATTTTTTCCAAACACTTCCGATATGTTGATCCGTTCGCTCATTCTCTCTTCCTCTCCTATTATTTCCAAAACCGGAGCCAGCCTAAATGCCCCGGCGTACCATCAGACAATATCTATCCCTGAACGATTTTGTCTGATATTTCACAAGAAAAGACGTCCTTTCCCGTGGGAAAGGACGCCTTCGTCCGCTTGATTTCATTCAATTTCAGGCTTTTCCAACGGAACCGAACAGCTCCATCTTCTCCTTAACCGTCTCCTTGATGGCCTCTGCGCCGGGAGCCAGGAGTTTTCTCGGGTCAAAGCCCTTGCCCTGCAGATCCTTGCCGGCCTCGATGTATTTTCTCGTGGCTGCTGCGAAGGACAGCTGGCACTCTGTATTTACGTTGATCTTTGCAACGCCAAGGCTGATCGCCTTCTTGATCATATCCTCCGGAATTCCGGTGCCGCCGTGAAGAACGAGAGGCATATCGCCAACGGCCTTCTTCACTTCCTCGAGTACGTCAAAGCGAAGTCCCGGCCAGTTCTCCGGATACTGTCCATGGATGTTGCCGATGCCGGCAGCCAGCATGTCCACGCCCAGATCAGCGATCTTCTTGCACTCTGCGGGATCTGCGCACTCGCCCATGCCCACAACGCCGTCTTCCTCGCCGCCGATGGAGCCAACCTCTGCCTCCAGGGACATTCCCTTCTCAGCGCAAACCTTTACCAGCTCGCGGGTCTTCTCCACGTTCTCCTCGATGGGATAGTGGGAGCCGTCAAACATGATGGAGGAGAATCCTGCCTCGATGCACTTGTAGCAGCCCTCGTAGGTGCCGTGATCCAGATGAAGGGCAACGGGAACGGTGATGCCTAACTCCTCGATCATTGCCTTAACCATTGCGGATACGGTCTTGAAACCGGTCATATATTTTCCTGCGCCTTCAGATACTCCCAGGATTACCGGGGACTTTAACTCTTCGGCGGTGAGCAGAATGGATTTGGTCCACTCCAGGTTGTTGATGTTAAACTGTCCTACGGCATACTTGCCGTCTCTTGCTTTTTGAAGCATTTCCTTTGCTGAAACTAACATAATATTAGCACCTCCAATGAATGAAATGTATGATACATTCTGCCCACAATCATAACATATTTTTTTCTTTTTGAGAAGAGGAGAACGGGAATTTATTGACAATCTTCTCCCTGTCTTTTCCAGCCCGCTTCCGCGGCGTCCACCAGGTCCTCAATGAGGATCAGTCCCACCGGCCCCAGGATAAACCCCAGAAAACCGAAGAGCTGCCAGCCCACGTAGATGGACGCCAGGGACTCCAGGGGCGTCAGACCGATCTCATTTCCCATGATCCTGGCCTCCAGAAATTCTCTGAGAAAATAGCACACCAGGTAGAGGACGGCCATCCCCGCCGCCCGTCCCCAGTGGCCGCCGGCCGCCAGAAACAGGGCCCAGGGAATGAACACGGTACCCGTTCCCAGCACAGGCAGGGCATCCAGCAGTCCGATGAGGATGCCCAGAATAATATAGTAAGGACTGCCCAGAAGCCACAGCCCCGCCGTGCACACCCCGATGGTCAGGGCCAGAGCGCAGCCCTGGGTTTTTAAGTACGCTTTTCCGGCTGTGGCCAGACGGCTTCCGATCATGGCGTACTCTCTCCGGAAAATGGAATTGTCCCGCCGCCGTTTCAGGTCATCCATCTCCTCCAGGGAGAGAATGGTGGCCAGGAAAAACAGCACGCACATTACCAGCGCCTTCACGGCCTGTTCCAGAAAAGCCACGGAATTTTCCATGAGAAAGGGCATGGTGGTCCGCTTCATGGTCTCCGTCAGCCCCGCCAGCATCTCCCGCACCATCCCCACCAGACAGTCCGGGCGCAGACTCAGAAATTCTTCCACCCTGTGACACCTTCCCGTAAGCCAGACGTCAAGGGCCCGGATCCAGTCGGGAAACCGCTCAGAGATCAGCGCCGCCTCCTGGCACAGCTTCCAAAGCCCCCAGTAGGCCAGACCGCCCAGAACTGCCGCCAGAATCATCAGCTCTATGGCCCCCACCGCTCCCGCGGACACCCGGTACTGCCTGCCTCGGAAGGAAACTTCCAGCCGTCTGCTGAGCCATCGGGCCGACGGTCTCAGGCACAGAGCCGCCATATACGCAGCCAAAAAAGGAATTACGAGAGGCAGCAGGTATTTAAATCCCACATACACCGATCCCGTAATTCCCGTGATCAAAAAAATTTTCTTCAGTTTTTTGCTCGGTTTGACCATGGCTCCCACCTGTTTCTGATTTGTACTTCCTTTGTACAGTTCCTAGTATGAAACAGGCCATGGGAAAATATTCTTCCATTTTCTGCAATCAATCGGAGGAAATCCGCTCTCTCTCCTCATATCGAAGAAATGCTCCCTCCTCCGGCTTTTTTTCAAATTTCAGGCGCTTTCCCGTAACCGGATGGTCAAATTCCAGACGGTAGGCGTAGAGGGCCAGGGTCTCCTGCGGTCCTCTGCGGCCGCGGCGGGACGGCAGAACCGGAGACGGTTCCCCGGCAGCCTCCTCCCGGCCTTTCTCCTGCCCGTCCCCATACTTTTCATCGCCCCAGAGAGGAAAGCCCCGGGATGCAAACTGCACCCGAATCTGATGATGACGGCCCGTTTTCAAATGGATTTCCGCCAGAGAAACCGGCTGCCCGTCCATAATCCCCCGGCTGAGCAGACGATAGTCCAGCTCCGCCCGTTTCCCGCCTTTCTCATCTTTATCCACCACTCTGGAGCGATTGGTTTTTCCATCTTTCAACAAAGTATCCACAAAGTTACCCACATTATCCACAAGATTTCCACATACAATAGCCAGGTAGTATTTTTCCATGGAACGGTCCTGAACCTGCCTGCTTAAAGACGCCGCGGCTTCCCTGGTCTTTCCGTAGACCATAATTCCCCCCACGGGCCTGTCCAGTCTGTGGATAACTCCTACATAGGGTTCTCCCTTTTTTCCAGAAGACGGAGTGGATAATTTGTGGATATGTTTTTTAATCTCGCTCACCATGTCCGGTTCCAGTTTTCTGGTGGCCTGAGACTCCAGTCCCGCCGGTTTCTCCGCCACAATAATACTTTGATCTTCAAATAAAATATTCAGCATACTCGGTTCCCTCTTGACTTTCCATATTGACAGTAGTATAGTATAAGAAATTCTTAGACATAGTTTTCAATACTACATGTACTGGTTATCTTTTCCGAAGGAGGCATTTTTATGAAACTTCACATAAAAGATCCCGGCAGCGCCATCACCCATTTCATCGGCATGGTTCTGGCCTTTTTCTCCGCTTTTCCCCTGCTGGTGAAGGCAGCGGCGGAGCCCGGAAAACTTCACGTAGCCGCCCTGGCTATATTCATTGTCAGTATGATTTTACTATATGCGGCAAGCACCGTCTACCACACCCTGGACATTTCCCCCAGAATCAACAAGATTCTGAAGAAAATCGACCACATGATGATCTTTGTGCTTATCGCCGGGACCTACACCCCGGTGTGCCTGATCACCCTGGGAGATTCCACCGGCTGGCATCTGCTGGCTCTGGTATGGACCATCGCTGCGGTGGGAATCCTGATCAAAGCCTTCTGGGTGACCTGTCCCAAATGGTTTTCTTCCGTGATCTACATCGCCATGGGCTGGGTGTGCGTCCTCGCCATGAAAAAGATCGTCGCGGCTCTTCCTCCGGCAGCCTTCGGCTGGCTTCTGGCCGGCGGTATTATCTACACCATCGGCGGAGTGATCTACGCCCTGAAGCTTCCCATTTTCAACTCCAGGCACAAAAACTTCGGGTCCCATGAGATTTTTCACCTGTTTGTCATGGGCGGAAGCCTCTGCCATTACATTGTGATGTACCAGTTTGTGGCGTAAACGTCTCTGCTGTTCTTATTCCTTTCCCGGCAGCATCCTGCCGGGAGCTGTCCGTTGCCCGGCATATATCTGCCTCCCCGGATGTGCAAGCACCTCCGGGGAGGCAGCTGCATGCCGGGCGTAATCGCGCAAAAAATCCGCGCCGGCGTTTGAATTTTGCCGGCGCGGATTTTTTATGTCTAGCGGATTTTTTATGCCTATCCGAAAATTCTCCATCCGCAGATGAAGTTGCTCCTCCACCAGGAGCTTAAGCCTCTCTCCACCACACGTCCGTGGCTGGAGGACGCGTCTATCACCGTTCCGCTTCCGGAACAGATGCCCACATGGCCGCTCACCACCACAATATCTCCCGCTCTCAGATCACTGAAGCTGGTGATCTTCTGATATCTGCCCGGGCTTCTCCAGCCGGAGGAGGTAAGGTAGCTCTGGCTCACTCCCGAGTTGTTCAGGCACCAGTACACAAAGCCGGAGCAGTCGAAGGAATTGGGTCCCTTTGCTCCCCACACATAGGGGCTTCCGATCTTGGATCTGGCCACGGAGAGCAGTTTGCTGACTCCTGAGCTGTCGTTTACCACCGCTCCGCCGCTGCCGGAAGAACCGCCGGAACTGCCGCCGGAGGAGCTTCCCCTGCCGGAAGAGCTGCTGCCGGAGGAATTTCCTCTGCCGGAAGAACTGCTGCTGGAACCTGAGGGGGCCCTCCGCACATTGTCTCCCGTCAGCTTCGCCATGGTCTGCACGCCTACCATACCGTCTACAGACAGACCGTTCTGCCTCTGGAAGGATCTGACCGCATTTTCCGTGATCTCGCCGTAATAACCGGTGGCATTGGCGGAGGACAGATAGCCGTACTGAGCCAGCAGCTGCTGCACTCTCTTTACATTCTCGTCCTCATCACCCAGAGACAGACCATTGGGAACTGCGTTTCCACTGTTCAGCACTTCCCTGGTGGACGGTCCCAGATATCCGTCCACTACCAGGTTATTTCTGGACTGGAACCGGCGCACTGCCACGGTGGTGTCGTCCCCATAGGTGCCGTCCGGCTCCGTGGTCAGATATCCCAGCTGCTGCAGCCGCTGCTGGCAGGCCAGCACCACTTCGCTCTTCTCGCCGTACTCCAGCATATTGGGCTTGATCTCGTCGCTGTAGAGAAGGTTCATCGTCTGACGGCCCACTTTTCCATCTTCCTTCAGGCCGTTCATCTGCTGCAGCTTTAACACCGCCTGCTCCGTGGAATCTCCAAAATATCCGGTGACCTGATCCGCGCTGGCCAGATACCCCAGCTCGTAGAGACGTCCCTGGATCTGCTGGATATCGTCTCCCTTGACTCCCTTGGATACCGCATAGTACTTGGCATCCGGGGAAAGAATGGCCATCAGGGTGTCCTGACCGATGATCCCGTCCTCTGTCAGGCCGTTCTGCCGCTGAAAATGCTTTACCGCGTTGGCAGTCACCTCTCCGTAGTATTCCGTAGGCTCATCGTTATCCATAAATCCCAGTTCCATCAGCCGTTCCTGGAGCACCGCCACAATGGGATGTTCCACGCCGATCCGCAGATAATCCGGGATGGGATCCGTATCCTCCACATCTTCCAGGTCGGGAAACAGGGGACCGTCGGGGGTCATGGGCGCGATATCCGGCGCCGCCGTCTCCTCCTTCGGCTCCACATCCGGGGCGGCAGTCACCACCACCGGGCCGCTGTTCACGGCGCAGGAGGAAAGGCAGGGCGCAAAAGCCAAAGCAGTCACAATCAGTCCTGCTTTCACGTGTTTTTCTATATTCATGGTATATACCTCTTTACTTTTGTCGAATCAAAGTATATTTTAGCATATCCTGCCCGGAAAAGAAAATAGGAATTTACATAATTTTTTCTTTCAATTCTGCTGTTGCAATGCCCCTTTTCCGATGTTAGAATGAACCATGCCAATAAAAATGAGGAGGAAACCTGTTATGAGATTACGCCACATCAAAGGCGCGGAACAGCTGATCGAGGAAAGCCCTTTCGTCATCCATTCTCCGGAAGAAAACAAGGGGCGGTGGCGGGAAGTATTCGGCAACGATCACCCCATTGAAATAGAAGTGGGCATGGGCAAGGGAAAATTTATCATGGATCTGGCCGCCGCCCATCCCGACATCAATTACCTGGGAGTGGAACGCTACTCCAGCGTCCTTCTCCGGGCCCTTCAGAAACGCTCTCAGCTGGAGCTGGCCAATATTTTCTTTCTCTGCATCGACGCAAAGGAGATGGCCGACTACTTTGCTCCCGGCGAGATCAGCCGGATCTATCTGAATTTTTCCGATCCCTGGCCGAAGGACCGCCACGCCAAACGGCGCCTTACCTCCCCGGTCTTCCTGGAGGTTTACGATAAGATCCTGAAGCCGGATGGTCTCCTGGAGTTCAAGACGGACAACCGGGGCCTGTTTGAGTATTCCCTGGAATCCATTCCCGCTTCCGGCTGGAATATCCTGGCATCCACCTTCGACCTGCACCACAGCGACATGGCCCAGGGCAATGTGATGACGGAGTATGAGACAAAATTTGCCTCAGAGGGAAAACCCATATGCAAATTGATTGCATCCCGGGCAAAATCGGTTTAGAATAGAAGCAGTCCTTCTGCATACACTACTATAAAAAGCAGATTGGTGATTGCCATGTCGCTGCGGGAAAATATGATCCGGAAACTGTCCTGTTCCTTCTGTGACAAGCCGGATATCAACCGCCGGGCGCTGCAGCTGAAAAAGTGTTTTGCGGAGGCAGACCGCGTTTTGAACCGCGGACGCTGCGGGAAATGCGAGAAAAAGACAGATAGGAGGCATTAGCTATGGAATGCGTATTTACAACTCAGAACTTTGATACAGACGTGCTCCGGTCTGAAATGCCGGTGCTGGTAGATTTTTATGCTGACTGGTGCGGCCCCTGCAAGATGATGGCCCCCACAGTTGAGGAGCTGGCCGCAGATTTTGCGGGAAAAGCGAAGGTGGGCAAGCTGAATGTGGACCAGAATCCGGAGATTGCCGAGCGCTACGGCATCATGTCCATCCCCACGCTTCTCATCATCAGAGGCGGCGATGTGTTTTACAAGGCCATCGGCGTACAGAGCAAACAGGTAATCGCCGACGCCTTAAACAAGGCTCTCATGTGACAAAAACCGCCGGTCGGAGGCGTCTTCCGCCTCTGACCGGAGCGGGCCGCGGGAGGGTCAATTTCCCCCCGCGGCCGGTTTCTAAACTGCCTCTAAAATTTTTTAAAAATTTTTTTAAAAAAGTGTTGACTTTTGGGAAACCATGCGATATACTAATGGACGTGTCACGGATGAGACATAAAAAAACAAAATAAAGCAAGCGCCTTTAGCTCAGTTGGTAGAGCAGTAGACTCTTAATCTATTTGTCCAGGGTTCGAGTCCCTGAAGGCGCACTGAAAGCACTGTTTTTGACGCCGGTGAGCGTTGGGGACGGTGTTTTTGTTTTGCCGTGATTTTCTGACAATTTCTCCCACTCTATTGCCCTGGTTTTCCTCCTATGATATAATGATGGCAATTTCATTGCAAAGGAGAATAGGGAAATGGAAAATATGGATTATGGCAGCGGCTACAATCAGTACAGCCAGAACGGCGAGACGCTGGTTCCGGAACCTACAGTAAAGGATTTCCTGATCTGGCTGCTGGTTCCGTCCGTCCTGGGATGCGTCACCTGCGGAATCGGATCGCTGATTCTGCTGATTGTGTGGGCCTGCAGCGGCAAAAATCACGTGAGAAGCAACTTTGCCAAAGCCCAGCTGATTGTGATGGTGATCTCCGTAGTGCTGATCTTCATCCTTTATATGTTTTTCGGCGCTGCCCTGCTGGTCGGCATGAACAGCTACTATTAATAATCAGGCGCATGCCGCAGACAACCGCCGCAAATGGGGGATTTTCCCCCATTTTTTTGTGAATCTCCGTGCAAAAAATGTTCCCGTTTAGTATAATACCCGTAGATGTATGAATTTCAACTGCAAAGGAGGACAAGTATGGGAAACACAGACAACCTGGACAGCTGGGAACAGATCCGCCGGGGCGTTGTGAGGGTTGAGGCTCTGATCAGCCAGAAACAGTTCAACGCATCCATGGTGGAAGCCCTCCAGGTGTTGAATCTTATGCTCAAAGGTTTGGCAGAAAAAGCCTGCATTGTTGAAACCGACCCCATGCTGATCATTGACGAGCTTTACCAGGATCGGTGGATCTCCAAATCCACTTGCGAGCATTACCATAAAATCCGCATTATCGGCACCAAAGCGCTGAATGAGGGCAGCAATAACGCCTACGACGCCAGCCAGGCCCATCAGCTCTTAAGCCAGGAAGTATACACATTCGCCAATGAATTTTATAAAGTAAAAAAACGGCGTCCTTTCCTCAGATCTGGTTCCAGGACAGCCGCAAGGAACACTCAGGCGGCGAAAAACGCCATCGCCGCCCGGGCTTCTGCTGCCCAGCAGGCCGCCCTGGCGCAGAAAAAGCAGGAAAGCCGGCAGGCTGCCCCTGAGTCCCAGCCCATTTCTCCCCAGTTCCGCCAGGAAAATTACGAGGAGACGGGAAATTCCGGCAGACAGGAATTCTCTGCCGGCCAGGAGGTCTACGGCCAGCAGGAATTTTCGAGCATACAGGAGTTCTCTGACAGGCAGGAATTCTCCGCCGATCAGGCGTTCCCTACCAGGCAGGAATTCTCTGCCGATCAGGCGTTCTCCACCAGGCAGGGATTTCCCGACGGAACCGAGCCGTCCCGCTGGCAGGCTGCTGTCCGGGGAGGATGGGAGGAAGCCGCAGCCGCGGAGGAAACACCATCTGGCGAACCGGAGGCTTCAGAAGAATATTCCGATTTTTCCCAGCCGGACGATAATCAGACGGCAGCCGGCGCCGATGGAGAACATCCGGATCTGTCGGAAGATTCCGGGGCCGGCGCCGCCCCCTCTCCCCGCTCTCCGGAAAAGAAGATCCCCTTTGCAGTAAAAGGGATCTTCCGCGGGCGGATTTCCAAGCCCGCCGCACAGCAAGCTGACAGCATCCAGGAAACGCAGCCGGAACCGGCCGCCGACAGTTATGAACAGCCGGAAAATTACCAGGATGAGACCGTACAAACTGAGATCCCCGGTCCGTTCTTCCAAGACGAGACGTCAGGAAATGACGGGGATGACTTTTTCTCCGACGAACCGGATCACGGCGATGAGAATTTCTTCTCCGGTGAACCGGCTGAGGACGGCGAGGAACTCTTTCCTGATGAACCGGCTGAGGACGATGAGGAGCTCTTCCCCGACGAGCCGGCTGAGGACGATGAAGATTTCTTCTCTGACGACGATGATTTCTTTTCTGATGACGACGACTTTTTCTCCGATGAGGAAGAGGAAGAAGATTTCTCCGATGAGGAAGAAGACGGGAACCTTTCTGCCCACACTCCGGAAGCTGAGAGCCAGAAACCGGCCGCTGATTCCAAGAATATCGGCGCTCATCAGCCCACTGGAAGCTACTCCGCCCCCGTTCGCCGCTCTGCGTCCGCAAAGCGGCGGAAATCAATGCAGGCGGAGGATCTCTTAAAGATTCTCGTGCCTGTGGCAGTGATTATCCTGCTGCTCATTGTCATCAGCAGGCTCCGCCCCGACCGAAACGGCGGCACAGAGCCCACAGAGACAGTCCAGACCACCGAAAGCGTCTCCGAGACAGCCGCACCGGACGAGGAGCAGGAAACCAGCCCGGCTGAGGACGAAAACTCCGGCACCGATGAGGAAACTTCCGCACCGGAGACATCGGAAGAGGAGGCAACCACCGCCGGGGAAACCACAGCTCCTGAGTCTTCCTCCGCACCAGAGACGGAAGCGCCTACAGAGACTGCCGCTCCAGAAACTACAGCTCCGCCGGAAACCACAGTTCCCGAGACGCAGGCTCCGCCGGAGACCACGGCTCCTGAGACGGAAGCTCCCGCGGAGACCGCTGCCCCCGAGACCACAGCTCCCGCGGCAGAAGCTCCGGCAGTGACCTATGTGACCACTACAGAGCTCTACGTGCGGTCTGAGCCGTCCGGCAGCAGCCGTTCCCTGGGCGTTCTGGGAGCTCACGTTCCCGTGGACTTTGTCCGGGCCTACGACGATACCTGGGCAGTAATCATGTACGAAGGACAGGAGGCCTACGTTTCCTTCCGGTATCTGACGCCCCAGTAGGAAATCTGAAGGGTGCGTCTGACCATAAAACTTTTATCTCAGCAGGGGAGGAAAAGAATCTTTTCCCTCTCCCATCAGCTACTGCGGACCTTTTACTAGGCAGGAACGGCGCTGATCCCCGGGGATCAGCGCCGTTCCTGTTTTTTCCTTTATTCTTTAATCTTCTGCCGCTTTTTTCAAAAACACCGGCATTCCAAAGGCTGAATTTCCTGCAATGTCCGTCGCCAGAACCCTGGCCCACTTCATCCCTTCCGGGAAACTGATGTGGATCCGCTCTGACTGATACGGCCGGGTATCATTTTTCTCCACGTCCACAGTATGTACCTGTTCTCCATCAGAATATACCAGCTGCACATAGGCCAGCGGGTAGGTCCAGCTGAAAACCGCGTCACAGCTTCCGTCCCTGATGCTGCACTCCTCCAGCAGTACTTCTCCTGTGGAGTAGAAATGCTTTCCCGCCCGCAGGGCGTCCGTCAGCGCCTCCCAGTTTTCTGTGCCTGGCAGCTTTTCCAACTGCACATAGGTACAGTTTGTCATAGGGTACATTTCCCAGTCCTCTTCGCTCTCATCCACCTTCGTATAAGTATCCAGCTCGCTGATAATATACCTGGGCCTGTCGCTCCAGTTATTGATGTCATTCCACACCCGCTCTGTCCGTCCGCTGATCATGGTGGGCACAGAATTGTCCGCCGGCAGCATCCGGCAGCCAATTCCAAACCATCGCTCATCCTTAAACCAGTCTTCCTCCCGGCAGTCGTAGGGAAGGCCATCGTTAGCCTTGGTATCCGGATGGGGCATGAGGATAAAGCAGTTTTCCCTGCGGCACATTTCCACAAAATCTTCCGCCGATTTCAGATGATAATAGGTTCTTCCGTCCGGAAGTTTTTCCGCAAATTCCTGATCTTCGTCACGCCAGCGGGAATACAGCATAGGCTTGGACGGAAATACCATGCAGTGGAAGGGAATCAGGGTGTGCTCTCCCGATTCATCCCAAAGCTCCTCCGCCGGCACCACCAGAAAGTCCGGCGTACTGCACCACCGGGCCATGGCCTGATACCTCTCCAGATCCGACTTTCTTCCTTCCCGGTTGTCGCCGCACCGTCCCTCTGCCCAGAAATCACAGGGAGCAAAAATATCCATTCCCAGATCCTTGATCAGTTTTTCCCAAGGACGTTCCGCTCTCTGGTCCCGGATCCAGGCGGCTTGAGCCGCCACATGCATATGAGTTCCCAGTTTTTTGTATCCGGGCAGATCTCTCAAATGATCAAAGTTGGTGTAGCGCATAACCCTGGCTCTGGTCGCATAGACGGAATCCGCCGACGGCATGAAAAACACAGACATGTGCTGAATTGTGCCCGGCTTTGCATTGTAACCCGGCCAGCGCACATTGAAATGCTCCGGAGATTTATTGTGCCGGATTCCGATGGCCATGGTATCTTTCCCCGGCTTTCGGATATAGTAATTGTTTCCTACAATGTTTTCCGTCTGTCCTCCCCAGAAAAATCTGTGGGGGGACGGAAATACCGCCATGGACCCATTCCGCAGACCCAAAGTCAGCGTTCTGCCCCGAGTGTAAACCCGTTCTCTGTCCCGGTCCGGTCCACTGTTGGTGTGAAATCCGGGATTTTCATATATTTCCCTCTTTTTGGGAGACACATAATAGAGCTTCCCGATCTCAAAGCCATCCAGTCCTCCATGGTACAGGTAAGCTACACCGTCCTCCTGGGTGGATGCCACCGCCTCCATCCGGATGAGATTCGTTCCCTCAAAAAAGTGAAACTCACATCCTCCCGAAAACGTCCCCAGCTCCAGCCCGTCAAAGGAAACCACCGTATGACCTCCGTTCCTGGTCACTGTCATGTGCTCCGTATTCCACCGCTCATTCGCCTCTTTCACCCATTCTTTCCGGCTGAAGGGATCATCGGAATAGGTATCCCACTGATAATCCGGCTTCTCGTCAGCAGCAATGGTCTTAATTCGCTGAGGGTTGTGGGTCGTCCGCCTGCTGGTGATCACCTTAAACTGGGGCCGCAGCATCCCTGAAAGGCGGATCCAGCTGCCGTTTCTTTTGTATGCGATCTCAAATACGCACGGAGCTTCCTGACAGATTCCCATCTCCGCTTTCCACTCCAGTCCGTCCTCTCCATTCCAGAAAATAATCTGATGTTCCATATTAAACTCCTTTCCTCACATTTCTTCCGCCGTCCGTCACTGCTTACGGCCATGCCGGATAGAGTATTGCAATCCAGCCAACCTGGAAAATTGTTTTCACCAGGGCCGCCCAGATTCCCTGTTTCACCAGAGAGCCGATATTGTAGCCGCCGCCGTTCATGATCATGGGGATAATTGCAGTGGCAGTAGGCAGGAACCAGGCCACAAGGCTCGCGCTCTGGATAATCAGAATCACACCCTTGGCGCTGCACCCGATACTGTTGCAGGTCATGATTGCCACGGGAATCAGCATATTGGCCGTCGCCGCATTATTCATAAACTGAGTAAGGAACATGGTGACGAACCAGAATGCCAGGTACAGCACCAGCGTCGAGGGCTTTCCTCCCAGAAGATTGGCGATGCCGCTTCCCACAAAAAGTCCGGTTCCTGTCTGAGACAAGGCCGCTCCCATGATGATGGCTCCGATGTAAAGCCATACAACGGAAAACGGGATAGCAGCGATTCCTTCCTTAACTGAAAGCACACCCGTCAGGTACATGAGAATTGCCGCAGCTGTGGTAACCACCCACTGGGGAATGCCGATTTTTCCGGAGAAAATCAGGCACAGGCAGGTCACCGCAAATATGGTGTACGCGGCAACCTCCTGATGAGGCGCCAAAGCCGCTTTCTCCTTCTGCTCTCTGACAGAAATTTCTGCAATCGCCCGCGGCGGCTGTTCCGGAGCGACTTTGATTCCCACTGTCATAAAATAGATGAGCATAATCACGCACACAGGTGCAAAGGCAAAAAACGGTTCCATCGGCGTAAAACTGTCGCCAAACGTATACCCGGCGCTTTCCAGAAATCCATTGTACTTGATATAGTTAGCCGCCTCAGAACCCAGAGGAAAATAGGTCTGATCGCACAGCAACATAACGCCGATGGGAAACATAGCCTTGCTCGGGCTTTTTCCCGCTTTCCTGCAGACTGCCAGAATCAGGGGATAAACAATGGCGATACGGGTGACCGCGGCGCCCAGAAAGATCCCCAGAATAAAATTGACAATCATAAACATTCTCAGGCAATTCTCGAACCTGTCCTGCCCAACTTTATACAGCAGCGAAGCAATTTTCCCAATCGCCTGGGTTCGGCTGAACCCTGCCGATACGATCATGATCGTCGCAATCACAATCACGTTCGTATCGGAAAACATTCCCAGAGCCGTATTCGCATCTACACAGCCTGTCACCACAAGCAGGCAGGCCACTCCCAGCGCGATGACTCCATAATCCCATTTAGTACACGCGATCAGCAGAAGCATGATCAGCCAGAGGCCAATGTTCACTATGATCTGAATTGTCATTATAACCCTCCCATGTGAAATATTCTTTTCAGTGCAAAAGCAGAAAAGAAAGCCGCGGCTGCTTTTTGTGCAAAAAGCATATAATTTCTTGTCTGTTTTTTAACTTTATGAACATTCTACACAAGCAAAGGGTGTATGGGAAATGAAATAAACTGATTAAATATAAAATAAGGTTCATCTGGCTGCTAAAATGCAGTCTTTACAGGCAAACAAAGTTATCAATCATAAAAATTGTTCATATCCCGGATTTTGTTCGTATCTCCATAAAGCGGGCCGCGCACTCTGCCATCTCCGGCACCAGAGGATTTCTGCTCTCCGGCCGGTAAGCCAGAACCAGCCTGCTGTTGAGAGGAATATTTATATTAATGGGAACCGTCACAATGCCGTCCATGGACTCCCGGAACATTCGAAAGAGATTAAAAGAAATCGCCACGGCGTCTGAGTTTAAAATCAGATTCAGCTGATATTTGGCATCGTTATATAAAAATGCCACATGGGGAGCCTTCAGTCCTGCCTCCACGCTGTACTGATAGGCCTCATCCAGCCTGCCATTCTGGTCAATTCCAAAAATCAGCTGCTCTTCCTGCAGATCCTCCAGATCCAGAATCGGGTTGCCCGCCAGCCTGTGGTTCTGGTTCATCACCGCATATAAGCCTTCCCTTGTGGCGATATGGACGTATTTCAGATTTTCCGCCTTGTCCTCCGGGATGAGAATCATATCCAGTTTTGAATCCGAAAACGCCTCCGCAGATATCTGGTTGCTGTAAAGACGGACATGGGCATCCGGATATTTTCTGTGAAACATACTTAATATATTCATAAAAGAATCGTTCAGCACCGGCAGCCCCATGCGCAGCGTTCCCTTCTCTTTTATGGATTCCCTGATGATCTGCCTGGAATCCTGGTAGAGGAGACCGGCTTTCCGGGCATACTCCAGATAAACCTTCCCGGCATCGGTTAATTCCGTCACATTTTTATTTCTTATAAACAGTTTTTCTCCCAGCTCCTCCTCCATGCCTGATATGATTTTACTCAGGGCGGTCTGGGAAATATAGAGTTTTTTCGCCGCTTTTGAAAAGTTGCAGGTCTCCGCTGCCACCATAAAATAGTACTGTACTTTCACATTCATATCCTGTCACCGCCAAGCCCCTTTTCTCCCGCGGGCTGCCCTCCCATTCTGTATCTTTTTATCCATCTCAGAAATCTGTCCGCAGAAGGATTTATTTCTCCTTCCCTCCAGGCCAGGCAGATAGGCTGAACATTCTTCACCGCTCCCAGTTCCACCAGAACACAGTTTTTCACTGTTTCAGCCAGTTTCAGCTCCGTATTGTACAGAAGACCGATTCCGCAGCCCACTGCCACCGCCGAATACTTCGCCGCCGGAACCTCCACCGCCAGAGATACTTTCGGCCGAAATCCCACACTGGTGCACTCGTCATAGCCGGACTCATACCCGTCCCTCCCGTTTCCTTTTGTAAACACGAAATATTCGTCTCTCAGATCAATGAGATTTAACCTCCGGGAATCCGCCAGAGGGTGGGTCACTGGTAGAATGGCGTACAGCTTCCTCTGCACGTCCACAGAGAAGGACCGGCGGCCCTGAACCATATACCTGTAAGTCAGATCCATATCTGAAGCTGAAAAATACCCGGAATCCGGGGATACGTCTGACTTAAAAATAAAGCAGCACTCCGGATGTTCCCTGGAATATATTCCGGCCATTGTGAAAAAAGCGTCACTATACGCGTTCACGGATATGATCACATTCTCCGGGGTCTGTTCCGACAGCAGAGCGCTCATTTTTGCCAGATCCTCATTAAATTTCATCTCCAGAGCCATATTATACAATAATCTGGCCTGATGATTGGGAATCAGCGACTTGCCGTTTCTGGAAAAGAGTTCCGCCCCAAACTCCGCCTCCAATCTTTTTATGAAAGCAGTGACTGCCGGCTGGGAAATCGACAATGCCTTTGCCGCCACCGACAGATTTCTGTCTTCCATCACCTGCATGAATACCTTTCGTTGTTTGCTGTCCATTTTTCCCCTCCTCTCTCCCAATTATAAACTTTCCACAGAAAAAAGGGAACCTCCCCCTGCCCGTTCCCACCTGATTTCATTTTTTCTCCCCCAGCCCCATGGCGTCTCTGTCAACCTGTCTAATTTTTTGGTATTTCCAGGAACATTTTGGGAATTATTTACCATAGTAATTTTGCGGCAAAGGGAGTATGATGGGGGCGTGGCAAATTGTATTAATTTTCGTACAACATATAACGGCAGGAGGACAATATGAACAACATCATCAGTAAAATCTCTGAAATCGAATCCTCTGCCGCGTCGATTATGGACGCGGCGTCTGAGAGGAAAAAGGAATACACCAAAGAGATGGAGAAAAAGACCGCCGATTTTGACAAAGAAATAGAAGCCGAAACTGATGAAAAGCTGAACAAACTGCGGGAGGCCATGGAGGCAGAGATGAAAAAGCAGCTGGATGCCCAGCGCAGGGATGCCAGGGAAGCCATCCAGCACATGGAGGAAAACTACCGCCGCCTTCACACCCAATACGTAGATCAGCTGTTCCAGTCCATGACAAAGGAGTGATCATATGGGAAATCTCCTGACTTACAGCGGCCTTACCACAAAGGTCCGGGCCATGGAAAGCCGCTTTCTCACAAAGCAGCAGTTCTCAGAGCTGGCAGCCCTGTCCACCGTGGGGGAGGCCCTGGATTTTATCAAATCCCAGCCCGCCTACGCAGACCTGCTCGCCGGAGCGGACAGCACCATCCACCGCTCAGATCTGGAAAAACTGCTTATTTTATCCAGGTACCGCGATTTTGAGAAGCTGTACCGTTTCTCCGGACCGGAACCGAGAAAATTCTTGAACCTGTATATTTCCACTTTTGAGATCTCTCTGCTGAAACGATGCCTGAGAAATATCGCCCACCCGGAAGAGGGGGCTTCAGACCTCTCGGCATTCCAGGATTTCTTCGCAGCCCACTCCAGGCTGGATGTGGCAAAGCTGACAGCAGCTTCCACCGTGGGAGAGCTCACCGCCGCTTTGGCGGATACGCCCTACTACAGCCTCTTTTCCAAGCTGGAAGAGGGGGAGGAGGTCTCTCTGTTCGACTATGAGATGCAGCTGGATCTGCACCATTTTAAATGGGTTTGGAAAATCAAGGACAAATTTACCAATAAGGACGAGCGGAATACCCTGACCCAGTGCTTCGGCTCCAAGCTGGACCTGCTGAACATTCAGTGGATCTACCGCTCAAAAAAATACTATCACCTGGAACCGGCTGATATTTATTCTCTTCTCATCCCAGTCAACTACCGCCTGAAGCAGGATGAGATTACAAAGCTGGCGGAGGCCGGAAATCTGGATGAATTTTTCACCATACTGGCAGGGACTCACTACGGCGCCCTCTCCCGGACTGATCTGAGGATCACTCCCGACCTGGAGGCGCTCTACGAGCAGGTGATGAACCGGATCTACTCCATGACCGCGAGAAAACATCCCTACTCCGCCGCAGTCCTGAATTCCTATTTTTATTTTAAGAATCTGGAAATCCACCGGCTGATCACCGCCATCGAGTGTATCCGCTACGGAGTGGATCCCAATGAGATTCTTTCCTATATCATAAAAGACACCAAAGGGGGTAACGGAAAGTGATTGAAAAGATGAAATTCTTAAGCATCACCGGACCGAAAGCCGACATTGACCGGGTCGTGGACAAGTATCTTTCCAAATACGAAATCCAGCTGGAGAACGCCCTGTCGGAACTGCGGTCCGTGAAAGACTTAAGGCCGTTTACGGAGACTAATCCCTACAAGGATATGTGCGCCCGGGCCGCGGAGCTGGCTGAACCGCTGAAGCAGAATGGCGGAAACAGCGGGGAGGCAGCTCTTCCCGATGTTTCCCTGGATGAGGCTCTCGACACCGTCTCCCGCATTTCCTCCGACCTGGAGGCGTGGAACAAGGAGAAAGCCACCCTGGAGCAGAGGGTATCCGCCCTGGAGGAATCCCGGGCCAGGATCTCTCCTTTTACCGATCTGAACTACAATTTGAGCGCCATCCTTCATTTTAAGTACATCCGGTTCCGGTTCGGACGGATTCCGAAGGATTATTTCCGGAAATTTACGGACTACGTGTACGACACCATCGACACCGTCTATTACAAGTGCAGCGAGGAAGGGGACTATGTCTGGATCGTCTACTTTGTTCCGGAGTCCATCTCCAAAAAGATTGACGCCATCTACGCGTCCATGCACTTTGAGCGCTACCTCATCCCCGACGAGTATGAGGGCACGCCCCTGGAAGCAGGCGAGGCGCTGGAGCAGCAGATCGCCGGCATGAAGCAGCAGATCGCTGAGTTAGACAAAAAGCAGGACGCCTGCCTGGAGGAAAACCGCACCGCCATCCTGGCAGCGGACGCCCGCCTCTCCCGCTACGCGAAGAATTTTGACGTGCGCAAGATGGCGGCCTGCACCAGAAACAAAAATTCCACCTTCTACATCCTGTGCGGCTGGATGGTGAAGGAACAGGCGGAAGCTTTCCGGGAAGAGATCAAAAACGATCCCGACGTATTCCTCATCGTGGAGGAGGATCATGAGAACATTCTCAGCAAACCGCCCACGAAGCTGAAGAATCCCCGGCTGTTTCGCCCCTTTGAGATGTTTATCCGGATGTACGGCCTGCCTTCCTACGAGGAGCTGGATCCCACCATTCTCATCGGACTGACCTACTCGTTCCTGTTTGGATTTATGTTCGGTGACGCCGGCCAGGGCCTGTGCCTTCTAATCGGCGGATTTCTGCTGTACCGGGCCAAGAAGCTGAACCTGGCAGCCATTATTTCCTGCTGCGGCTTCTTCTCCACCATCTTCGGATTCCTGTTCGGCAGCGTCTTCGGATTTGAGGATATTATCGAGCCCCTGTGGCTCCGCCCGGCGGACGCCATGATGGATCTTCCCTTTATCGGAAGACTGAACACCGTATTCGTGGTGGCCATCGCCATCGGCATGGGCATTATCCTGCTGACCATGATTTTAAATATCATCAACAGCGTCAGGGAAAAGGATACGGAAAAGATCTGGTTTGATACCAACGGCGCCGCCGGACTGGTGTTTTACGGCAGCCTGGTTCTGACCATCGTCCTGTTCATGACCGGCCGTCCCCTTCCCGCAGCCGCAGTGCTGGCGGTGATGTTCGGCCTGCCCTTAATCCTCATGTTCTTCAAGGAACCGCTGACAGCCTTCCTGGAGAAAAAAGCGGAGACGGCGGTTCCGGGCGGAAAGGCAATGTTTGTGATCCAGGGCTTCTTTGAGCTGTTTGAAGTGCTGCTCAGCTACTTTTCCAACACCCTGTCCTTCGTCCGTGTGGGCGCTTTCGCCGTGAGCCACGCGGCCATGATGGAGGTGGTTCTCATGCTGGCAGGCGCCGAGGCGGGAGACCCCAACTGGATCGTGGTGGTCCTGGGCAACCTGTTCGTCTGCGGCATGGAAGGATTGATCGTGGGCATTCAGGTGCTTCGTCTGGAATACTATGAGCTGTTCAGCCGTTTCTACAGAGGAAGCGGAAGAGAATTCAAGCCCTACGGAAATGCCAGGGCTTAACATATAATCACGAAAATCTCAAAAAACGGAATAGAGAGGAGAATTCAAATTATGTCTACATTAGTAAAAATCACACTGGCGGCAGCACTGATTCTTAGCATCGCAGTTCCCTTCGGAGCCTTCGCCCTGGGCGAGAAATCCAAAGGCCGCTATAAAAAAGCTCTGGCCTGCAACATCGTTCTGTTCTTCGGAGTAATGGCCGTTTCCGCCGTCCTCATGTTCTCCGGCAGCGCTTACGCCGCGGAAGAGGCCGCTTCCACAGCCGCTTCCTCCGCCACCGGCTTCGGCTATCTGGCGGCAGCTCTCTCCACCGGACTTTCCTGTGTGGGCGGCGGCATCGCCGTTTCCGCAGCGGCTTCCGCAGCTCTGGGCGCCATCAGCGAGGATTCCTCCATTCTTGGTAAATCCCTCATCTTCGTAGGACTTGCCGAAGGTGTGTGTCTGTACGGCCTGATCATCTCCTTCATGATCCTGGGACAGCTGTAATATGAAAATGTACCTGATCAGCGACAACACCGACACCTACACCGGCATGAGACTGGCCGGCGTGGAGGGCGTGGTTGTCCATGAAAAGAAGGAGCTTCAGGAAGCTCTGGATAAAGTTCTGGCCGACAAGGAGATCGGGATCGTCCTGCTCACGGAAAAGTTCGGGAGAGAATTCCCCGACGTGATCAACCAGCTGAAGCTGGAGTACAGAACTCCTCTGTTTGTGGAGATCCCCGACCGCCACGGAACCGGCCGCAAGCCCAACTTTATCACCGATTACGTGAACGAGGCCATCGGCCTGAAATTATAGGAAGGCAGGTGAACGGATATGACAACCGATGAAAAATTACAGCATTTCCTGGATTTCTGCATGGAAGACTCCAGAGCCCGCAGCGCGAAAATGCTGGACGACTGCTCTGCCGCCCTGGAAAAGACCTTTGAGGAGCACAAGGAGGCCGCCAGGCACCAGGCAGAAATGCGGATTCAGATAGAGAAAGACAAGATCAAACGGGAGATCAACAAACAGCTCTCCATGGAACAGCTGGAGATCCGCCGGGAGCTGAGCAAAAAGCAGGAAGAACTGAAAGACATGCTTTTTGTGGAGCTGAAAAACCGCCTGGCTTCTTTTATGGAGACCTCCGAGTACCAGCACATGCTGGAGCGGCAGATCGAGCAGGCCAGGGAGGTGGCGGGAAACGCCCCCCTGATCGTCTACCTGGATCCCACAGACGAGGATAAGCTGCAGCGGATCGCCCTCCACCAGGGCTCCGGCGTGGAGCTTCGCCTCAGCCAGTATTCCTTCGGCGGCGGCACCCGGGCGATGATCCCGTCCCAGAATATCCTGATCGACAATTCCTTTACCTCCCGCATCGAGGAGGCAAAGCGTCACATTTCATTCCATCTGACAGAAAAAGGAGGACAGGGCCATGACTAGAACAGGCATAATCTACGGCGTCAACGGCCCCATTGTACATGTAAAGGGCGACGTGGGTTTTGAAATGCACGAGATGGTCACTGTGGGAAAGGATCATCTGGTGGGCGAGGTCATCGGCCTTGCCTCTGACTCCACCACCATCCAGGTGTACGAGGAGACCACCGGGATCAAGCCGGGCGAGACCGTGGAAGGAACGGGAGCTCCCGTATCCGCCACCCTGGCCCCCGGCATTTTAAATAATATTTTCGACGGAATCGAGCGTCCCCTGTCGGAGATCGCAAAGACCGGCGGCGCCTACATTCCCAGGGGCGTCAACGTCAGCTCCCTGGACACGGAAAAGCTGTGGGACACCCACATCACCGTCAAGGCGGGAGATCATCTCTACCCCGGCTCCATCATCGCGGAGGTTCCGGAGACCCCTGCCATCGTCCACAAGGTCATGATTCCCCCGGATGTGGAAGGTTTTGTGGTGGATGTGGTATCTGACGGAAAGTACACCATCAGCGACCGGCTGCTGACCCTTCAGCTCCCCGACGGCAGAGAAAAAGAGATCACCATGACCCAGAAGTGGCCCATCCGGGTGCCCAGACCGGCGGCAAAGCGTTTTCCGCCTACCGTGCCCCTGATCACCGGCCAGAGAATCCTGGACACCATGTTCCCCTTAGCGAAGGGCGGCACCGCCGCCATCCCCGGCGGTTTCGGAACGGGAAAAACCATGACCCAGCACCAGATCGCCAAGTGGTCTGACGCGGACATTATCATATACATTGGCTGCGGCGAGCGGGGAAATGAGATGACCCAGGTTCTGGAAGAATTTTCCCAGCTGGTGGATCCCAAATCCGGCAACCCCCTGATGGACCGGACCACCCTGATCGCCAACACCTCCGACAT
>DXFM01000041.1 GCA_019114465.1 Candidatus Lachnoclostridium avicola
CTGTTTGTGGCGGTTATCATCATGCTGGTAAAATCCGTGATGCCGTCCTACATGATCTTTATCCTGGCGTCCGCCCTTACCATCCTGGTGGACTATCCCAACGGGGGAGACCACAAGAAGCTGATTTCCAAGGCGGGAGGACGGTTCTTCAATACCATCCAGCAGCTGATCGGAATTTCCTTCTTTATCGGAATTTTCCAGGGAACGGGAATGACGGAGGCGCTGGCGACCACCATTGTATCCAATGTGCCGGAATTCCTCACCAGATACATCCATATTATCCTGGCGATGTCCATGGTGCTGGTAATCCGCTACATCCCCAACAAGATCTACAATTCCATGTATCCGGTGCTGATCTCTGTGGGATCCAGATTCGGCCTGGCGGGAACGGATGTGATCGCTCCCTTTGTGTGCAACATGTCTCTGGCCACCGGATCCTCGCCCTTTACGGCAACCACCCATATCGGTACAGGACTTCTGGATATGGATGTAAATAAGTACTGCAACCGGTCCATGGCGGTGCAGACAGTGACCAATATTGTCATCATCCTCACAGCCATCCTGGTGGGAGTTGTAAGATAGGAGAAAAGTGTATATGAATGAAAAAATAAAAGCAAAGGCTCTGCCGGATGCGGCGACCCTTACCATTGACCCGAAGCACTATTACCGGCAGGATGTGGTCGGCTACTATGAGTTCCCCTGCCCCCTGGAGGACGGAACCATGCGCAGCGCAAAGCTGTATCTGGCGGAAAACAGTATCTACACCCAGCCCACCGTATTCCTTCTGCCGCCGTCCGGAACGGATGCCTGGGAGTTTCTGGAGGAGAGCGGGTGGAAGAATCTGGCGGAGAAAGAAAATCTTTATCTGGTAGTCCTGGAACCGGAAAACGGAGTCTGGAAGGAAGACGAGACGGAATACATAGGAACGATGGTAAAATACATTAACACCCGTCCGTTTTTTGCCGCTTTCGCGTCCAAGTTCTACGGCGTGGCCTATGGGGACGGAGCGGACTGCCTGGGACGTTACAGCCGCAGGTACGCGAAATCTTTTGCCGGAGTGGCCCTCCTCAGCGCAATGGGAATGAGTCAGGAGGAGAAAACATTTCTGGAGACCACGGATTCCCCGGTGAAGGGCGTCCGCCTGTCCCAGATCCAGATGCCGGTATG
The DNA here is from genome assembly GCA_019114465.1 of Candidatus Lachnoclostridium avicola. GTDB lineage: Bacteria > Bacillota > Clostridia > Lachnospirales > Lachnospiraceae > Lachnoclostridium_A > Lachnoclostridium_A avicola. The sequence goes on from DXFM01000041.1 coordinate 1,168, forward strand.
GGCGGTGGCAGCAGAGGAGACCGCCGCGGTCAGCCGGATGCTGGAGTATTACAGAAAAGCGGACCACAGCCAGGAAAAGGCGGAGAAGACCGCGTGGGCGGACCAGATATACCGCCCGGATCCAGCGGGAAGCGGAAGCCTGGACGAAGACTGGTGCGCGGATGTGATCTTTTCTGTGGGAAACTGGAAGGACTGCGTTTCAGAGGAATTCAGCGAGACATTGTACCGCCATCTGTTTAAGGGAACAGGACGCTATACGGGCAATGCCAACGGTGCCCTGCGCCATGACGGAGATATGGAGGAGAGAGGGTTCCGTTTCTTCTCGGAAATGGTTCCCGGAGGCTTCCGGGAGGATCAGACGGATCTCTATGAGAGACAGTGGTGGGTGTACGTGCCTGACACTGTGGAACCGGGGAAAAAGGTGCCGGCAGTATTTATGTTCCACGGCGCCGGCGGCTTCGGAATAGAGATCGGGGACCGTTCCGGCTGGGCCAGAGTGGCGGAAAAGCACGGGTTTATCCTGATCTGCCCCTGTGCTTCCCACGACAATAAGGTGCGGAAGGCGGGGCATATGACTTTGTCCAATATCCACCGCACCCGCTGGAATTCCGGCGGGCCCACAGAGAGTGTTCCCGGCGAGCTGGAGTTTATGGACTGGCTCTACCGCTGGGTGCTGGATCACTATCCTGTGGACGAGACCAGAGTGTACGCCAGCGGACAGTCCTCAGGAGGAATGATGGCATGGGCCTGCGCCTGCTACCGTCCGGATTATTTTGCTGCGGCAGCTCCCTTCTCCGCCACCACGCCGGATATTATGGCGAAGGAAATGGTACCTCCTGTGGAGGGAAGCCCCATTGCCGTCATGGCCAACATGGGACTGGCAGACAAGATATTTGAGGGAGGATTTTCCACAGACAGCGCCAGAAAGCTGGTGGAATACTGGAGCCGCCGGTACCGTCTGGATCATGACTGGTCCGATTTCCAGTTTGGCAGGGACGGCCGGACGGCCACCTTTAAGGATGGAAAGTTCAACAACTATGTGTTCCGCACCGCGGACGGAGTTCCCATGCTCCGCTGCGTGGAGACAGAAACCAAGACCCACGCGGTGCTGCCGTCGGAGTGCGAGATGGCCTGGACCCAGTTCTTTGCCAAATTCACAAAGGATGTGAAAAACGGCATTCTTTATTATGAAGGAAGACCGGTAAAATAAATCCGAAATATCGTGTACAGCCAGGGCTGCCGCTCTGGCCGGGATGAGTGTTTTCAACAGGAAGCGCATCCCGGTCAGAGCGGCAGCCCGCTGTTTTTCTCAGGATTCTGTAAGAAATTTTTCCCTTGCCCCTCTTTTCCCTTTGTATTATAATTACAAAATGGGTATATTATAACTATTTTCGCCAAGGCGGAAAAGAAGGGAGTGTAGAGATGAAGAGGGTTGGAATGCTTACCAGCGGCGGAGACTGCCAGGCGCTTAACGCCACCATGAGAGGAGTGGCAAAGGGACTTTACCGGGCGTTTCCTGACGAAGTGGAGATTATTGGCTTTGAGGACGGATACCGGGGGCTGATCTACGGCGACTACCGCCAGATGAAGCCCAGAGATTTCTCCGGCATACTCACAAGAGGAGGCACCATTCTGGGAACATCCAGACAGCCGTTTAAGCTGATGCGGGTGCCGGATGAGAACGGGCTGGACAAGGTGGAGGCCATGAAGCAGACGTACCGGAAGCTGAAGCTGGACTGCCTGGTGGTTCTGGGCGGCAACGGAAGCCAGAAGACGGCCAATCTGCTGAGAGAAGAGGGCTTAAACATTGTCTCTCTCCCCAAGACCATTGACAACGACCTGTGGGGCACGGATATGACTTTCGGCTTCCAGAGCGCGGTAAATGTGGCAACCAATGCCATTGACTGCATCCATACCACGGCTGCCAGCCACGGCCGGGTGTTCATCGTGGAGATCATGGGCCACAAGGTGGGCTGGCTGACGCTTTACGCAGGCGTGGCCGGCGGAGCGGACATCATCCTTCTTCCGGAGATTCCCTATGATATAGATGTGGTGGTTAATGCGCTGAAACAGAGACAGAAGAAGGGAAAACGCTTCTCCATCATCGCTGTGGCTGAGGGCGCCATTTCCAAGGAGGACGCAAAGCTCAGCAAGAAGGAGCTGAAGGAGAAGAAAAAAGCCGGCATGGTTTATCCTTCTGTGGCTTATGAGATCGGCGCTCAGATCACAGAGAGAACGGGACAGGAAGTGCGCGTCACCGTTCCGGGTCACATGCAGAGAGGCGGAGAGCCCTGCCCCTATGACCGGGCGCTGGCGACCAGGCTGGGAGCTTATGCCTCCAAGCTGATTGCGAAGGAAGAATACGGCTACATGGTGGCGGTAAAGAACAACGACCTGGCAAAGGTTCCGCTGGAGGAAGTGGCCGGCAAATTAAAGACTGTGGATCCGAAGTGCCCGATGATCGCGGAGGCGAAGGCCATCGGCATCTGCTTCGGAGACAAATAAGACAGAAGGGATTATTCTATGTCATATATGGCACTGTACCGGAAATGGCGGCCGGTCACCTTTGACGGCGTAAAAGGCCAGGACCATATTGTACAGACACTGCAAAATCAAATAATATCCCAGCGAATCGGACATGCTTACCTGTTCTGCGGCACCCGCGGAACAGGTAAGACCAGTATCGCGAAAATCTTTGCACGGGCTGTCAACTGTGAACATCCACAGAACGGGAGTCCGTGCAATGAGTGTCCGGCCTGCCGGGCGATTCTGGAAGGCGCTTCCCTGAACGTGGTGGAGATCGACGCCGCTTCCAACAACGGCGTGGAAAATATCCGGGAGATCAGGGAACAGGTCCAGTACCCGCCTACAGAGGGAAAATACCGGGTTTACATCATCGACGAGGTTCACATGCTCTCCACAGGAGCTTTCAACGCTCTGCTGAAGACTCTGGAGGAGCCGCCGTCCTACGTGATCTTTATTCTGGCCACTACAGAGGTGAACCGGATCCCCATCACGGTGCTTTCCCGGTGCCAGAGGTATGATTTCAAGCGGATTTCCATTCCCACTCTGGTGGACCGGTTAAAGGAGCTGACGGAGGCGGAGCAGATTCCGGTGGAGGACAGGGCTTTGGCCTACATTGCAAAGGCGGCGGATGGATCCATGAGAGACGCTTTAAGCCTTCTGGATCAGTGTGTGGCCTTCCATTACGGGAAGCTTCTGACCTACGACAATGTGCTGGAGGTCCTGGGAGCGGTGGACACCACGGTGTTTGGCAGTCTGTTCCGGGCGGTGACGGAAAAGGACACGAAAGCCTGTATCTACCAGCTGGAGGAGCTGGTGATGCAGGGCCGGGAGCTGGGACAGTTTGTAAACGACTTTATCTGGTATCTGCGGAACCTCCTGCTGCTGGCCACGGCGGACGACGCGGAACAGCTTCTGGAAATGTCCGAGGACAATATCCGGATGATGAAGGAGGAGGCGGCCCTGGAAGAACCGGAGACGCTGATGCGCTATATCCGGGTGTTTTCCGAGCTTTCCAACCAGATCCGCTACAGTTCCCAGAAGCGGGTTCTGGTGGAGCTGGCGTTTATCAAGCTGACGAAACCGGCTATGGAACACAATTATGATTCTATCCTGCAGCGTATTCAGGACATAGAGGACAGGCTGGAGGATGGAAGCTTTATGGCCGGCGGCGGACCGGCCCTTTACGGGGCGCCGGCCGGAGGATATGCTGCCGGATACGGCGGCCAGACCGGAAACCAGGGGGAGGGAGCAGCTCCGGCAGGTTCCTCCCTGGGGGCAGGGGCTTCCGGGACGCCTGGGGGTCAGACTCTGGGCACTGGATCTTCTCCGGGAGGCATTTCGCCGGCTCAGATCCCCCAGGCTCCCCAGCAGGTGGAACTGCCCCCGGGACAGCTGGAGGACTTAAACATGGTCCGCAACGAATGGGGGAAAATCATCCGGGAGATCGGCGGTTCCATCCGCTCCAGCTTCCGCAATACGGTGGTGGAACCGGCAGGTGAAAGCTGCCTGTGCGTGGTCTTTACCTCTCCGGAGGCCTATGCCATCGGCAACAGGCCCACGGCGCTGGGAGAGATCGAACGCCATGTGGAAGCAGCTTTCGGGAAGGCTATTTATTTTAAGGCGAGACTGGCCGGCACCGGAGAACGGCTGGACACGATTTACGTGAGCCGTCAGGAGCTGGAAGAAAAAATTCATATGGATATTCAGGAAGAAGATTTTTAGGAGGTAAACACCATGGCAAAACGTGGCGGTTTTCCGGGAGGAATGCCCGGAAATATGACAAATCTGATGAAGCAGGCGCAGAGAATGCAGCGCCAGATGGAGGAGGCAACCAAGGAGCTGGAAGCTAAGGAGTACACCGCTCAGGCAGGCGGCGGAGCTGTTTCCGTCACCGTTTCCGGCAAGAAGGAAGTGGTCGCTGTGAAGCTGACCGAGGAGGTTGTGGATCCGGAGGATATTGAGATGCTGGAGGATCTGATCGTGGCGGCTACCAACGAGGCCCTGCGGCAGGTGGACGAGGCGTCCGGAGCGGCTATGTCGAAGCTGACCGGCGGTCTGGGCAATCTGGGCGGAGGCCTCCCCTTCTGATATGGATTACTACGGCAGTCAGGTTACAAAATTAATTGAGGAGCTTTCCAAGCTTCCGGGTGTGGGCGCCAAATCTGCCCAGCGGCTGGCATTTCATATTATCAACATGCCGCCGGAGCAGGTGCAGGGCCTGGCGGATGCTATGGTGAAAGCCAGAAACGGAGTGAAATACTGCAAAGAGTGTTTTACTCTTACAGACAGTGATCTGTGCCCCATCTGCAGCAGCGACAAGCGAAACCACAAGGTGATCATGGTGGTGGAAAACACCAGAGATCTTGCTGCTTACGAAAAGACGGGAAAATATGAGGGCGTTTACCACGTTCTTCACGGCGCTATTTCCCCCATGCTGGGAATTGGCCCAGGTGATATCAAACTGAAGGAACTGATGCAGCGGCTCCAGGGCGATGTGGAAGAGGTGATTATTGCCACCAATTCCAGCCTGGAGGGGGAGACGACAGCCATGTATATCAGCAAGCTGATCAAGCCCACGGGAATCAAAGTCACCAGAATCGCCAGCGGAGTGCCGGTGGGCGGTGATTTGGAATACATAGACGAGGTTACCCTTCTGCGGGCCCTGGAAGGCAGGACAGAGCTGTAGCCCCGGGCAGATAAGTGTTAGGAGAAGCAAAGATGGATAAACGTGAGTTTAACATAAAAGTTGAACAGATTAAAAAGCGGGTCAACGAAGGAGACTACGAGACTGCAATGAAAATTGCAGATGCCATCGACTGGAGACGGGTTCGCAATACCAACCTGTTGTCCATGGTGGCCCAGATCTATGAGAAAAACGGGGAGTACGGGGAGGCCAAGAATATTCTGCTTCTGGCCTTTGAGAGAGCTCCCATTGGAAAGCGGCTGCTTTACAAGCTCACAGATCTGGCCCTGAAAGAAAACAACATTGATGAAGCGGAGGATTATTACCGGGAGTTCTGCGATCTGGCGCCGGAAGACACCAGACAGCATCTTCTGCGGTATATGATCCTGCGGGCAAAAGGCGCGCCGGCGGAGCAGCTCATCCACTCCCTGGAGCAGTATACAGCGGAAGAACTGGATGAAAAATGGATGTACGAGCTGGCTCTGCTCTATCATCAGACCGGCCGGGGCAGTGACTGTGTCCGCCTGTGCGACCGGATCATGCTCATGTTCGGAATCGGAAAATATGTGGACAAGGCCATGGAGCTGAAGCTTCAGTATGCTCCCCTCACCTCCTATCAGCAGGATTTGGTGGACCACCGGGACAAATATGAGGCGAAGCTGCGGGCTGTGGAGGAAGAATACGGGGGCGGCTTTGCCCAGGACCGGCAGCCGGCTTCAGATCCCCAGTACAATGGAGGCTATGACGGTGCCGGACAGTACGGCGAAACCTATGGGGACGGTCAGTATGCTGCGGATTCCTACAACGGGAATCAGTATGGGGAAGACCAGTACGCCGGAGCTTACGCCAGTGGTCAGTATGCCGGAGATTCCTACGGCCAGTACAGCGCTGATCCCTACGCCGGCAGTGGGGAGAGTTCCTATCAGCAGGGACCGGAGACGGGTTCTCTGCACGCAGGCCCGGTGATTGAGGAGGAAGCTCCGGGAGAGTATGAGCCGGAGGAAGACCGGGTATACCAGAACGGAAGAGAGCAGGCGGCCAGTCAGGCGGCTGCCGCAGAGGCAGAGTACGAGGCGGCCAAGGAGGCTTACCAGGCAGATCCCAGGGGGATTTATGAGGAAGCTCCCCGTATGTATGACGGCCATTTGAGCCGGGAAGAAGAAAACAATTCTCAGCCGGCAGCCGGAGGCAGAGAAAATGATACTCCCGCTCCGTCCATCGACCAGGTGCTGGAAGCTAAGATGCGCGAAGCGCAGGAACAGGAAAATCTGGCCAGAGAAATGGCCCGCCTGGCTCCGGAAGAGGAATCGGAGACCGATGACCGCCTGGCCAAGACGAAAGTGCTGAAAAATATCAGGGACGTTCTGCCCAACAGCGGCGGTGTGACAAAAACGCCGGAGGAGGACGGTCAGGACCGTGCCCCGGTGATCCAGAAGATTGTTCCTGCGGCAGAGGAACCGAAGGAGGAAACTGGGGAGTCTGCTCAGCCGGAGCCGGTTTGTGAGCCGGAAGAGCAGGTTCGCGAGCCGGAAGAACCGGTTCAGGAGCCGGAACCTGCGCCTCAGACAGAGGTGCGGGAGCGGGAGATCCCTGCCCCGGCGGCAGAAGAACCTGTTCCTGTTCAGCAGGAAGAACGCAGCGCAGAGGAGCCGGAGCAGAATCATCTGATGATAGAGGCGGCAGTCCCGGAAAAAGGACTGGAGCTGGCGCTGTCCACCCTGAAACAGATCCACAGGGAGCTGGGAATCAAACGCCCTGTGGCCAAAATCAGCGGAAAGAAACTGAGTGAAAAAGGTCTCATGTCCGTGGCGGCTAAGCTGACCGGAAGAGATTTTGTGGTGGAGGGAGCCGGAGATATTGTTCAGCCTGTGCTGGATGAGCTGAATGATTTTATGGCTCAGGATCAGGGAAAGACGATCGTTGTCCTGATTGACACACCGGAAAAGATTGAGAAGCTCCATCGGCAGAATCCGGAACTGGCAGGCCGGTTTGAATGTATTGGAATCGGAGCGGAGCCGGATATGAGCGATGTGGAGGCCGCGATCCAGAAACAGGCGGACCGGGAGGCAGCCATTGCCAGGAAAGAGGCGGAGGAGGCCGCCCGCCGGGAAGCGGAGGAGAAAGCCAGAAGAGAAGAGGCCGCCCGTCAGGAGGCAGAAGAGAAAGCCAGAAAAGAAGCGGAAGAGGCCGCCCGCCGGGAAGCGGAAGAAAAAGCCCACAGGGACGAAGTGCGCCGTGCGGCGCTGGAGACCATCGCACAGACGGCAGCCTCTCAGGGAGATATTGAGGAGTATACGCAGACAGACTGGAATGGAGATGACCAGGAAGCTGAGGAAATGCCGGAGCAGGACTACTATGAAGACGACGGCGATTATGAAGAGCCGGAAGAAGAGGTGGTGGAGAGCGACGAGGACGATGAGGAAGAGATGGACATCGATGAATTTGCCCAGTATGCCTGCAAATATGCCAGCGACATTGACTGCAGCATTACGGGAAAGAGCATGCTGGCCCTCTACGAAAGAATTGAGATCATGGAGGAAGAGGGAATCCCTCTGACGAAGCGCCATGCGGAGGATCTGATTGAGGAAGCGGCTGACAAAGCGGAAAAGCCATCCCTGGGCAAGCGGATCACCAATCTGTTCTCCTCCAAATATGACAAAAACGGCTTATTAATTTTAAAGGAAGAACACTTCATTGAATAGGAAAAATATTAGATTAATTGCATTGGACCTGGACGGCACATTATTAAATGAAGAAAAACATCTGACGGAGGCCAATCGGAAAGCCTTGGAGGAGTGTATTGCGCGGGGCGTTTACATCGTGCCCACCACAGGACGGACGCTGGAGGGGATTCCCGGAGAAGTAAAAAACATTCCGGGAGTCCGCTACGCCATCACGGTCAATGGAGGGCGGATTATGGACCAGGAGGAAAACCGCGCCATTGACAGCCGCCTTCTGACACCAGAGCAGGCTCTGCAGGTGATTGACATTGTGAGAGAATACCCGGTTATGTACGACGCCTATATTAACGGCCGCGGTGTATGTGAGAAACGGTTCCTGGACCATCTGGAAGAATATGGCATTGTGGGAGCGGGGAAAGCATTTATCCGGTCGATTCGTGACGCCTATCCCAGCATTCGCAACCATGTGGCGGAGTCTGGGGAACAGGTGGAAAAGCTGAATATCTTTTTCAAGGATCTTTCCTGCCGGGAGGAGGTCCGGGAGCGGGTGATGGCTCTGGGATTTACCATAGTCAGCTCATCCATGTACAATAATCTGGAAGTAAATGTTCAGGGAGCCACAAAGGGGGAGGGAATCCTCCGCCTGGCGTCCATCCTGGGTATTCCGGGAGAGGAGACTATGGCTTTCGGGGACGGAGAAAACGACATTTCCATGATTGAGAAGGCCGGAATGGGCGTAGCCATGGGAAATGCGGGAGACTTTCTGAAAGAAAAGGCAGATTATGTGACATTGAGCAACGAGGAGAGCGGGGTGGCGTATGCCATCAACCGTTTTGTACTGGGAAGTGAGACATGAAAGATTTTGTGACACAATACTGGCTGACCATAGTGGTAGCAGTCTATCTGGTGGGAATGGTGCTGTACGGCCATTACCGGGGTTTTATCCGGCAGGCGGTGTCGGTGGTGGCCCTGGTGGCGTCGATTGTCATTGTAAATCTGGCGTCCCCCTATGTGAAGACATTTCTGCTGGAAAATGAGGGAATCCAGACCATGGTAAAGGACGGCATAACCTCCGCTCTGGCGGGAGAAGATGGTTTCGCGCTGGATCCGGAGGAGGAGCGCCAGCCTGCGGTTCAGAGAGCCTATATTGAGGAACTGCCTCTGCCGGATCAGATCAAAGACCTTCTGATTGAAAATAACAACAGTGAGGTATACAGTCTGCTGGGAGTGGACCGGTTTGCAGACTATCTGTCTTCCTATATTATGGAAATGATCGTCAGTGCGGTCAGCTACATCCTGGTGTTTCTGATCGTCTACGTTCTGCTTCACATATTTATGGGATGGCTGGATCTGGTGGCCCGCCTTCCGGTGATATCCGGCATCAATCAGATTGCCGGAGCAGTGCTGGGCCTTGCGCAGGCCCTTCTGCTGATCTGGATTGCCGGAGTGGTGCTGACGATTTTTTCCACGACTTCGTGGGCCCAGGCTGTTTTTGATCAGATCGCGATCAGTCCTCTTCTCACCTTCCTCTACAATAACAATATATTAGCGAGACTTGCTATCAGTATTTTGTACAGATTATAAATGAATTGTGTAAAAATTAGAAACAATTTACAGAAAAAACAGGGCAGACGAATTATTTTCCGTCTGCCCTGTTTTTTTGATCACGCCACAAAATGTAGATAAAATCTAGAAAAATTAGCATATCTAGTGTTTGACACATCCATCAAAAAATTGTTTTAAAAAAAGCTACAAATTCCCTTGACAAAATCCTCCATAAAGTGGTATAGTATGTTCACACGTGAGGGACACGTGATCAGCGAAAAAGATCGCTGAAAAAAATAAAAAAAGTTGTTGACAAAGCGAACGACTTGTGATAAGATAAATGAGTTGCCGCTGAAGAGCAACAACAAAGGAAAAGAACCTTGAAAATTGAAGATTAAACAGTATGTAAAACCCTGAAAATTCTAAGAACAAGAAGGTCTGGTTTGGACCTTGAGTTCGAGAAGAATTCAGAACGAAACCAAGTAAATGGATATGGTTGAAAAT
>DXFM01000001.1 GCA_019114465.1 Candidatus Lachnoclostridium avicola
TGGCTCAGTTGGTTAGAGCGCCGCCCTGTCACGGCGGAGGTCGTGGGTTCGAGTCCCATCCGGGTCGTTTTTTATTGCCATTTTTGGGGTCTTAGCTCAGCTGGGAGAGCATCTGCCTTACAAGCAGAGGGCCACAGGTTCGAGCCCTGTAGGCCCCATTTATTTATAATTTCATATTTTGCCGGCGTGGCGGAACTGGCAGACGCACAGGACTTAAAATCCTGCGGGACTTACCTCCCGTACCGGTTCGATTCCGGTCGCCGGCACTGATCATGAAAGACCTTTGATGTTTCAAAGGTCTTTTTTTTGTGGTGCATACTTCGATTTCAGACTAACTAAAGGTTCAGGCGTTATAATGTCTCTGTCTTTAAAAATGGAAAAAGGAGAGAGATCAAGATTATGAAGGAAAACGGCCTGAAACGATGGAAATGGAAGTCTCTGAGAATTATGGCAGCCGGCGGAGTCATGGCGGCTTTTCTGGCTGGCGGAGCGATGACTGCCGGAGCGGCCGGCGGTCTGGATATGTATACAGAGTATCCCGGGATGACGGCGAAAGCAGGGGACGATCTGACCTTTAATCTGGATTTCAGCAATTCCGGGGCAGGCTGTGACGCCTCTCTGTCTGTTCAGTCCATGCCGGAAGGCTGGAGCGGATATATATCCGGGGGAAGCAGCCGGATCAGTCAGATTCATGTGCCCACAGGCACGGACACGGCCAGCGCTGTCTTTCAGCTGGAAATTCCGGCGGATACGGCGGACGGCAGCTATCAGGTAGTGCTGGAGGCGAGGGCCGGCGGCGAGGTCTATGATACCCTGACCCTCAACCTGGATGTGAATGAGCTGGAAGTGAGCCAGGGAGATTTCTCCTCAGAATACCCGGAACAGGAGGGAACGGCGGGAACTTCCTTCAGTTTTAACGCTACTCTCATCAACAACAGCGCGGCCACCCAGTCCTACAGCCTTTCTGCGGAATCCCCGGACGGGTGGCAGGTATCCTTCACGCCCAGCGGGGAATCCTCACAGGTTGCCAGCATCCAGCTGGATCCGGCGGCCAGTCAGGGTCTGACGGTGAAGGTGGTTCCTCCGGACAATGTGGCGGCGGGAGAGTATACGATCCACTGCAGCGCCATCTCCGGCAGCGAGACTCTGGGCATGGATCTGACGGTGAAGGTGACGGAAAAATATGACTTGAGTTTGAGTACGCCGGACGGAAGACTGAGTTTCGACACTCATGCCAATGAAGAATCCGATGTGACGCTGAGCATCACCAACAACAGCAATGTGGCTGTGGAAAATGTAAATCTGACAGCTTCGGCGCCCTCAGACTGGAATGTCAGCTTTGACACTCCCACCATCGATGTGATCGAGGCGGGAGCGACGGTGGAGGTGACGGCCCATGTGACTCCCTCGGACCAGGCTCTCACCGGGGATTACGTGGTGACCATGAATGCCGGCTGCAGTGCCGTTTCTGACAGCGCGGACTTCCGCGTGACGGTGGAGACCAGCATGCTCTGGGGAGTTGTGGCGGTTGCGGTGATCGCTGCCCTGCTGGCGGGAATCGGCTATGTGTTCCGCAAATACGGAAGAAGATGAGAAGACCGGAAAGCAGAGCGGACGGGAGAGGATGGCGATGACAATGGAAGTTGCGATTGAAATCAATGGACTGACAAAACGGTACGAAGAAAAGACTGCGGTGGACCATCTGAACCTGCGGGTGTTCCGGGGAGAGATTTTCGGCCTGCTTGGGCCAAATGGAGCGGGAAAGACCACGACCACTCTGATGCTGACAGGCCTTACGGAGCCGACGGAGGGAACGGCGCTCATCGGCGGCCTGGACTGTGTGCGGGATACCATGAAGGTGAAGAAGACTGTGGGTTATATGCCGGACAACGTGGGATTTTACGGCGATATGACCGGGCGGGAGAACTTAAGGTTTACAGCGGCGCTGAACGGCCTGGAGAGAAAGACGGCGGAGGAACGGATCGAGGATCTTCTCTTTCGAACTGGTCTGGCGGAGGCCGGGGACCAGCGGGTGGGCACCTATTCCAGAGGTATGCGCCAGCGGCTGGGAGTGGCGGATGTGCTGATGAAGGATCCCCAGGTCATCATCATGGATGAGCCGACTCTGGGAATTGACCCGGAAGGAATGAGAGAACTGCTGATCCTGATCCGGGATTTGGCGAAAAAGGAGAACCGGACGATTCTGATCTCATCCCATCAGCTGTATCAGATTCAGCAAATCTGCGACCGGGTGGGCCTGTTTGTGGCGGGAAGCCTGGTGGCCTGCGGGACTGTGGAGGAGCTGGCGGAGCAGACAAGGGAGGACAGCAGGTTTTTAACGGAGCTCTCCGTAAAAACGGCGGATGAGCGCCTGACAGAGCTCATCAAAACTCTGGATGGAGTGTACAGCGTCGGCTGTGAGGGCAGCCGTTACATGGTGGGGTCCGATCGGGATATCTCCAATGAGCTGGCGGCGCTGGTGTTGGATAACGGCTATTCTCTGGTGAGCCTGCGCCCCTGCGGCAACAGTCTGGATGAGATTTATCGAAGATATTTTGAAAAGGCAGGTCATGAAGATGGTAACAGCATTGGAAAAGTTAAAAGGTTTATTTCCAGAAACCGCTGAAAAAGGGGAAAAAAGGGAGAAGAATATCGGTCTGTGGGCCCTGTTTCACAAGGAAATGGGAGATCATATCCGCAGCCGCAGGCTTCAGCTGCTTCTGGGACTGGTGGCGGTGGCCTGTTTTGCCAGCCTGTACGGGGCGCTGACCGGGATTTCCGGGACGTCCTCCGACGGTGATTTTGTATTTTTAAAGCTGTTTATCACCAGCGGCAGCTCTATTCCGTCTTTCGTGTCATTTATCGCCATGCTGGGCCCCTTTGTGGGTCTGGCGCTGGGATTTGACGCGGTCAACAGCGAGAGAAACAGCGGTACGTTAAACCGCCTCCTGTCCCAGCCCATCTACCGGGACAGCGTGATCAACGGAAAATTTATGGCGGGTGCGGCGGTGATTTTTATCATGGTATTTGCCATGGGAGGACTGACGGCGGCGGTGGGGCTGATCGCCATCGGAATTCCCCCCAGCCTGGAGGAAGTGGGCAGGATTCTTGTGTTTCTGCTGTTTACGGGAGTTTACATCTGTTTCTGGCTGGGACTGTCCATCTTGTTTTCCGTGCTCTGCAGGCACGCGGCCACCAGCGCGCTGGCAGTGATCGCCTGCTGGCTGTTTTTCACCATTTTTCTCAGCCTGCTGGCGGGGATCATCGCCGCAGCCCTGTTTCCTCTGGACGGAATTCAGGGACTGTTCAACGTGATGGACAATTACAGATGTGAGCTGTATATCAACCGCCTGTCCCCCTATTATCTGTACGCGGAGGCGGTGACCACCATACTGAATCCGGGCGTGCGGAGCATAGGGGTGGTGACCAACGCCCAGCTGGAAGGAGCCATTGCCGGCTATCTGCCTTTTGGACAGAGCCTGCTGCTTGTGTGGCCCCACCTGACGGCTATGTGCGCCATGACCCTGGCAGCGTTTGCCCTTTCTTATCTGAAATTTATGCGGCAGGAAATCCGTTCCAACTGACGGGGCGGCCTGCCGGCCCCTGAAAAACATTTCGAAAGCCGCATTGACTTTTGAAATGTTTTTTCTTATGCTGGAGGAAATCGTGAATTGGTGAGGACCGGAGGAGGAGAACATGAGAATTCTGATCGTGGAGGACAACAGACGGCTGGCGGAGTCTCTCCAGGATATTCTGAGGAGACAGGGGTATGAGGCGGATGTGAGCCTGGACGGAGCGGAAGGATACCAGCAGGTGATGAGCGGCCGGTACGACGGAGTGATTCTGGACGTGATGCTTCCGGGGATGGACGGAATTTCCCTGCTGCGGGAGGCCAGAGCCAGGGGATGCACCGTTCCGGTGGTGATGCTGACAGCCAGAAGCGAGACGGAAGATAAGGTGCGGGGACTGGAGAGCGGGGCGGATTACTATCTGACCAAGCCCTTTGACAAGGATGAGCTGACGGCGGCTCTGAAGGCTGTGCTGAGACGCAGCGGGGAAATGGTTCCGGATGTGCTGGAATTCGGCGATATCCGCCTCAATCAGTCCTCCTACAGCCTGGAGCGGGGAGAGAAGAGCATCCGCCTGGGAAAGCGGGAGTATGAGGTCATGCGGATCCTGACCTGCGCCAGGGGAGCGGTGGTGTCCAAGGAGACGATGATTTTAAAGATCTGGGGAGATGACGGAGATGCGGTGGACAACAATGTGGAGATCTACGTGTCCTTTCTCCGGAAAAAGCTGAATTTTCTGAAGGCGGAGACGGGCATCGCCACGGCCAGGCATCTGGGATACTATCTGACGGAAGGAGGACGGTCATGAAGGAATTAAAACGGCTGCGGATCAAATTTGTGGCGTCCAACATGGTGATGGTGACCCTGGTAATCGGGCTGGCGTTTCTGGCGGTGGGATATTTCACCCAGTACAGGATCAACGCGGACAATGAGCGGATGCTGTGGGAGGCGGCCGCGGCGGAACAGCCCCCGGCTCCGTTTGCGGAAGAAGATTATGTGCGCGTGCCCTATTTCATACTGGTGACGGACGGAGACGACCAGATCATCCGGGTGGAAGGCCGGTACAGTCCCGGCCAGGACAGTGAGATGCTGCAGCGGCTGGCGGCTCAGAGCCTGTCCTCCGCGGAGGATGGGGGAGTTCTGGAAATGTATCAGCTCCGGTATCTGCGCAGACCTCTGGAGAGCGGATACCGGATCGCTTACATGGACACCAGTCTAGGGGATTCTTTCGCTCAGGGCATGTGGCGGAACCTGGGGATCACCGGGGTGGCCGTGTGGCTTGTGCTGTTCGGAATCAGCTGCGTGCTGTCCAAATGGGCGGTGTACCCGGTGGGACAGTCCATGCGCCGGGAGAAACAGTTTGTGGCGGACGCATCCCATGAGCTGAAGACGCCCCTGACGGTGATTATGGCCAACGCCCAGCTTCTGACGGAGCAGGAGCCGCCGGCGGACCGGGACGGGGCCAGGTGGCTGAAAAACATTGTCCAGGAAGCGGAGGAGATGAAAAAACTGGTGGAGGAGATGTTGGCCCTGGCCCGCAGCGAGGCGGACATCGGAAAGCAGATCCGGGAAAAATGCAGCTTCAGCGATGTGGTGATCGAGAGCGTGCTGTCTTTCGAGGCCGTTTTTTATCAGGGAAACCGGGAACTGATCAGCGACGTGGAGGAGGGAATCCGCATCCGGGGAGATGAGAAAGAACTGCGGCGGCTTCTGGGAATCCTGCTGGACAATGCGGACAAGTATTCTCCGGAAGGGGGACGGGCCAGGGTCTGTCTCAGGCAGATTCCCGGCAGGAAAGTCCGGCTGACCGTGGCCAATACGGGGGCGGAGATTCCAAAGGAGAAGCTGGAAGAGATCTTTGAACGGTTTTACCGGTCGGACAGCTCCAGAAGTGATCAGAAAGGGTACGGACTGGGGCTGGCCATCGCCAGGAGTGTGGTGGAACGCCACCAGGGCACGATCCGGGCGGAGGCGTCTGAGGGGGAGAACCGGTTTATTGTGGAGTTTAAAACTGTGTGAGTACGGGAGAATGGCGGAGGCGCAGGCCCTTAACGGGGCCGCACCTCCCCTTTTTTCATCTCTGCCAGAGCTTTTTTAAACTGAAAGTAAAAGAGGATGGAAGTGAAAGAGACAGCGATAAAGTCGGCGATGGGTTCCGCCATATAGATGGCGCGGGTCTGGGCTTCCGGGCTGGAGGAAACGATCAGAGGCATAAGATAGATCAGGGGAATCAGCAGCACGAATTTGCGGACCACAGCCACAGTGATGGCGGCTTTGGCGTTGCCCAGGGAGTTGAAGGTCATCTGGCAGGCCATCTGGATTCCGAAGAGGAACAGGCCGGCCATATAGATTCTCAGAGCGGTGCGGGAAAATTCCACCAGGGCGGGATCGGAGGTGAAAATGCCGGCGAACAGGCCAGGGGCCAGCTCCACGAGAAGCCACAGAGTCACGGAGTAAACCAGGCTGCATTTGAGCAGCAGGAAAAAGGTCTCCTTTACCCGTTTTACATTGCCCGCCCCGTAATTGTAACTGGTGATGGGCTGGGCTCCCTGTCCCAGGCCCTGGAGGGGAAGCATGGCAAACTGCATGACGCTGGTTAAGATGGTCATGGCTCCCACGGCGATGTCTCCGCCGTATTTCAGCAGAGAGGAGTTAAAGCATACAGAGAGGATGCTTTCGCTGGCCTGCATGATAAATGTGGCAAGTCCCAGGGCGACGCAGGGAAGAATGACGGCAGGTTCCAGACGGAGAGCTTTTCTGCGGATTTTCAAAAATGTCCTTTTCCCGAAGAGAAAAGCCAGAACCCATACGCAGGAGATGGCCTGAGAGAGAATAGTGGCCCATGCGGCTCCCGGAACGCCCATGCCGAACCCGAAGATGAAGACGGGATCCAGAATAATATTGCAGACGGCTCCGATGAGCACGGAAAGCATACCGGTTTTTGCGAATCCCTGGGCGGTGATAAAGGCGTTCATTCCCAGGGTGATCTGGACAAAGATGGTGCCGCAGGCGTAAATATTCATGTAGCTCACGGCATAATCAATGGTGTTCTCACTGGCGCCGAAAGCCAGAAGCAGCGGCCGGTTCCAGATCAGGAGCAGGGCTGTCAGGCCGGCGGAGAGAATGACCAGCAGAGTCAGACAGTTGCCCAGAATTTTTTCTGCTGTGGGAAAATCATTTTTTCCCATAAAAATGGAAGCTCTGGGAGAGCCTCCGTAGCCCACCAGGGAGGCGAATGCGGATACGATCATGATCAGAGGCATGCAGACGCCCACGCCGGTCAGGGCCAGGGCCCCTTCTCCCGGAATGTGTCCGATGTAAATACGATCCACAATGTTGTACAGCATATTGATGATCTGGGCGGCCACAGTGGGGAGAGCCAGCCGGGCCAGAAGAGATCCCACCGGTTCAGTCCCCAGAAAAGTTTTATTGTCAGCCATGACGAATTACTTCCTTTCTTCCGCAGTACTCTGGCTGATGCCGGCGGCTGCGTTTTTAAACAGCTTTTGATTCAGTTCCTGGTACAGCAGGATCTCTCCGCTGGAAAAATCCTGAAACAGCTGGTCCAGAAGCTGCTTTCTGGCGGCTCGGATGGCCGCGGTGACTTCCACGGCTGTGGGCGTCAAGGAGAGGTGGATGAGGCGGCGGTCCTTTTCATCCTGCCTTCTTGAGAGCAGGCCCTTTCGGATCAGATGTTCCACAGCCTGGGAAACATTTCCTTTCTGCAGCATCCGGTACTCCACAATATCTCTGGCAGTGTCTTTGTCAGGATTGTTGCGGAGAAATGCCAGGATGTCTGTCTCGATGATGGTGATTCCGTAGGCTTCGCACACCGGGTGCAGGATGAGCTCGTAGAGGCGGATCACCCGCCGGATATTGACCAGAAGTTCAGCGGCAGATGTCATGAGAGAAAACCTCCTTTTGCTAATAGTTCTTTTTATAACAGTTCTAACAAGAAACGATTATAGCGCGGAGAGCGGAAAAAAGCAAGGGCTGACGGAAATTTGTTGAATTTGAGGGCGGAAAGGCAGGGGAAGGAGACAAAAAAGGCGCCGTAGGTACGGCGCCTGACAGATCAGGGATAGGGATGTCTGATCAGAAGTGAAAATCAGTTTACCAGCCGGACGAGAACGGCGGCCAGCTCTTTGATGGATCTTCCGGAAGTGTTGATGCAGACGTCGTAGTTCAGACGGTCTCCCCACTTCTGGCCGGTATAGAACTCGTAATATTTTGCACGGCCCTTGTCCATCTTGGTGATCTTCTGCTTCAGCTCCTTGTCGGACAGGGGCGGGTCTTCCTTTCCCCGCTCCCGGCAGCGGGCGATCTTCGCGTCCATGTCGGCATAGACAAAGATGCGGAAGGGGTTCAGGTCCCGGAGAATATAGTCCCCGCACCGTCCCACGATCACACAGTCGGATTTGTCCGCCATTTCCCGGATGATCTGGTGCTGTTCCCGGAAGATGGCCTGATTCTGGTCCAGAAGAGGATCGGTCATGGGATAGAAGCTTCTTCCGATGCTGATGGGGAAGGACATGACCGGTTTCTGCTCGGTAATCTGCCGGACGTACTCCTCCGACATGGAAGTCCGCTTGGCGATCTCTGTGACGATTTCCTTGTCATAGTAGGCGATGTGGAGCAGCTCGGAGAGCCTTCGGCCCAGCTCCCTGCCTCCGCTTCCGAATTCACGGCTGACAGTAATGATACGTTTCATAAACCATACCTCCTTTTACCCACGCTTTCTGTCCTTTGCAGAAAAGAAAAGTCCGATGGCGGCGACGGCCAGCTCCGTAGCCGGAAAGGCCAGCCACACGCCGGTCATTCCCCACAGGGAGGACAGAATCAGCGCCATGGGAATGATAAGAATCAGTCCCCTCAGCAGAGAGACGATGTGCGCAGGCACCGCCTGTTCCACAGAGGTAAAGTACGTGGATATAATTGTATTATACCCCACAAACACCACAGAAGTAAAATACAATTTCAGCCCTGTGACGGCAATCTGCTGCAGCTGAAAACTTCCCTCGCTGTTGAAGATCCCGGCGATGGGATCGGCAAAGAAAAAGATCACGGCGTAGACGGCGGCGGAGAGCGCGGCCATGGAGATCAGGGAAAACTTCAGATACTGCCGCTGGAGAGTTCTGTGATTTCTGCCGTACTCCCGGCTGATCAGGGGCTGGACGCCCTGGGCGATGCCGGTGTAGATGGAGGTCACCACCAGGGAGATGTTGGCGATCACCCCGTAGGCGGCTACCCCTGTATTTCCGGTCAGTCTCAGAATGATGGTGTTGAACGCGATCATGACGATGCCGGAGGAGAGCTGGGCCAGGAGGGAGGGAAATCCCAGGGCGAAGGTGAATTTCACTGCATCGGCCTGGACGCCGGTTTTTGTCAGGCGGAACCCTTTGGACGTTCCCATCCAGTGGGGAGCCATGATCGCCACTCCGATGGCGGGGGACAGGCCGGTGGCCAGAACAGCGCCGAAGATGCCCATGCCGAAGGGGAACATGAACACATAATCCAGCACCACGTTGGACAGGCTGCTGACCACAGTGGCGATCATGGCCAGCCGCGGATTCCCGTCGTTGCGCACAAAGCAGAGAAATACGTCGTTTAGTATGAACGCAGGGGAAAAGAGCAGCAGCACGTTCAGGTAGGTGCAGGACATCTGAAAGGTGGCTTCATCTGCTCCCAGAAGAGCTGTGAGAGGCGCGGCCAGAAAGAGGCCCGCGGCCATAAACAGCAGGGAAAACAGGGCGGAGAAGTACAGGGTATTGGTATACACCACATCGGCGGCATGGGATTCTCCCCGGCTCTTTAAGATGGAGAAGCGGGTGGCGCCGCCCATGCCCAGCATCAGCCCTGTGCCGTGGATAAAATTGTAGACGGGAATGGCCAGGTTTAAGGCGGCCAGTCCGTTGGTGCCCAGACTGCGGGACACGAAAAAGGTATCGGCGAGAATGTAGCAGGAAAGGGCGATCATGCCCAGCACGCTCAGAAAGGTGTATCTGGCGAATTCCCCGAAGGGTCTGGCGGTTTCCATGGAAAAATCCTCCTTTGAATTCTGATCGGCCTGCCGGGAGACAAAAAGAAAAGCGCTGATGTTCTGTATCTCCAAAAGGCCTATCGATACAGAACTCAACGCTTGTTTACCCGGCGGCAAAATAATCAGTATTTTATTTATCGCTTGGTAGGATACCAGAAGAACCGGGGGCTGTCAAGAAAAAGTTCAGCAAAGATCACAGCTTCAGCTGCTCTTTGACCTCGCCCTTGTCCACCAGCAGGGCCACTGCGGGGGTCTCCTCGCTTAAAACCACGTGATAGCGGTCCGCCCAGGCCTTTTTGCGGGATACGTCCACTTCCATCACCCGGTAGGGGGAGGAGATATTGCCGATGGCGTCGATGCTGCCGTTAAACTCCGGGCTCCAGAAGCCTAAGATCACCGGTTCCGGACTCTCCAGCACCTGCTCTCTGAAATAGTCCAGATCTTCAATGTAGCGCTCTGCGGCAGTGGCAGCTACGGCTCCGTCGGAGATGGCGGTGGAAACCTGGCGGAGATATTTATCTCTCACATCGCCGGCGGCGTAGACGCCGGGCACGTTAGTTTCCATTTGTTCATTGACGTGGAGCCATCCTCTGGAATCTTTTTCCAGGCAGTCCGGAAGCCACTTGGTCTCCGGGATCATGCCCACGAAGAAGAATACGCCGTCGCAGGGATAGTCGGTGATCTCTTCCGTCTTGATGTTTTTGATCTTGACGCCGGTCACCTGGGTATCGCCGCAGACCTCCGTCAGCACGCTGTTCCAGATAAAGTCCATCTTCGGATGGTGAAGGGCCTTCTCGGCGGATTCCTTGTTGCAGTCTAAGATTCCCTCGTCGTGAAGCACGATCACGGTAACCCGGCTGGCGAATTTGGTGATGTACATGCCCTCCTCAATGGCCTGGTCGCCGCTGCCCACCACCACTACGTGCTGATCCTGGAAGAACTCCGCGTCACAGGTGGCGCAGTAGGCTACGCCCTGGCCGGTCAGTTCCCGCTCGCCGGGGATGCCCAGAATTCTGGCGGAGGTTCCTGTGGCAATGATTACCGCTTTTGCTCCATACTGGTGGCGTCTGGTGTTGATCAGTTTCACATCGCCGCTCACGTCCATGGATTTCACCGGTTCCCGTTTGATTTCCACTCCGAAGCCTTTGGCCTGTTCCGCCATTTTCTCTGTCAGATCCGGTCCGGAGGTGCTGGGAATTCCAGGATAATTGACGATTTCCCTGGTGGTGTAAGCCCGTCCGCCGACGGTGGATTTCTCCAGAATGAGAGTATGTAAGTGGGCCCGCCCGCCGTAAATGCCTGCTGCCAGACCGGCAGGACCGGCTCCGATAATGATCAGATCATACATTGCATCCATAATATTTCCTCCTTCATATTGTCAGGATAATTTTAATGTTTCTACTTAATAGTTTAGCACATTTTTTTCAAAATGCTATAACATAGATTATTGTCTGCCTATTTCTGGCGTGTTATAATATTGTCAGACCGAAAAAAAGAAGGAGGAGACATGCGATGAAAAAACTCAATTCGGTGGCTTTTGAGGAGTATGTGGAGAACGATGGGGAGACCTGTCTGGTGATTTTCTCCAGAAAGACCTGCCATGTATGCCAGGCCGTTCACGCTATCCTGGATGATCTGGAACAGGATTATAAGGGCAAGATGCCGTTTTATGAGGTAGACGTGGAGGAAGAGCAGGGCCTGTTTGAGAAAATGATGATGAAAGGTGTTCCTCAGGTAGTAATCTTTGACAATGGCGAACCGGTGGAGAAACTGGCCGGCAGCCATGAGGAAGATGATTACATAGATGCAATTGAAAAATATATTTAAGGAGGTTTTTTGCAATGGGACTTTATAATGTATTTCCCATGGGAACCACGATCTATGATCCGGAAAAGGCCTACAACGGCTACACGCTGATGCAGTGCCAGGGCATCGGAGCGGTTCTGGTGGATATGAACGGAAATGTGGTGAAGGTTTGGAAAGACGTGCAGGGCTTCCCGAATAAGCTGCTTCCCGGCGGATACGTGATGGGCAGCCTTGGACTGAGAGATCCGAAGTACGGATATCAGGATCAGACTGATCTGGTACAGGTAGACTGGGACGGCAATGTTGTGTGGAAATTTGACCACAAGGAGCTGGTGGACGACGGCGGCAACAAGAGATGGATCGCCAGACAGCACCACGACTACCAGAGAGAGGGCAACCCGGTAGGCTACTATGTACCCGGTATGGAGTGCAAGACCGACAGCGGAAATACCCTGATCCTCTGCCATGAGGACGTTTACAATAAGAGAATCAGTGAGCACCGTCTGCTGGATGATGTGTTCATCGAGGTAGACTGGGAAGGAAATATTGTGTGGGAGTGGCATGCCAACAAGCATTTCAACGAGCTGGGCTTCGATGAGATCGCCAAGAACGTGCTGGCCCGCAACCCCAACAACCATGAGAACGGCGGCGGCCAGGGCGACTGGCTCCACATCAACTCCATGAGCGTTCTGGGACCGAACAAATGGTATGATGCCGGCGACGAGAGATTCAACCCGGAGAATATCATCTGGGATGCGAGAGAGGCCAACATCCTTGCAATCATCAGCAAGAAGACGGGCAAGATCGTATGGCAGATCGGACCGGACTTCACAAAGACCAAAGAGCTGCGCATTATGGGCCAGATCATCGGACAGCACCACTGCCATATGATCCCCAGGGGACTTCCGGGAGAGGGCAACATCCTGGTATTCGACAACGGCGGATGGGCCGGCTACGGAATGCCCAGCAGAACCAGCAAGGAAGGAACCAAGGCGGATATCAGAGATCACTCCAGAATTCTGGAATTCGATCCGACCACTCTGGAAGTGGTTTGGGAGTTCAAGGGAAGAGCTTTCGGAGGAATGCTGGGACTGGTGGCAAACTCCAAGTTCTACAGCCCGCTGATCAGCTCCGCACAGAGACTGCCCAACGGCAATACTCTGATCACCGAGGGCTGCTACATGAGAATGTTCGAGGTAACTCCGGAGAACGAGGTAGTATGGGAATTCATCGCTCCCTTCAAGAACATGAGAGAGATGGTATACCGCGCTTACCGTTATCCCTACGAGTACGTGCCGCAGGTTGAGAAACCGGTGGAGACTCCGGTGGTGAGACTGGACAACCATGACTTCCGTGTACCGGGCGCTTCTGACAGTGCTATCAAGGAAGTAACTTCCGTTGCCGGAACAGAGGGCTACAACTTCAAGATGGATGCCTGTGTAACGGACGGACAGGTATAATATACCGTTCAGACAGTATGACTGTATGGCGGACCGCGTTTTCGGAAATGATATTCCGGAAAGCGGTCCGCTTTTCCTTTGCGGGGGAGAGCGCGGCGCAAAAGAACCGGACGGATGTCCGGGAATGGGGCCTCCTCTGCGGCGCGGTTTTGGGAATTGCGGAGAAGCTGCCGGCGTGATAAAATAAGATGCGGCAGATTCTGCCGGAACCTGCATGAATCACAGACAGAAAAGAGGAGAGACAAATGAGCGGATATAAGGAGATTACCCAGGATGAGGCCTGGGATATTATGGAGCACAAAACGGGATTTCAGATCGTGGATGTGCGCACGCCGGAGGAATACGGCGAAGGCCATATTAAGGGAGCGGTAAACATTCCCCTGGAGACCATCAATGGGCGGGAGATTCCGGAGCTGCCGGACAGGTCCCAGGAGCTTCTGGTGTACTGCCGCAGCGGTGTGAGAAGCAAGAAAGCTTCTGAGAAGCTGGCAGCCCAGGGATACACGGGAATTGAAGAGTTCGGCGGCGTGCTCACCTGGACCCACGGGCTGGTGAAGTGAGAAAATCCGGGGAGATCCCCGGACAGAAAACGAGGGCGGTTTCGGAAAGTGAAAATTTCCGGAACCGCCCTCGCGGCATATGATGGGAGAGCTGCCGGCCGCAGTCTTTTGCTGACTGCGGGTGCTTACTGTCCGCAGCCGCCGCAGGCAAAGGCGCAGCCGGTAGGAGTGGCAGCGCAGCCGCCCAGAGCCGTCTCCCGCAGCTCGGAAGGCATCTTCTTTCCCACGGAGTACATGGCGGCCAGCATCTCGTCAAAGGGGATGATCTGGCGGATGCCGCTTAGAGCCATCTCCGCCGCGGCGATGGCAATGGCAGCGCCGGCGGCGTTGCGCCCCTGGCAGGGGCATTCCACCAGACCGCCGATGGGATCACACACCAGCCCCAGCATGTTCATGAGGACGGAGGAGGCAGCGGAAAGACACTGCTCCGGCTCCCCGCCCATGAGTTCTGTGGCTGCGGAGGCGGCCATGGCAGCCGCCACGCCCACCTCAGCCTGGCAGCCGCCCACAGCGCCTGCCACGGTGGCGTTGCGCATGGCCAGATAGCCGATGGCTCCCGCGTTGAACAGGGCGTCCATGAGACGGTCATCGGAAATGCGGTATTCGTCTTTCAGCGCCAGGATCACCCCGGGAACAATACCGGAGGAACCGGCGGTGGGGGCGGCCACGATCAGTCCCATGGAGGTGTTTACCTCCAGGACAGCGCAGGCGTAGGTGATGGCCCGGGAGATCACATTTCCGCAGATAGATTTTCCGGAAGTCCGGTGCTCATTTAACAGCCGGGCCTCCCCGCCGATCAGGCCGCCGATGGACTTGCGGGGGGTTTTGATGGGGGCGGACGCCGATTCCCGCATGATCTCCAAAATACGCTCCATTTTTGTCTGAAGAGTGTCCGGGGTGGTTTCCCCCAGATCGCATTCCCGCTGCCTCATAATCTCGGAGATGGAGCAGCGGTGTTCCCGGCACAGCTCCAAAAGTTCTGCTCCGTTTTTAAAATCCATGGTGTGCCTCCTTCAATGTCACTTTTCTGTGGTCTGCTGGGCTTTCTGAGCCACATTGCCCTGCTTTTTCGCCGGCTTTAAGGACATCTTGATGATGCCGGTTTTGTAGAGAACGTAGGCGCAGATGACGTTCAGCACCATACAGCCGATGACGGCAAATCCCTCTTTTCCAGACAGAGGATAGAAGAGGTTGACGATCAGTACCACAGCCATGGGCACGATCAGGGTAAGAGACTTGTTTTTCGCCACATATTCCCCGCAGTCATCATTAACATAGCTTAAGAAGAGGCCGCCGAAGAGGGCCGGAAGCATGTAGGTGGTAGCGGTCTGGATGGCGGGTGTGGTGAGGATGGGCTGCAGGGGCACCAGCAGGATCACGCCGGCAATGATGATCAAGGTGGTCACAAAGGAGGACACAGCCACGCCGATGGTGGCTACGGTGTCGCCCTCATCTGTGCCCTGGGCCGTTTCCGTCAGGGTCTGGGCGTTGACCACCACAGGAATTTTCAAGTTGGTCACGTTTCCTGTGAGGAAGGTGATGTAGGCGGAAGAACCCAGCATGGGCGTGTAGCCGAACACCTCCGCGATGTTGGTGGGGATAAACACAGCCAGCAGGCCCGCGGCTACTGCGAATACGTGGCCGATGCTCTCCGGCCACACGTTGAAGGCCGCGCAGATCACAGCCGGGATTCCCAGCATGAATGCCAGTCCGATCAGAATACCGATCCGTCCGATGCGGTGTATGCTTTTCTCATATCTTTCATCCATATCAATGATCTCCTTTCTGTATTATCCCAGCACCTGAACCCAGATCAGGGAGGAGGCCATGCCCAGAATCAGGGTGACAGCCATGATAAAGTTGCGGTACCAGTATATTTTCAGCTTTTTGACCAGCATCGTCTGCAGTACGGTGACAACGCAGGAAGTGATGGCAACGGCGCAGTAGACCGGTCCCTTGATCAGCTGAAGAGGCAGGAAAGCCTCGATGATGGCGAGAGAGAGCACGCCGGTGAGCAGGGCGCCGATCATGCCATTTTTGCTTCTCGCCTTCAGCATACCCATCTGGATCCGCTTGCCGAACACCAGCACGCCCAGCATTCCGCCCAGGATGCCGATACTCATAACGAACATCAGGGTGCCTGCCACGGAAGGATCACCGATGGCGTTTAAAGCGGCTACAGATTCGTAGCCGGCGCCGGTGGCTGCCATGTCGGCAGCCATCAGCTCATAGGTCACAGCGCCTACCACAGAGAGGCGGAACCAGGACCACGGCACGCCGATGACCATGGAAAGGCTGAACAGGCCGATGACGATGGAGATAGAGGGCACGATGGTGTAGATGGCTGAGGAAATAATAACGGTCCGCAGCTTTTCTTTGGACATGCCGATATCCAGAGCGTGACGGTAGGCCTTGCGGAATGTGACCGCGCAGAAGATCAAAATATAGAGAATACCGGCACCTACCAGGATATACAGCAGCCGGCTGTTCATAATATCCATAAAACTCATAATTCTTATCCCCCTTTATGTAAGATTGGACTGCATTACATCCCTTCGCCCGGTTTTACTCCGTCCGGAATCGGGGAAACATATTTGCCGTGGGTCTCGTCCAGCAGTTCTTTTTTCGCCTGCTCGGTGAGAGACGGATTTTCATAGACCATGGCACTCGCATAGGCGATGGCTCTTGCGATGGCTACGCTGGCCTTGTCGCCGATGGATGTGCCCACCTGAGCGGCAAACTGCCAGGTGTGGGCGCCGGTTCCGGGAACACCTACGGCAGCTGTGAACTGGGCGGTGGGAACCAGATAGCTGACATCTCCCACATCGGTGGAACCGGTGGAGAGCGTCTCGCGGAATTTCTCACTGTAGGGAATTACCGCAGTGTTCAACGGCCGTTTCGCGAATTCTTCCTCGGAGATGCCGTTGATCTTCGCGCCGGCAGCCAGAGCTTTGGCCCGGTCTTCCTCAGACATGGCAGCCAGGAATTTTCTCGCGATGGCGAATTCCTCCTCGCCGAAATCCGGTCCGCCCTCGGCGATGAACGCGTCGGAGAGCAGAGTGGAGGCGGTGGGGTTGGGGATATTGTCGCTTAAGCCGCCCAGCACGGTGATTTTAACGTCCGTTTCTGTCATCAGAGCAGCGCCCTGGGCAATTTTTTTGATTCTGCCTAAGATCTCGTCGCAGAGAGCCAGTCTGGGCGCTCTTACGAAATAGAGCAGGGAGGCATGTCCCTGTACAATGTTGGGGGCATCTCCGCCGCAGTCCAGATAGGCGTAATGCACTCTGGCAGTGGAGATGATGTGCTCTCTCAGATAGTTGACGCCCACGTTCATCAGCTCGCAGGCATCCAGGGCGCTTCGTCCCAGCTCAGGCGCTCCGCCGGCGTGGGAAGTCCGTCCGGTAAAGTCGAAACGTACCTTATAATAGGCAACGCTTCTGGGGAAGCACATATTGCCGTCCATGGGGTGCCAGGAGAAGCACATATCCAGATCGTCAAAGCAGTGCTCCTTCACCATAAAGCATTTTCCAAATCCCGTTTCCTCCGCCGGGCAGCCGAAAATTTTCACGGTTCCGGGAAGACCGCTCTCTTCCAGAAACTGTTTTACAATGAGAGCGGCTCCCACGGCGCCTGCCCCCAGGGCGCTGTGGCCGCATCCATGGCCGTAGTGCTGGCCTTCAATGGGGCAGCGCTCCGCTACGCCGGCTTTCTGGCTTAAGTTGGGAAGGGCATCGTATTCGCCCAGAATACCGATCACCGGTTTGCCGCTGCCGTATGTACCTACAAATGCAGTCTCAATGCCGGCGATGCCCCGTTCTACCTGGAAACCCTCGTCCTCCAGCACCTGGGTGAGCTTGGCTGCGCTCTTGAACTCTTTGTAGCCGTACTCCGCATAACTCCAGACAGACTGGTTCATGTCGGCGATAATCCCCGCTTTCTCTGCCGCAATTTCATGAATTCTGGTTTTGCTGTCCATAAAAAACCTCCTTAAAACTATAATTGTAATATTTTTTACAGGATTCCCTGTGTGTTATCATACAAAAAAACAGAAGAAATTTCTACCCCTACATCTGAACCAGCATCACATCTTTTACATAGGGATTTTCCCGGATATGGGCTGGAATGTCTTCCGGCAGGAGACCGTCGGATTCCACGATGCTGTATGCAGTCTGCCCCTTGGCTTCCCGGAAGAGCTTCATAAAGGCGATGTTCACATTCCGGTCGCTGAGGCATTTGGTGATATGAGCCACCACGCCCGGCTTGTCATAATGGATGACGATGAGGGTGCTGTATTCCCCGGAAAAGTCTACATCCACCTGGTTGATGCGGGTGATCCGCACCTTGCCGCCTCCCAGGGATTCTCCCCGGACGGTGAGCACCTGCCCGCCTTTTCCGGTCATGCGGATGTCCACCGTATTAGGATGAACGTCGGTCTCCGTCTCATTTACGGTGAAATGGTAGGACAATCCCCGCTCTCTCGCAATGGAGAAAGAGTCCGGAATCCGCTTGTCATCGGTGGAAAATCCCATAATTCCCCCCAAAAGAGCTCGGTCTGTGCCGTGCCCCCGGTAGGTTCTGGCAAAAGAGCCGTACAGGGTGAATTCCACATCGGTAATGGGGCCGGGAACCATCTTCTGCGCCAGAAGGGCGATGGAGCAGGCTCCGGCGGTGTGGGAGCTGGACGGACCGATCATATTGGGGCCCAGCACATCGAAAACACTGATAAAAGCCATGGCTGTTCACTTCCTGTCTCTGTATTTCCGGCATTGGATGATAGAAAAAATTCAAAGCCGGTTGACGTTTTTTATGGTTGTAGTATATCATAAACATATACATGAATCAAATTCATGAAATATATAACTATATTGAAAAAAATTAATATTAAAAGGAAACTGGATGATATGGAATTTCGACAGCTGCAGACTTTTGTGACAATTGCACAGGAGGAAAGCTTTTCCAGAGCGGCGGAACTGCTGGGCTATTCCCAGTCGGCGGTGACCGTGCAGATCCGCCAGCTGGAAGAGGAGCTGAAGGTGCGCCTGTTTGACCGCATGGGGAAGAAGACTGTGCTGACCGGCCAGGGCAGACGGCTGCTGGAATACGCCGGCTGTATCATCCGGGAGGTAAACCGGGCAAAGGCGGCTTTGATCCGGGAAGAGGAGTTAATGGAACCGCTTCATGTGGGTACTTTGGAATCCCTGTGTTTTTCCAAACTTCCTCCGGTTCTGGGGTATTTCCGGAGCAATTATCCCAAAGTACCTATTAAGATCACGACGGCTTCTCCCAAGGAGCTGATCGCCATGATGGAGAAAAACCAGCTGGATCTGATCTATTTTCTGGACAGGCCCAGATATAGCAATAACTGGAATAAGGAGCTGGAGGTGAGAGAGCCCATTGTATTTGTGGCGGCCCCGGATTCCCCGTTCGCTGGGAAAAGGGGGCTGAAGCTGGAGGAAATTCTGGGGGAGCCGTTTTTCCTCACGGAAAAGAATGAAAACTACCGGCGGGAACTGGATCAGTATCTGGAGTCCCAGAACCGGTCTCTGGTGCCGTTTCTGGAGATTACCAACACGGAGTTTATCATTCAGATGATCCGGAAGAACCGGGGGATTTCCTATCTTCCATACTTTGCAGTCCATGACAGCGTGAGAGAGGGAAAGCTGGCGGTGCTGGATGTGACGGATTTCCGGATCGTCATGTACCGGCAGATCTTTTATCACAAGAATAAGTGGAAGACCAGAGAGATGGAGGAATTCATCCGCCTGGCGAGGATGGATCTGTCATAAGCGGACAGGCGGCCGCCGGAATAGAACGGCCGTGCCAGGTTACAATGTAATTATGAATGAGAGTGAAGGAGGCAAAAGATTCATGAGCGCGTTAAAGCTGAGAGATGGATTTTACTGGACGGGCATTATTGACGACAAGCTGAGAGTGTTTGACATTATTATGTATACGGAGTTTGGAACCACCTACAACTCCTACGTGATGAAGGCGGAGGACAAGGTGATTCTGTTTGAGACGGCGAAGGCGAAGTTCTGGGATCAGTACCTGGAGAATCTGAAGGAAGTCATCGATGTGACGAAGATTGATTACCTGGTGGTGAGCCACACGGAGCCGGATCATGCGGGGAGCGTGGAGCGGCTGCTGGAATTAAGCCCCCAGATGAAAATTCTGGCTACCGGCTGTGCCATCGGTTTTTTAAAGGAAATTGTCAACCGGGATTTCACGGCGATTGCGGTGAAAGACAACCAGACCATGGAAATCGGAGGAAAGACTCTGCGTTTTATGGTCGTTCCCAACCTGCACTGGCCGGATACCATGTATACGTTTATTGAGGAAGAGCAGATCCTGGTGACCTGCGATTCCTTCGGCGCCCACTACTGCCTGCCGGAGGTGGTTTCCGGGAAGATTACGGCGGAAGAAGACTATCGGAAAGCGCTGAAATATTATTATGACTGCATTATCGGACCGTTTAAGCCCTTTATGCTGAAAGCTCTGGACCGGGTGGAGCCCATGGACATTACCATGATCTGTACGGGGCACGGCCCGGTGCTGGAGGGAAAATGGATCCGTCAGGTGATGAAGCTCTACAGAGAGTGGTCCACGGTGAAAAATCCCAATCCCAGAAAGACGGTGATCATTCCCTACGTGAGCGCTTACGGCTACACCAAAGAGCTGGCGGAGCAGATCGCCAGGGGAATCGCGGACAGCGGAGATGTGGACGTGAGAAGTTACGATTTGGTGGAGGCCGACCGGGCAAAGGTGTCGGAGGAACTGCTGTTTGCCGACGGCATTCTCCTGGGAACGCCCACCATTGTGGGGGAGGCTCTGCGGCCTATCTGGGAGCTGACCCTGGACATGTTTGCCGGGACCCACGGCGGAAAATACGCGGGAGCTTTCGGAAGCTACGGATGGAGCGGCGAGGGCGTTCCCCACATTATAGAGCGGCTGAAACAGCTGCGCATGAAGGTGACGGACAGCTACCGCGTCCGGTTCAAACCCAGCGAGGCGGACCTGGTGGGAGCTTA
This sequence comes from Candidatus Lachnoclostridium avicola, assembly GCA_019114465.1. Lineage (GTDB taxonomy): Bacteria > Bacillota > Clostridia > Lachnospirales > Lachnospiraceae > Lachnoclostridium_A > Lachnoclostridium_A avicola. The sequence goes on from DXFM01000001.1 coordinate 20,464, forward strand.
TGAGTACGGATTCCGGTTTGGCTGCCTGGTACAGGATAAAGAGCCGGTGCTGCCCGCCAAAAAGAGCGGCGGCCGGAGACTGGTGAAATGTCTGGTCTGCGGGGAAATCTTCGACGCGTCCCTGGAGATCTGCCCGGTGTGCGGCGTGGGCAAGGAAAACTTTGTTCCCGTGGAGGACGAGGATACGGGATTTGTCAACAATACAGAGGAATTTTATCTGATTCTGGGCAACGGTGCAGCCGGTTTCAACGCGGCGAAGGCCATCCGGGAGAGGGATAAGACCGGCAGCATTGTGATGGTGTCGGACGAGCCCTATTCCTCCTACAACCGCCCCATGCTTACCAAATCCATTGTGGCAGGGCTGGAGCCGGATCAGATCGCCATGGCGGATGCCGGCTGGTATGAGGAGAACCGGGTCTATCAGATGCTGGGAAAGACGGTGACCAACGTGGATACGGAGGCGAAAGAGGCCGTTCTCTCCGATGGGACAAAGCTTCATTTCACCAGACTGATCTATGCCCTGGGAAGCGAGTGCTTTATTCCTCCCATCGAGGGCAGCAGCCTGCCTCAGGTGGTGGCCATCCGCCGTCTGGACGACACCAGAAAGGTGCAGGAGCTGATGAAGACGGCGAAGAACGCGGTGGTCATCGGAGGCGGCGTACTTGGCCTGGAGGCAGCCTGGGAGTTAAAGAAGGGCGGCCTGTCCGTGACTGTGCTGGAGGCGGCTCCCATGCTCATGGGGCGGCAGCTGGACGCCGATTTCGGGGAGCTGTTAAAGGAGATCTCCGCGTCTGCCGGAGTGACCATCCATACGGGAGTGTCGGTGACGGCTATCCGCGGCGGGGATCATGTGACATCTGTGGCCCTGGCGGACGGCAGAGAGTTCCCGGCGGATCTGGTGATCATTTCCGCAGGTGTTCGGGCCAACGCGGCCCTGGCCCAGAAGATGGGCCTGACAGTGGGCAGAGGAGTGGTTGTGAACGAGCGGATGGAGACCAGCCTGCCGGGCGTCTATGCCTGCGGAGACTGCGCGGAGTACAAGGGCGTAAACTATGCCATCTGGCCGGAGGCGGCAGAGCAGGGCAAGGTGGCTGGAGCCAACGCGGCGGGAGAGGCTCTGGAGTACACCTCCGTGCCGGCGGCCCTCACCTTCCACGGCATGAACACGGAGCTGTTCGCGGCGGGAGACTGCGGCAAGAATCCCAATCTGCTCTACAAGACGGCGGAGTTCCGGGATATGGGAAGGAAGCAGTACCGCAAGTATTACTTCCTCAACGACCGGCTCTGCGGCGTGATTCTGCTGGGAGACACTTCTCTGCTGGGGAAACTGACCACAGCTTTGGAGAAGCACGCTTCCTATAAAGAAGTGATGGAAGGATAACAGGAAACGGAAGAGGCGCGGCTGCAAACCGCGCCTCTTTCTGAAAGGAGAGGAGGGAACGGGAATGGGAAAAAACAGCAGATACATGGGGAGCGTGGGAGTAATTCTGACGGCCCTCTGCCTGTTGACTTCCTGCCGGGGGGAGATTCCCCCGACAGAGGAGACGGCGTGGGAGACAGGACAGGAACAGGTTGGGGATGCCGACCAAAGTCTGGTGCTTGTCCGCGGGTACGGCGCAGTCAGAGCGGAGGGAGAAACTGTGCTGGTGCCGGAGAAGCTGCCGGAATCCCTGGAGACAGAGGGAGCGAGAGCATGGCTGTGCGGGGCCTTTGTCCAGGACGGACGCCTGGGATTTCGGGTACTGGTGGAGGATGATTCTCTCAGGGAGACGGAAGGCGGGGACGGAGAGACAGCGGCCGGCGGTTATGACAGCCTGTATCAGGAGCAAAGGGAGAGATGGCAGGAGGAACACCCGGATTGGGAGGGATTTTACCGGGTGGAAGAAGATCGGACGTATACGCCCGGCTCCATGACTGTGGGGCGTTTTACGGACGGAGAAGAAGGAAATGTCCGCGGCATTCTGACTTTGCAGGCGGTCTGTGAGATGGGAAGCGGCGCATCCGTCGATGGATTCTCCGGGGAGATCCGGGTAAACGGCTTTGAGACAGGATTTCCGGTCCGTTTTGTCCCGGCCCGGGAGAGCCTGGAGATGACGGAGGGAGACAGAGCCTTTTTTGCAGCAGAGGGAGGCGTGGAAGACGGGCAGCTCACAGCCGCGGTTTACACGATCCCCAGGGAAGGAGAGGCGGCGGTGAGCAGGCTGACGGCCCTGGCGGAGGGAGAGCCGGCGGGAGAGATGACCGCGCTGTGGAGACCGTCCGGCGACAGGGGATGTCCTCAAGGGTTAGAGGGAAATGTTTCCATCTGGCGGGGAAGGCTGGCGGACGGCGCAGAGACGTCTGGGAAAGCAGCAGCAGATGAACGGGAAATTTCCCTGAAGGCAGAGCAGGTGTGGGTGTATCTGGATGAGGAGACAGAGCCGGTGGTCATTCCCGTGCCGGAGGAGACGGCTGAGATGAATGAGACGGTGGAACTGGAAAACGGGACCATAGCCTTTGGAACTGTGGAACGGACGGAGAACGGAGAAGAATCATCCCTTTTGGTGGAGGTGGACGTGACGCAGGCAGATGACGATTTTTCCCTGGTCAGTTTCTATGGGATCATCCCTGGGACGGTCTGGGAAGGAGCCGACAGCTACGGGAGAGAGGGCCTGTGCCTGGTGCCGGATCAGGAAAACGGCTGGCAGGAGGCGCCGGAGCGGATGCGAGCCGTGTATGAGGAGGGAGAGCAGGAGGTGACGGCGGAACTGACGGGATTTACCTATCTGTGGAACTGCGGAGAAGAGATTCCTGTGAAAGAGATGCCGCAGCACGTTTCCGGCGGGTGAGAACTGCCGGAAAGGGCAGAAAAGAAAAAGACAGAGAAATGAACAGAAAAATACCGGGGCGCAGCGGTTCGGGCTGTATCCCGGTATTTCTCCGTCTTCCGTCGATTTATCGTCTCACTGTTTATCGTTTCACCGGTTATCGCCTCAGCCGGAGCTTTTCCTGCTCAATGACCGGCAGGGAGCTCTTTAAATCCGTGCCCAGAATGCGGGTCATGGTGTCCTCGCCCACGGCGGGGGAGTAGTAGAAGCCCTGCTGGAAGGTGCAGCCGGAGGAAGCCAGCACCTCCAGCTGCTGCTCCGTCTCCACTCCCTCGGCGATGATGTTCAGACCCAGGTTCCGGACAATCTGCACCAGGCCGTTGATGACGGCGGCGGCTTTCGGGTTGGTCTCCAGCTGCCAGAGCAGCATCCGGTCCAGCTTTAAAGTGTTGACGGACAGATCCAGAAGGCCTGTGATGCTGGAAAGGCCGGAGCCGAAGTTGTCCAGGATCAGTTCCGCCCCCATGGAGGACAGATTCTGAAGAGTGGTGTTGACCGTCAGGCTGCCCATGGTGAATACGTCCTCGGGAAGCTCAATGGCCAGGCGGCCCTGGGGAATCTGGTAGCGCTCCATCAGCCCGGCCACCTGCTCCGTAAAATCTTCCTGAAGGAAGAGCACGGAGGATACGGGCAGGGCAATGGAGTCAAATTCCGTTCCTGCATCCAACAGGCGGCGGATATAAGAGCCCACCTGCTCTAAGGCATAGTATTCCACCGCCCGCACCTGACCGGAGTCTTCGGCGATGGGGAGAAATTCCGGCGCGCTCACCATGCCGATGCCGGGAACGAAAATGCGCATGTCGAATTCGCCCCGGGAAAATTTCTTCGTCTCAATATTGTAAACCGGGCGGTAGCGGATCTCCACCTCCTGCCGGTCGATGGCGTTCTGGAGATGCTTGGCGATGGCCTGGCGGCGGATAAAGTCCGCCTGCATCTGGCTGTCATACACCATGTACTGGTTGGGGCCCGCCGCTGCGGCCCGGTTTAAGGCCATGTCCAGCAGCTTCATCATGTCGTCGGCGTTGTCCGCGTAGCCGGGATAGGGGCAGAGGCCAATCTGGACGGTGCAGAGACAGTCGGTGCCGTCAACCTTCCACACCCGGTCAAACTGTTCCAGTATTTCCTCCGCCAGCTGCGTCGCCTGAGCCACGGAATGCTGTCTCAGGAATATCATAAATTCCACGCCGATATAGCGGTATACCTGGCTGCCGGACACCTGTTCCAGACAGGAGATGATCTGGGCCAGAAGATCCTGACAGTAGTCGTATCCCAGAATTTCATTCAGCTGCTTGAAGTTTTCCAGATGAAGCTTCATCACCACGCCTCTGGCCTGGCCGCCGGAGGCGTGAAGAAGGGTATTCAGGCGCAGCCGACAGGTCCGGTTCCCGTCGCCGGAAAGGTCCGGATCCCCGTTGTCCAGAAAAATGTCCGATGCGTCAGGTTTTTCAGCCGGTACCTTTTTTTCCCGCTGCGGCCGTTTTTTATCTTTTTGCAGCCATCCCATCATGTTACAATTCCTCCCTTGTTTTGAATTTTCCTGTTTGTATCTGATGTGTCTCCATCCTCCTGCCGGGTGGACGTTTGTTAAGCGGTTTGTCGTCTCCTATTCTAGTAAAAAACAGGCAGGAATGCAAACAGTTCTTTCAGGGAAAAGCTGGAAAGAATGGCATTGACAAACAATTATGGAATCAGTATACTTTTCCTATTGTTAGGCAGTGAACTATTTTCGGGCAGCCATTCTGTCCGGACCCCCACAGGGAGGTGAAGCTTATGGAGACGGAGACGGAAGCATGTGCCGGCCGCTGCAAGGAGGCGGTAGGACTGATTGATATGATTTCCAAGCAGTTTAAGAGACATTTTCCACCGGCGGAGGAAGAACCTGCCGGCGGTCTGACCAATGTGCAGAGGCGGGTGCTGAATTTTATCCTCCTTGCCACCATAGATCAGGAGATTTATCAGAAGGATGTGGAGGAAAAATTTCATATCCGCCGTTCCACAGCTACGGGAATCCTGAAGCTGATGGAGAAAAACGGACTGATTTTCCGGGAGAGCGTGGAGAGGGACGGGCGGCTGAAAAGGATCGTGCCCACAGAGAAGGCCGCGGCTTTAAGAGGCGAGGTTCTGGAGTCCATACGGAGCCTGGAATCCATGATGGCGGAAGGGATCGGAAAGGAAGAATTTGACATTTGCATCCGGGTTCTGAGGAGGATGTCGGAGAACCTTTCGGAGGAAGAAAAGAACCCGCGGAAAAATTAAAAGGGAAGAGAGGGAAAAACGATGATTAATGAGAGACGTCTGGTGGATTTATTTCTGAAATATGTGCAGATTGACAGCGAGTCCAGAAAGGAAGAGAACTTCCGGGAGGTACTGGAACAGGATCTGAGAGAACTGGGAATGGAAGTGACCGCGGATGAGGCGGGCAATCTGTTTTTCGCCCTGGACGGGGATGAGAAGGCAGAGCCTTTGCTGTTTACTGCCCATATGGATACGGTGGTACCGGGGCAAAGCATCCGTCCGGTGATGGAGAACGGAGTGATCAAAAGCGGAGGAGACACCGTACTGGGAGGGGATGACAAATCAGGAATTGCGGCCATTGTAGAGGCGATCCGGGTGATGAAGGAGGAAAAGATTCCCCACCGCCGTGTGGAGGTGCTGTTTACGGTGGAAGAGGAAATCGGATTAAACGGAAGCCGGGCAGCCGATTTAGGACAGGTGAGATCCAGGTACTCCATCGCCATGGACGGCTGCGGCCCCATGGATGAGATCGTGGTAAACGGAGCGGGCCAGGCCAATGTGGAGATTGAGATCACGGGAGTGGCGGCCCATGCGGGAAACAGTCCGGAAAAGGGAGTGAGCGCCGTGATAGCCGCGGCGGACGCGGTCTCCGCCATGAAGCTTTTAAAGGTGGATGAGGAGACGACGGCCAACATTGGCACGGTTACGGCCAACAGCCCCGCCAACATTGTGTGCAGCCATATCCGGATGCTGGGAGAGGTGCGCAGCCGGGACAATGAAAAGCTGGAGCGGCAGCTGGAGCACATGAGAAGCTGTGTGGAGCAGGCCTGCCGGAAGCACGGCGCTTCTTTCCAGTTTCGGGCGGACCGGATCTATGAGGGCTATCGGGGGGAAGATGAAGCATTTCTCGCCATCCTGCGGGCAGCCTATGAAAAACTGGGCGTGACGCCTAAGTACGGGGTGACCATGGTGGGCAGCGATTCCAACATTCTGAATCAGAGAGGTCTGAAGGCGGTGGTGCTTCCCACGGGCATGACCAACCCCCACGCGCTGACGGAGCAGCTGGCGGTGAAGGATCTGGTATTTACCGCAGAACTGGTGCTGGAGCTGATCCGGCTGTGAGAGACCGGCGGAGATTGGGCAAAAATAGAAAAAACAGAAAAACGGCAGTTTGAGAAAGTCCCGGAGGAGGTGAATGTGCTTCCTCCGGGATTTTTTGTATCAAACGCGGCATGCTGTGAGCATATCGCACGGTAAACGGCGGTTTTGCGATGGTGAGAATTAGAATGAAAAAGCAAAAAGAAATAAGATAAAATTAAGCAATTTAACAATGATAAAAATGTGGCAGATAGAAAAAGCAGAAAAATAATACAAAAATGTGGTTTAATAACAAGTAATTACTTATCAAATAGATAAAAAACCTGTATTTTACTATATTAATTGAACCTGTTATACTGAAACCATCAGGTAACGTAGCAATTCTATATAGTGAAGGGAGAAGGCATTATGAAAAAAACATTGGCACTGGTACTGAGTACAGCGATGCTGCTGTCCATGGCGGCCTGCGGGGGTGGGACAGAGACAACGGACACTGGAACTTCCGGGGAAGGTTCGGCAGCAGAGGAGAGCTCAGGGGAGAGTACAGGAGGCACGGTGGAGAGCATGGTTGTCGTCCTGCCCAATGTAAGGGGAGACGGCGGAACTCATGATCTGGCCTGCCAGGCGGCAGAGCAGATCGCGGAGGATACCGGGATCGAGCTGAAGATCGTGGAGATGGGGACGGCTGTAGTGGATTCCGCAAAATGGGAAGCCGGTATGGCAGATCTCTGTGAGGAGGGATATGATCTGGTGATTGCCGGAGGATCCCTGATGAAGGATACTATTCAGGCGGTGGCACCGGAATATCCGGATATTCCGTTTATCTGCTACGACATGGCGCTGGATTTTGACACGGTAGACATGCCCAACGTGTACGGCGTGGATTTCCACCAGAATGAAGCAGGATATATGGCGGGAGTTGTGGCGGCCAGTATGACGGAGAGCGGATACATCGGCTATGTGGGAGCAACGAAGATCCCCACTATCTACGATTTCCTGGTGGGATATATTGAGGGAGCCCAGGCAGTGGATCCGGATATTCACATTGCAGTTGCCTGGACCAACGATTACAATGACGCCACTCTGGCAAAGGAGCTGGCTCTGGCACAGATTTCCGATGGAGCGGATGTGGTCTTCCCAGCCTGCGGCAACGCGGCAGCCGGCGTATATGAGGCGGCGAGAGATCAGAACGTATGGGCCATCGGAAATGATCAGGATGTGGCGGCAAAATACGCGGCCAGCGACGAGAGCATTCAGCAGAGAATTCTGGCTTCTGTGATGAAAAAAGTGGACAATGCGGTCCGCCGGGCCTACGACGAGTATATTGAGGGAACGCTGCCCTTTGGAACGCAGGAAACCATAGGCGTGGCAGAGGACGGCGTGGGAATTGTAAAGAACGAATACTACGAGGAAACCGTTCCGGAGGATGTGAGGAACACCGTCACCGAATATGAGGAGAAGATCACCAGCGGGGAAGTGGAAGTTTCCACAGCTATCGGAATGAGCGCAGAGGACATTGAAGCGATGATAAGCAGCGCGCAGTAACAGAAAACGACAGGATTTAGGGAGACCGGGCTGTTGCAGTGCCGGTCTCTTCCTGTCTTCGGAACAGTTAAAAGGAGAGGTAGTTAAATGAGCGCAGCAGAACACACGGTCCCGGCAATTGAGATGAAAGGGATCACGAAAATCTATTCCAACGGCGTGGTGGCCAATAAGGATGTGGATTTCAGCGTAAATTACGGGGAAATTCACGCGGTCATGGGGGAGAATGGAGCCGGGAAATCCACGCTGATGAAAATGTTGTTCGGCATTGAAAAGGTGGATAAGGGACAGATCTTTTTTGAGGGAAAGCCGGTAACTATCAACAGCCCGGCGGAAGCCATTGCCTTGAAGATTGGCATGGTTCATCAGGAGTTTATGCTGGTGCCATCCCTGACAGTGGCGGAAAATATGGTTCTCAGGGAGGAACCAAGAAAGGGAATTTTCATAGACAGGAACAAGGCGGTGGAAGAAACGAGAAAGATCTCCGAGGCATTTCACCTGCCGGTTGACCCGAGAGCCCGAGTTGCGGATCTGCCAGTGGGAATCAAGCAGAGGGTGGAGATCCTGAAAGCTCTGTACCGGGGAGCCAAAATCCTCATTCTGGATGAGCCCACAGCTGTACTGACTCCTCAGGAGACGGAAGAGCTGTTCCGTCAGCTTCTCATCCTAAAGGAACACGGCCATACGGTGATCTTTATCTCCCACAAGATCCGGGAGATCAAACAGATCTGCGACCGGATCACTATTTTAAAGAATGGGCGCAGCATGGGCGTGTATCAGGTGAAGGATATCTCAGAGGCGGATATTTCCAGACTGATGGTAGGCCATGAAGTGAAGATGAACCTGGAGAAGAAAGAGGCCCATCCAGGCAATACGGTGCTGAAGGTGGAGCATGTCCACTATGGATACGGAGAGGGAAAGCTGAAGCTGAACGATGTTACGTTCTCTGTGAGAAAGGGAGAGATTGTGGGGATTGCCGGCGTGGAAGGAAACGGCCAGAGAGAGCTGTTAGAGTGCCTGACCGGCTTAAGAAAAGCCCAGCGGGGACGGGTTACCATCAGCGGCAAAGATGTGTCCGGAATGAATATCTATGAGATCCGGGAGAAGGCCAAAACCGCTTACATTCCCCAGGACCGTCTGCTGTTCGGCGTGGCGGCGGGAGCTTCCATTGAGGAAAATCTGCTGGCGAACCGGATGAATTACAGGGAATTTTCCCACTGGGGAGTGCTGAAAGAGAAAAACTTCGTGAAGACGGCAAAGGAACTGATCCGGGAGTTTACCATTAAATGTGACAGTGAAAAGCAGCTGGTGAGTATGCTTTCCGGCGGCAACATCCAGAAAGTGGTGGTGGCCAGGGAGCTGTCTATGCCCAGAGATTTGATTATTATTGACCAGCCGTCCCGGGGAATTGACGTGGGAGCCACGAAATTCATTCATGAGAAGATTTTTGAACTGAGGGACGCGGGTGCGGCTATTTTGGTGAACTCTGCGGATTTGGCGGAGATCCTGGAACTGAGTGATTCCCTGATTGTAATGTACGAGGGGGAAATCGCCGCTTTCTTCCCGGATATGAAAGACGTGACGGAGGAGCAGCTGGGAGAGTACATGCTGGGAATCAAAAAGCAGACACAGGAGGAGATAAGGGAGGCATATCATGAGTAACAAAAAACTGGATATGATTTTTTCGGTAGTGAAGACATTTCTGGCAATTCTGATTGCCATGGTGGTGGCTCTGATCATCATTCTGTGTATCAGTGATGAGCCGCTGACGGCTCTCCATTCGTTTTTGCTGGGGCCGTTTACCAATATCCGAAGGATCGGCAACCTGGTGGAGAATACAGTTCCCCTGATTTTTGTAGGCTTGGGCGTGTGTGTACTCTGGGCTACGGGAAAGAGAACCCTGTCCGGAGAGGGATGCTATTACTTTGGCGGACTGTTTGGGGCTCTCATGGCTCTGAAATTTACAGTGGTCAGCGGGAAAGCACTGACAGTGACGTCCTTAATCGCAGTTATTGCGGTCTGCGGCCTGCTGGCTTTGCTTCCGATTGTGGTTAATATGAAGTATGGGGCAGATGATTTTGTAGTGTCCCTGCTGTTTAACTACGTGATTTTTTACGTGGGCAACTATATTTTCAGCAATTATCTCATGGACATCACTTCCACCTCGTCAGGTTCCTATCTTTTGCCGGAGGATACCTTTTTCCCCACCCTGGTGGAGAAGACGAAGATCAATGGAAGCCTGATTGTGGCTCTGGTGATGGTGGTGCTCACCTGGTTTTTCCTTTATAAGACCAAATGGGGCTACCGCATCCGTCTCATCGGCATCAATGCCAATTATGCCCGATATATTGGCATCAACGTCCTGGGCATGTGTCTGCTGGCCCAGTTCATCGGCGGAGCTATCAGCGGCCTGGGCGGCGGCGTGGAAATGTTTGGACATAACTCCAGATTTGCCTGGTTTTCCCTGACTAATATGGGATGGGACGGTATTATGGTGGCCACGCTGGCTTACTATAAGCCCCAGTATATTCTCTTATCGGCTCTGTTTCTCGGGTACGTGCGGACGGGAGCGGATATTATGAACCGAACTTCCGACGTGGCAAGCGAGATTGTTCTGGTGATCCAGGCGATCATGATCCTGTTTATCGGAGCGAAGTCCTTTATGGCGGGCACCCAGCAGAAGCTGCGGGTGAAATACTCCACAGAAGAGAGAAAGGGGGCGTAATCCGGCATGTTAAACAATTTTCTCAGTGCAGAATTTTTCTATACGGTGATTCGGGTGTCTACACCCCTGATATTTGCGGCTATGGCATCTCTCATTGCCAGGAAGGGAGGAGTGACCAACATTACCATTGACAGCACCATGCTGATGTCTGCCCTTACCGGTGTGCTGGTGAGTGCCTATACCCAGAATCTGCCTTTAGCGGTGTTCTGCGGAATCCTTATGGGTATTGTCATGGGAATTTTCATGGGATATTTCCACATTCTGATGAATACCAACCTGATCCTCACTGGAGTGGCCATCAACACCTTTACCAGGGGAGCCACGGTCATGATTCTGTACACATTCACTGGGGATAAGGGATCTTCTTCCCTGGTAAAAAGCCTGGCAGTGGGGAACTGGGACATACCGGTGATCAAGGATATTCCCATTTTGGGACAGATACTGTCGGGACACAACGGCTTTACCTATTTTGCCTTTCTGGCAGTGATTTTTACCTGGTTTCTCATGTACCGCACGCCTCTGGGCCTTCGGATCCGGGCGGTGGGAGAAAACTCCAGCGCGGCGGAGTCTGTGGGAGAGAATCCTGCAAAGAGTAAACTGATCGCCCTGGGATTTTCTGGATTTTTCTCCGCTCTGGGCGGTATGTACATGTCCATGGGAAATATGTCCGTGTTTATCACCAATATGACCGGCGGCCGGGGATTTATCGGTGTGGCGGCTGACGCCATGGGCCGGGGAAATCCCATCGGGGCCATGCTGGCATCCCTGCTCTTCGGAGCGGCCAACGCGGTGGCAAACGTGCTGCAGATCAACAATTTCCCTGTGGATATGGTGATGGCGATTCCCTATGTGGTGTCCATTGCCGGCATTATTATTTATTCCGCCAATGAGCAGCACCGGAAGAACAGCCGGGTGAAACAGGCGATCCGGGCGGCGGAGAGAGAGGAGACAGCATAGATATGACAGATACTGGACGAATCCCGGTCATCATCGACTGTGACCCGGGCCACGACGATATGGTGGCCCTGATTCTGGCATTGGGGAACCCAAAGCTGGATGTGAAGGCCATTACCAATGTGGCCGGCAATAAGGTAATGGAAAAGGTAAACCGAAATACCTTGAATATTTTAAACTGGTGCGGCGTGGATCACGTGCCGGTGGCGGCGGGGGCGGAGCGGCCGCTGGTGAGGGAGTATGCCAGAAAGGATACGGATGGCTGCCATGGAATCACCGGGCTGGATGGATTTGCGTTCCCGGAGGACAACCCGCTGGAGCTGTCGCCGAAGCGGGCCATTGAGCTCATGGCGGATGTGGTGAGAAGCAGTGAGAAGAAGGTGACGTTTATCTGCACCGGTCCCCTGACCAATATGGGACTGTTTCTCCGGGCCTTTCCTGATCTGAAGGACCGGATTGAGCGGATCTCTCTTATGGGGGGAACCTGTCACTTTGTATTGACAGAGCCGTTTATGGAATTTAACACGTATCTGGATGCGGAGGCCACAAAGATTGTATTTGAGAGCGGAATTCCCATTACCATGTACGGCTATGACGTAACTTATACGGTGCTGTACCACGATGATTTCCTGGAGCGGCTGAGAGGGATCGGAAACCGGACGGGAGAAATGATGGCGGAACTTTTAAAAGAATTTGAGATTATGCACAATCGGGTATGGATCGATCTGGGGGGCGGTCCGGTGCACGACGCCTGCGCGGTGGCCGGAGTCATCGATCCGTCAGTGATCACAGAGAGTGATCGGATGTATGTGCAGATTCCCCTCCAGGCGGGGCCTCTGTCCGGGGCTACGGTCTGTGACTACGCTCATCGGTCGGGAAAGCCGGAAAATGTGGAGGTGGTATTCCGAATGGACAATGAGAAGTTTTTCCGCATGGTGGAGGAATCGGCAGCGAATTTGAAATAAGAAAAAGAATCCTGCCAGGCAGGATTCTCCATCCGCGGCGGTCCCATATCCGGGACCGCCATTAAAATCATCAGGCCTTTCGCTGTCAGAATTCCCATCGGGCCATGGGGATCGGTTTTCCGGGAGTGAAGGAAAAGCCGTACCAGTCCGTCTCCGGCCAAGGGGGAGGGGTGACCTGAAAGAGGCTTTTGTAGGTGAAATATCCCTGGCCGTCTCCCTTTTTCCTGGCCGGACTCAGGGCGGTTTCCGAGAAGGGGCCGAACTGGGCGTACAGCAGGCAGCGGACGGCAGCGGTGGCAGTTACCAGGCTGCGGATGGTGGCTTCCGGATGGGGAGACAGGCTGGGAAAAATTCCTGCCCGCTCCAGATACCAGTCTCCCAGAATACCTTCCGTCAAGGAGGCGAAGGGAGCCAGGGTCACGTCCTCCCCCAACAGGCGGATGCGGCAGGAATACCGGCTTAAAGCCATGGGAGCTTCCAGCAGGACAAAATGGGCGGGCGGTACGCAGCGGACGGTTTTCCGGCCGTGGGCCTGCAGGATCTGTCTGGCGTATTCCTGAAGCTCAAAGGTCGCCCGTTTCAGGGCGGAGTAGGTGCCTGGGACAGAATCGTCCAGGGCGGCGGAGGATTTTTCTCCTCTGGCCAAAATTCCTCTCAGACGGTTTTCGCAGGCGGCGTAGCCGTCGCAGTCCTCGGTGAGGAAATGGCTGAAGCTGCGGTCAGTCACATAGTTGGGATCTGGTCCCGGCCGCCAGATCTGAAAATATGCGTGGGTCAGCATGGCAGTGTCACCTCCAGTCCGCGGCAGATATCCATAAGCTCCATCAGGGGATCTGACAGATATTTGCTCTTGTGATACAGCATTTTCATTTTCCGCACCAGACGGTAGCCGTCTTCCAGACAGATTTCCACCAGAGAGCCCATATCCAGTTCTTTCTTTACAATCAGCCTGGAAATGTGGGTGATCCCGTAGTTATTCATAACTGCCAGTTTGGTGGTTTCTGAATTGTTGCACCGCCAGGAGATATTTAAGGACAGATTGTGCAGGTGCATATACTCCACAAACGGTTCCTGACTTTCTTTTTCCCTGCCGATGTACCGGTCCTGGCTGATTTCCTCCAGAGATACGGCCTCTCTGCCGGCAAAGGGATGGTTCGGAGCGCACACCAGAACCATCTCGTCGTCCAGAAAGGGCTCGGCGATCAGATCGGAGGCGTCATAGACATTCTCCACAAAGGCAATGTCCAGATTGTTGTGGAGCAGTTCCTGGGCCAGATAGTCGGCGGTATTGATGGACACCCGCACATCCATGCGGGGGTAGGATTTTTTAAATTCGCCGATCATGTGGGGGATCAGGCAGGTGCCGGCGGTGATGGTGGCACCGATGTTCAGCTGGGAGTGCTCAATCTTGTTGTGCATCTCTTGTTCCAGTTCGCCGTAGAGGGCCAGAATGTGCCGGGCATAGAAGAGAAAGGACTCTCCTGCGGGAGTGATGTACAGCTTTTTTGACAGCCGCTCAAACAGCTTTACGTTGTAAAACCGCTCAATTTCCGCGATGGCCTGGCTGATGGCCGGCTGAGCGATGAACAGTTTTCTGGCGGCGGCGTGCATATTGCCCAGCTCCGCCACGGCGATAAAGATTTTCAGATGGCGCAGGCTCATGGTTTCCTCCTTAAATTATCAATTTATAATAAATAATAACAAAATACTTATTAAAATTCAATAAAACAGAAGAAAGAGGAGATGAAAAATGATTATTGATTTCAGAACAAGGCCGCCTTACCGGGGATTTGTGACGGAAGGGAATTTTTTCCCCCGCCCTATGGAGGACAATTACAAAAATCCGGAAGATATCCCGGGAATTTACTTGGACAGTGTGGGGATTGAATCGGCCAGAACAGGTGATTTCGGTCTCTACATGGAAGAACTGGAGAACTCGGGGATTGATTTACAGGTGGTGCAGGGAAGAATGGTGCGGTCCGGCATGGCCAGAGTGAGCAACGACGACGTGTGCAGTTTGGAACAGCTGTTTCCGGAAAAATTTATTTCTTTTCCGGCGGTGGACGCTTCTGATCCGGAGGGAGCGGTGGCGGAGATCCGCCGGTGTTTTGAAACTTATCATATTCGGGGGGTTGCCATGGAACCGGGGTGGTGTATGCCGCCAAAGTATGTGGATGACCGGTCTCTGGATCCCATCTATGAGATCTGCGAGGAGCTGGGATTGATCTGTGCCTTTACCTTAAGCGTGCTGGCGGGGGAAGACCTTACCTACTGCAATCCTTTAAATGTACAGAGAACAGCTCTGCGTTTTCCGCGGGTGACGTTTACCGTTTCTCACGGCTGCTGGCCTTTCGTGGCGGAGTTTTTGGGCGCAGCCCTTCAGTGTCAGAACCTGTATTTTTATCCGGACTTTTTTATGAACATTCCCAATATGCCCTTTGGGGACCAGTTTGTCCGGGCGGCTAATTCCTATATGAGATACCGGATGATGTTTGCTACTAGTTATCCGGTGAGACCTCTAAAGCAGAGTCTGGATCAGTTTATGGAACTTCCTTTGGAACCGGAGGTGAGGGAGCTTCTGCTGTGGAAGAACGCGGAAAGAATTTTGAAACTATAGGGGCAAATACTTTTAGAGGTGATTTCGATGCGCACAGCGGCATATCTGCTGATTTTATTTGTTTCCAATCTTCTGGGGTCTCTGGCGGGGTTTGGAGCAGGGCTTTTGAGTATGCCTTTTCTGACCCAGCTGTTTGACGGAAAAATGATCATTATTGCTTCCACTGTTACCTGTCTGCTGAATGTCTATATAGCGGTAATTTGGAGAAAGCATATTTTGTGGAAAAAACTGGCAGTGATTGTGATCTATATGTGTATTGGCCTGCCCTTTGGAGTCGCCTTTTTAAAGATCATGCCGGTGACAGTGATCAAAATGACTCTGGGGATTTTGATGGTGGTGATCGGAACTTATGGACTGCTGAAAATGAACTGCCGCCGGGTGACGGAGGTTTGTTTTGGGAAATGGCTGCTGAGGCTATTTCTGGTTGCAGGAGGAATGGCGCAGGGGGCGGTGTCCGGGGGCGGCAGCTTTGTGATTCTGTACGCCCAGCAGGAGATCCGGGACAAACAGGCTTTTCGCGCCACTCTGGCTCTGGTGTGGACGGCAGTGAGCATTGTGGCCATTCTCCAGTATGGCTTTGCGGGAATGCTGTCCGCGGAGAGCTTTCTCTATGCGGCCGTCGGGGCTCCCGCCGTATTTGCCGGCATCTGGGCAGGAGGCGCGGTCAGCCGGAAGGTCAGTCAGAGAACATTTATGTATGTGGTAAATTTCCTGCTCATCGGCGCGGGAATACTCAGCTGCGCGGGGCAGCTGCTCTCAGCCTCTCCATCCTGACCAGCTCCCCGCCCAGCAGTTCCACATCCTCCTCCTGGTGAGTGGATACAATCAGAAGCCGGCCGCGCTGCCGGCTTTTGATGTATTCAATCACCAGCTTTTTTGTATCCTCGTCCAGGCCGGTGAAGGGCTCGTCCATGATAATCAGGTCGGAATGGGCAGTCATGGCCCGGCAGATGGCGGTACGGCGTTTCATGCCGCCGCTTAAAGTGAAGACCGGACGGGAGAGGGATTCTTCCGGCAGCAGCAGGGACAGTTCCCGGCGGATGTCCTCCCGGGAAACTGATTTGCCCAGGACAAACCGCAGGTTTTCCACGGGAGAAAAGGTTTCGCAGAGACGGTCTTCCTGAAAGACAGCGGAAAATTCGGGGGAAGATGGTTCAAAGCGGATGGATCCACCGTCCGCCGGCTCCAGGCCCATGAGGATTCGGAACAGGGTGGTTTTTCCCGAGCCGGACGGCCCCATGAGACAGTAGATCCTGCCGCTGGAGAAGGAAAAGGAACAGTGATCCAGCACGGGGAGGGAACCGTAAGATTTTTGAAGATTTTCCAGAGTAAGAGTCATTTTGCTTCCTCCTTATATGGGGTGCCGCAGGGGATGCGGTCCAGCAGAAACAGGGCGAGGCGCTCAAAAACGGCGCTGACGGCGATGATCACCAGCGTCCAGGCGAAGAGACTGCTGGTGTCCAGCCAGGTTTTGGACAGATACAGCTGTTTCCCGATGGACCAGGCCGGGGTGCCGATCACTTCCGCCGCCACTCCCGATTTGATGCTCATGCCTAAAGCTACCCGGCAGCCGCTCACCAGATAGGGAAGAAGGGCGGGAAGGTAGAGGAAACGGATCCGGCGCAGGAAAGGCACGCCAAAGACATCGGCCATTTCCAGCAGCTTCGGGTCGGTGCTCTCCAGTCCCGCCAGAGTATTGACATAGATCATGGGCAGGACGACCAGGAAGGAGATAAAAATACAGAGATTTTCAGAGCCGATCCAGATGAGGGCCAGGATGACAAAGGATGCCACCGGGATGGATTTCATCAGGGAGATGACGGGGGCGAGCAGCTCTTTTAAGAGAGACAGACGGAAAGCCGCCGTTCCGGCGAGCAGGCCGGCTGCAAAGGCCAGGAAAAATCCCAGGATGATTTTTCCGGAGGAACAGGCGATGGTTTTCCAGAAGTCGGCGGTGACCGCCAGGGAAGCCAGAGTCTTTAACACGTCTGCAGGGCCGGTCAGCAGAATGGAGTTGCCCACCATCATGCTGGCAGCCTGCCAGAGCAGCGTCCAGAACAGGAGAATGAGAATTTTTCGCGTCATACGGAACGGTTCCATGAAGCCTCCTTTTTACACACAAAAATGAATACAGATACAGAAAAAACGGTATGGAAACCGCCTGAACAGGTCGGAATTCCATACCGTTTTCTGCGGTTATGCGCCGGGAGATCGGTCACCCAGAGGAAATTCCGCCGGGTGCCGAAGATTCTGCCGCTCTACTCCGGAATATAGTAGAAATCATCTCCCGGAAGAGCGCCGCCCACAGAGGACGGATCCTGGTCATAGAGCACCTGCAGATATCCGCTTAAGTCGGTCTTCATCTCTTCCCCGCGGATGCAGGTGATATTGCAGTAGGGGATGGCTTTTTTTGCCACCTCCGCTTTCGGAATGATGCCCAGATCGGCCACTTTCTGGGCTGCGTCGTCGACATCGTTGTTTACAGCCAGGGAAGATTCCTCATGCTCATCCAGGAAAGCGTCCACAGCCGCCTGATTCTCCTCCAGAAAATCGGTGCGGGCTACGGTGACTCCTGTCACCAGAGTACTGCCTCCGGCCTGTTCCTGAACCTTATTCCACTCCTGGGTCAGGTCCAGCACCATTTTCAGCTGGTCATTCTGAGCCATGGCGGAGGTGACGAAGGGCTGGGGAAGCAGTCCCACAGCCGTCGGGTCCTCATTTAAGATTGCAGCGACCTCGGCTGCCTCTGTCTTGTACTCCAGATGAACGTCGTCGGTGGAGAGGCCGTTGGCAGCCAGCAGATACTGGAGAACATAGTCGGGAGTGGTGCCCATGCCGGTCAGATAAACCGTTTTCCCCGCCAGATCAGCCACAGACTGAATGGAGTCGTCGGCAGACACCACGTAGAGCACTCCCAGGGTATTGATGTCCAGGACGGTAATATTTCCCTCTGTTTTGTTGTAGAGAACGCTGGCCACGTTGGCGGGAATCAGAGCGATGTCCAGATCTCCCTTTACCAGCAGCCCGGTGATCTCATCTGCCGTGGTAGCCATATTGAATTCGTAGTAGTTGGCCGCGTCGCCGTTGTCCGCCATCTCCATCACGTACACCAGTCCCATGGAGGTGGGGCCGTTTAAGGATCCGATGCGGATGGTGGGCTTTGCGCCGAGGGCGTCTTCTGCCTCCGTTGAGGCATCCTCCGCCGCGGAGGTGTCGTCAGAAGCCGTCTCAGCGGCGGTTTCAGCCGTGGTTTCCGGCGCGGTCTGGCTGCTCTGACCAGAGCAGCCGGCAAGGGTCAGGGCCATCAGGCCGGCCAGCAGCAGTGATACTGATTTTTTCATAATGCTCTCCTCTTTTCTTTTCCGGTGATTCTCAGAAAATTATAGCACTGCGATAATGGGTTGTCAAAATAAACCGGGCTGCTCCAGAACCTTCAGCAGGGCGCTGTTGACCCGGTCGTCCTGATCCAGAACAGAGGAGTCCAGGATGGTCTGCACGGAAGCGGGACACTCTCCGCAGATATCAGCGCCGATGATCTGGTTGGAGGAGGCCAGGATCCTGAGCAGCCGGTTTAAGGTCTTTAAGGTAAAGTGTCCCTGATCCCAGTTGGTGAGGACCTGGGAGGAGGCCAGTACGTCCTTGTCGATGGACAGGTAGACCGGGTGGGGCGCGTGGGTGTTCAGAAAGCCGCGCCAGGTTGCCTCTGACAGAAAGGAGGTTTCATTGAACGCGATCACCTTGTCTCTGCGCTTAGCGGGAATGGACGCGGCGAGCTGGTCGGACGCTCCCAGAAGAATGACTTTGCAGAGAAAGGGATTGGAATCCAGAACCCGGTTGACCCAGCAGCCGCAGGAGAGCAGCTCCTCAAACAGGGAGGGCTGTATGTCCGGATGGTGGTCGATGAGTATGAGGTCAAAAGGCGCGGTCAGCTTGTCCGTCCACAGCTTTGTCATATAGTGATAATTGCCGGAGTCGATAAAATGGATGCCGGAAGGGGGATAGGGAGCGATCAGTTCCGCCAGCTCTCTTTCCGCTTCCTCGTCACAGTAACAGTTGGTTCCTTTGATGCGGCGGCAGTCCAGCCACCGCACGGATTCATGGCGGTAGAAGGTCTCCGACTCATAGATGCCGGTAAAATTCATGATAGTAACAGGAGTCAATGTCAGATCTCTCCCTTCCTTTGATTTGTGCCGCCGGCAGAGAGGCGGCGGAATAAAACCATTATAGCATATATCTGAAAGCGGAGTAAGCCCCGGCGGTACGGGGAGCGCACTCCAAAGCGGCGGTGCCCTTTTCAGCCATATAAATTTAATATATAGGATCATAAAAACCATAAATTTGATTTTATAACTCTTTGAGAGTATGGTAAATGTAAACAAAAACTGATGAGAGGAGAAGGTTAGGTATGGGTAAAATGATGCTGAAAAGTTTTCCGGAAGACATGTCGGCGCTGACGGTGGATCCGTGTGATCTGGGACGGACGCTGATTGACGGCTGCTACAAACAGACGGTGGAGGTTCAGGGCCGGAGCCGGGAATTTTTCACCTACATCCCGGAAGGAACAGAGAGCTGCCGCCCCTGTCTGGTGGTGGCTCCGCCGTCCGGAGAGGATGGACTGGAATATATGGAGCGCTCAGGGCTGAAAGCGTTTGCGGATGAGAAGAAGATGTTCCTTTTTCTGATGATTCCGGAAGATGGAGGATGGGACTTATCCGGCGCGGACGCCGACTTTATGAATGCGGTGTATGTGGAAGCCCAGGCCAGAGATTATTACGTGACCATGCAGGACAATTTTTATGCCTGCGGCATAGGAGACGGGGCGGATGTGGCCCAGCAGGCGGCCTGCCGGATGAGCAGCGAGTGGAGCGGACTGATGACCATGGGCGACCTGAAGACAGACCTGGGGGAGATCACGCTGAATAAAGAAGCGGCGGGAATGGGAGCCAACGGAGAGCTGCAGATTGCGGCGGAGAGAGCCCAGCTTCCCGTCTGGATGGTTGTGAGCCGGTGGGAAGGAGCCAGTGTGTCGGCGGCTTCTTACTGGAGAGCGAACAATCACTCCGGAGAAGAGGTGTTTTCCACCAAAGACGCGGACTATGTCTGGTTTCCCGTTCTTCTTCGCCAGAACCTGGAGATGGATGAAGAGATGATTGCCCAGGTTCGGGTGACGGTGGGAGATACGGAGTGCAGCCTCAGCCGTCTGGAACAGATGTGGAGCTATATTGGTCTGGCCAGAAGGCACAGAGGCCAGGAGCGGAAAAACCTCCGCTATTTTAAGGATCCGGTGCTGTGCGGAGCTGAGAGAAAGACCATGGAGCTGGACGGCCTGACCAGAGAATGGTATGAGTACGTGCCGGAGTGCTGTACGCCGGACAAGACATGGCCGGTTGTGGTAGTGATGCACGGACGGGGAGGAACAGCAGAAACCTTCTTTGATATCTCCAACATGTATCAGGTGGCCAACAGACGAAAATTTATTGTGGCCTGTCCCCAGGCCGGCGTCTATCAGCAGAAGAAAGGCGGCCTGAGAAATGTGGCATCATGGTCCGGAACCCTGAATGGAAAACCCATTGACGACATTGGCTTTATCCGCGCCATGCTGGAGAATATGGAGAGCCGCCTTCCGGTGGACAAGGGAAGAATCTACGCCTGCGGGCAGAGCTCCGGCGGTATGATGGCCGACACCCTCTGCGAGTTTTCCGGAGAGCTGTTTGCCGCCACCGTCTCCTGGTCCGGCCTCTATACGCCGGCCCGGTCCACGGTGAGAGGGGAGAGATCCCACGACGCGCCGCCGTCTGCCATGATTTTCGGGGAGAAGGACCGGCTGACTGCGGGAAGCGCGCAGATACCGGGAGTTCCCTTTACAATTTCAGAGACATTTAAAGATATGATTGAGGAAAAATTCCGCCGGTACGGGCTGGACAAGTCCGCCGTTCAGATCTGGAAGGATGATCCCATCACCTGGTACAGCTATCCCAACAGCCAGGGCGTTCCCATGTTTACCGTGGGAATCGTGGACAAAATGGTTCACGCCAATTATCCGGAGGAGAGTTGGATCAGTTATGATCAGTTTTTCTGCAATTTCATGAGAGATGAGGACGGAACGGTGTGTTATCGGGGAAAACGGGTGCAGAAGACGGAGTAAATAAAAAACGGGGGGAAGAATATGAATTTATTGACGATTTGTCTGGTCATCTGTCTGATCACAGTGGCCGGATACATATGGGGAAAGTATTCCCTGGGAACAGTGGCCTGCATGAGCATGATTCTATTTCTCATCACCGGCTGCATTACGCCCCAGGAGGCGCTGGGAAACCTTTCCAACAGCAACGTGGTCCTGGTACTCAGCATGTTTGTGGTGTCCGCGGGATTTAAGCGCACCCAGGCGGTGAAGATCATCGGCCGGAGCGTCAGCACCATGTCGAAGGGAAGCATGATCAAGGTAATGCTGGGCTTTACCCTGGCGTCCATTCTGGCGGCCACTTTTATGGGCGGAGCCGCCGCGGCGTTCTGTATTATGGCGCCTCTGGTGACAGCCACCTGTGAGGAACTGAAAATCAATCCCAGCAAGGTGATTTTTTCCGTAGGTCTGGTGTGCATCGCCGCCTGCGGCATTCTCCCCATGGGAGGAGGACTGTCCATGTACGCGGAGGTAAACGGCTATATTGTGGCCAACGATTACGCCCAGTATCAGCTGGGAGTGATCGATATGTTTAAGGGACGGTTCCCGAGTCTGCTGGCTCTGGCTCTCTATACCACCTTTGTGGGATTCCGGTTTTCACCGGACCAGCCGGTGACGGACACCAAGAGCGGGGAGGAATTTGCAGTGAAGAGCAGCCGGCCGCCCCTGGCGCCTTTCCAGGAAAAATGCGGCTACATTATATTTTTCCTGGTGACGGCAGCTCTCCTGTTTAACGCGCCCTTAAACCGTCTGCTGACGGGGGCGGGACTGGCGTCTCTGGCATCCTGGGAGATTGTGCTCATCGGCGCTTTTCTCATGGTGCTCACCGGAGTGCTTTCCAGTAAAGAAGCCTTTGCCGCAATTCCTTTGGATCTGGGCTTTCTCATCGCGGGAAGCCTCTGTATGGGAACAGCTCTTGCCAATACCGGCGGCGGAGAGATTATCGGCGGAGCCATTGCCGGCGTGGCGGATCAGCTGGAAAATCCCTATCTGGTGGGTGCGGTATTTTATCTGGTTCCCTTCCTGCTGACCCAGGTGATGCAGAACCGGACGGTAATGGCCATTTTTCAGCCCATTGCCATTCTTGCCTGCAGAAGTATGGGAGTCAGCTGTGTGGGCCCCACCATCCTGGTGGCTGCGGCCTGCTGTACGGCCTTCATGACGCCCATGGCTACCGCCAGCATTCCCATGGTTATGGAAGTGGGCGGCTATAACGTGCAGACTCAGTTAAAGCAGTCCATTCTGCCGGCGATCTTTCTGTCGGTGGTTAATATTTTCTGGGTTATGACGGTGTTTCCCCTTTAGGGGCTGTTCCAGAACCCGCCGGCTGATAATAGCCGGTAAACAGCTCCACAAAAGCCTTCTGGGCCACGGATACATAGGTTTTCCCCGGGATGACGATGTCAAAGTGACGGGAAGTCAAGGGGGAATCCAGCCGGTAGTACAGAACCCGGTCATCGGGAACGGTGACCAGCCGGTCGCTGATAAACGTGGCCCCAAGACCGGCGCCGCACAGGTGAAAGGCGGTGACCAGCTGGGAGACTTCCATGACAACGGGGGGAGTGACGCCCCGGTCCTGGAAAATGGAAACAGCCCGGGAATAGAGGTTATTGCCCGGAGTCAGCAGGAGAAAGGGAGTGTCGGAGAAACAGGCAATATCCGCGGCGGGTACGGCTTCTGTCAGGTGAACGCCCTTTAATACGTCTGAGGCGGTCATGGCATGAGCCGCCAGCCGGCCGTTTACGGGAAGAGAAGCCGGAACGGCCAGAAGAACCCTATCCTCAAAGGCGGAGATCCGGTAAAAAGGATCTTTTGCCGAGGAGGATACGGTGAAGGTCAGATCGATGAGATTGTCCTTCAGCATGGGCAGCAGCTCTGCGGAACTGGCCTCTTTCAGTTCCAGCCGGATTCCGGGCCATTTTTCCCGATATGCGGCCAGAACCGGCGGAAGCACATAGGAATTGAGATAGTGGGAGCCGCCCAGGCGGAGACGGCCGGTTTTCAGCTGGGAGAGATCCCCCAGCTGCTGCTCCAGCTGGTATTCCAGAAACTGGATTTCCTGGATTTTTGCGATGTAGACTCTGCCGGCTTCCGTCAGCTCCAGGGGCTGGTGGTCCCGGCGGAAGATGGGCATTCCAATTTCATTTTCCACCCGCTGGACGGCAATGCTCAGAGCGGGCTGGGTCATGTAAAGAGCCTGGGCGGCTTTGGAGAAGCTGCCCTTCTGATAGACCATGTAGATGTATTTCATTTCCTGCTGCATTGAATCATCTCCATAAAAACAATTAATAATTTTAAGTAAACTATAAAAATAAGTATAAATGACAAAGAGCCGGAAGGCAAGTCAGGACAGGAGGAACGTATGAAAATTGACGCGCTGATGATGGATGAAAAGGACAATGTGGTTACCTGTGTCCGGGAAGTAAAAGCGGGAGAGACTGTGAAGTACCGGAGAGGGGAGCAGGAGTGCGAGATCACCGCGAAGGAGGATATCCCCTTCTGCCACAAGATCGCTCTGGTGGATCTGAAACAGGATGAGGTGGTGCGCAAGTACGGGGAAATGATCGGAAAGACCCTGCGCCCCATAGAGGCAGGCTGTCTGGTGGACCACACCAACATTTACAGTGTGCCCAGAGATTACGAAAGTGAAATGATCAGGGAGGAGAAATGATGAATCCTACAATAATAGCGATTATTCTGGTGGCCGTAATCATCGCGTCCGCGTTTTTCAAACGGCTGCCCACCCAGTTTATTCTCTGTATTGTACCGGTGATCTGCGGACTGGTTCTGGGATTTAACATCACAGAGCTGGGGGATATGATCATCAATCAGGTAAATAC
>DXFM01000042.1 GCA_019114465.1 Candidatus Lachnoclostridium avicola
GAAGGATCTGCTCTGCCAATGGCGGGCTTCCCCCTATGATAAAACGCAGGCAGTATTATGAGACTTTGGAATTGGCGGCATAGATAGTGATATCCTTGAGCAAAATGTGTCAACTAATATTGACAATATCAGATAATATTTAACATCACCGTCTTTCCGCAGCGGCCGGGGCCCAGGATGACCAGAAACTCTCCGTCGTACACATCAAAACTCACATCGTCAATCGCCGTAAAATATCCCTTTTTGGAGAAAAAGGTTTTGGACAGATGACGGATTTCCATTCGTTTTACTTGTTGTTCCATGGACACACCACCTTTTCCAGTTTTTGTAAGATCACTGCCAGGATCGCTCCGATAATGGCGATGGTGATCACAGACACCAGCACCAGGGACAAATCACTGCCCTGCCATCCTCTGGTGACCAGAGAGCCTAAGCCCTGCTGAGCGCCCATCATCTCCGCAGCCAGCACCGTTGTCCAGCCGGAGCTGACAGAGGTGCGGATCCCTGCGAAAATGGACGGGAGAGCCGTGGGAATGACGATCTCCTTTAAGATCTGCGCATTGCTGCCGCCAAAAATACGGCCTACGTGGATATTGATCTTATCCACCATCTCAATTCCGGCTGATGTGTTGATTACCAGCGGAACAAAGGTTCCGATAAATACCAGCAGTACCTTCGGAAATTCTCCCAGTCCGAACCACATGATTACAATGGGAATCCAGGCGATGGGCGGGATGGGGCGGATCACCTCAAATATACTGCCGAAAAATGCTCTCGCCCACCGGCTCCATCCGATGAGAATACCGAAGGCAATACCGAACGCCCAGGAGATCAGGAGAGCGATCAGCACCCGGCGGAGACTGGCCCAGGCGTGGCCGATTAAGGTTGTCTTTGCAATAGGTCTGGTGAATGTCCGGATAAACCGGTCCCACACGTCCAGGGGCGCCGGCATCAGGTCCGGATGACCGGCTGAGAACACGACCCAGCCCACAATGACCAGAGCGATGGCCAGTACAGGAAGGCCCCAGTACAGCACGGTTCTGATCATTTTTTCTTTGCTGCTCATTCTATCCATACTTGCCCTCCTAACGATTTACCTTCCAGCGAAGGAAGTAGCTCTCACAGCGGGACAGGATCGCCGAAAGGATTGCTCCGATGGCGCCGATCACCACCATGCCTACGATCACGATATCCGGTCTGGCCACCGTCCGGCCGATCTGAATCATATAACCCAGTCCGGCGCTGGCCGCCAGCATCTCCGCCGCCACCAGGGTGGACCAGGAGTTGCCCAGAGCCACGCGGATACCTGCAAATACCATGGGAAGAGAGGATGGAATTCCAATCTTCCAGAAGATCAGCCAGTTAGGAGCGCCGAAGGTTCTGGACACATCAATCAAAACCTGGCTGGTCAGCTTAATGCCTGTGTAGGAGTTGATCACACATGGCACAAATGCCGTGAAAAAGATAATCAGGGCTTTTGCCTTTAAGCCAACGCCCATCCACACAACCACCAGGGGAATCCAGGCGATGGGAGGAACGGGACGAACCAGTTCGAA
The DNA here is from genome assembly GCA_019114465.1 of Candidatus Lachnoclostridium avicola. Taxonomy (GTDB): domain Bacteria; phylum Bacillota; class Clostridia; order Lachnospirales; family Lachnospiraceae; genus Lachnoclostridium_A; species Lachnoclostridium_A avicola. Next base: position 1,557 of record DXFM01000042.1, read on the forward strand.
GATGGGGCGGATAAAACGATCCGCGTAGGTCCACCATCCCATAAACAGTCCCAGAGGAACGCCAATGATGATTGCCACACAGAATCCTGACAATGCCACCTGAAGGCTGGCCAGGATATTGGTTCCCAGCACATTGCCGTCGGGAACCGTGTTGGTAAATTTATCTATGAGAGTGGAAAGCACCGTTGTGGGCGGCGGAAGCAGCCGGGAATTTACCAGGCCCAGCATTACCACTCCCTGCCAGATGATCAGCACCGTAAGAATACCAGCGGCGCTGAGCAGCATATATTTGACGCTGTCTTTTTTCTGCTGCTCCAGATATTCGGACCATTTGGCTTCCAGCTTCTTTTTGTCTGCTGCCATATTTCTTCTCCTTTATTTGTTTCAGAATGTCAAAGCCGCCGCCTCCGTCTGACACGCTGCCCTCTCGCAGGGCTGCGCTCCCGGAAGCGGCGGCCGGATATTTGCTTTTGCGGGAAACCCCGCCGGCTTATCTCTTTATTTTGCGGAAGTTTTCATCACTTTGAGAAAAAGGGTTACTGAGCGGCGCTCTCGGACTCCGCCAGCACCTCCGTCAGAAGTTTGGAATCCGTATGGCCCTGGAACTTCTCCAGGTCTCCCTCCTCATAGTTTCCGCACTGGATGAAGAATTCCAGAACATCTTCCATATTCTTCTCCATCTCGGACACATCACTGCCCTCAGCCTTATTCTCCATCATGGCAACCGCCTCGTCCAGCGTGAAGTAGGTGTCGGCTTCCACATACATCTTCGTGGTCTCCTCATCCATGGAGCTTCCGTTCTCATCGTTCATGGCCATGCAGTACTCTACTGCCTGGTCCGGATTCTCTTTGATCCAGTCCATGGCACGGAAGTACTCTTTCATAAATACCTTCATCGCCTCATATTTTTCCGGATCTGCATAGCTGTTCTTGTTAGCCACGAAATGACACATCAGACCGGAATCCACCAGGGGACCGCTGGAAACTGCCGTGTACTTGTCCGGCTCTGTCATCATGCGGAAGGTTCCGCCGGCTCCTGTCAGCACACAGGCGTCTCCCTCGCCAGCCACAAACGCACTGTAGGCTGTCGCCGGATCCATGGCGATAAACTCCACATCGGACTGGGTCAGTCCAAAGCCCTCAAGGGTTTTTACAAATACATACTGGGTTACGCTTCCCGTATTGCACAGCACAGATTTTCCTTTCCAGGTGTCCGCAGAGCCGTAGATCTCATCGCTGTAACTGTTGTTTCCGGTTCCGGCTGCCACGATGTCAGAGTCGTTTCTCGTAAACACCACCTGGGTTCCGTCGTCCGTATTGCTGGCTCCCAGCACCACCGCGTCATATCCCAGCACGCCGGCAAACACACCGCCGATTCCCGTACATCCAATATCCCAGCCATCTGCGGAAAGGGATTCCATCTGCACCGGACCGTTGGTGAACAGCTGCTCGCTGATGCTTAAGCCGGCCTCGTCAAAATACCCCTCCTGCTGAGCCACGTAAATGGGAAGCCAGTTTAAGCTGCCGCCGATGCCGGATACGGTCAGCTCATACTGGGTTTCACCGCCGGAAGTTGCAGCAGATCCTCCGCCGCAGCCGGCCAGTGCCCCCGCGCACATCGCCACCGTCAGCCCCATCGCTGTCAAAGCCTTTAATTTCATAAATGTTCCTCCTCCTTGAAAAAATAAAATAATACGGTTTCTTCTGTCTTCTTTTTTAGTAAAATGAATGTTTTCGTGCTGCCCTCAAGATAGGTTCATTATAAAAAATAAATAAGCAAAAAGCAAATGTTTTTTACGCAAACGTTTGCCTTATTGTGCTGTTTGTGCTATAATCAAGAAAATTAACCTTTATTTTTTGTCGTTAAATAATAAACAATGAAAGGAGTGCGCCTATGACACTGAAGGAAATTGCACAAAAAGCCGGTGTTTCCATCTCCACCGTGTCAAGGGTCATCAACAGCCAGAATTCCAAAGCTGCCAGCAAGGAAGTACAGGACAGGATCTGGCAGATCGTGCGGGAAACAGGCTACACCCCAAATATTTCCGCAAAAAGCCTGCAAAAAGGAGTCCAGGCTCCCATTAACACCCGCTCTCTCGCCTGTGTGTTTGCCCGGACTCCCGATTCTCCCAACGATCCCTTTTTCTCTTCTCTGGCCAGAAGTGTGGAAACAGCCGCCTATCAGCAGAACTACCTGGTCAAATCCTCTTTCACTGCTTTTGACCTGACCGAAACCTCATCCAACATCCGCATGTTTATGGATCCCTCCATCAACGGCGTCGCCGTCCTCGGCCGGATCGATAAAGCCGGCCTGAAATTTCTGAAACAGCACTGCCGTTTCGTGGCCTACACCGGTTTGAATGAGATTGACGCCAAGTATGACCAGATTCTCTGCAACGGCTACCAGGCCAGTGTCACCGCAGTGGAACACCTCATCAGCCTGGGCCACCGCCACATTGCCTACATCGGCGAGACCAACAACGAAACCCGCTATAACGGCTACCGAGACACTCTGGAAAAACACCGCCTTCCCTCCAATTCCTCCTACGTGGCCTCCGTGCAGCAGACCTCCGGCGGCGGCTTAAAAGGAGCCCTGAAAATCTTAGAGCAGCAGCCCCTCGTCACCGCATTTTTCTGCAGCAACGATGTCACCGCCATCGGCGCCATGCGGGCCGTCCGGGACAAAGGCCTGAAAATTCCCAACGACATTTCTGTCATCAGCATCGACGACATCGACACCGCCCAGTATCTGTCCCCCATGCTCACCACCATCCATGTTCCTATTGAAGAAATGGGCCAGATGACTGCCAAGATCCTCATCGACCGGATCACCGGCGGACACACCCTGCCCATGAAAATTTTCCTTCCCTTCTATCTCTCCCAGCGGGAGAGCTGCGCCCCGCCCAGGGAAACGGCGGACAGATGATGGAAGCTCTCTATAATCGGAGAGGGAAAGTCCCTTCCTCTATCCGATTCGTGATACCACGGCAGCTCACAGCAGCGCTGTTCGCTGTCCGCTGCACGGCAAATGTCCGCCCATGCAGGCATGGCGGCCGCCTGCCGGGCGTATTGCACAAAACACGGCGCGGAAGCTGTATTTCCGCGCCGGTTCCATTTCCCGTTATTTCTTCTTTTTTGCCTTCTCCGCTTTTGTTCCCCCGGACTCCCGGATGCTCTCCCAGATCTCATGAAGCAGAAGAATCATACCGCCCAGAAAGATAAACATATCCCCCAGGTTAAAAATCACTTTCTTTAATTTTCCCCAGTTGATGGAGAAATAATCCACCACGTAGTGCCTGGTCAGCCGGTCATAAATATTGCTGAGCGCCCCCGCCAGGGTCAGGGAAAACCCCAGTTTTTCCACCGTATGGCCTTTCTTCTGAAGGAGCCACAGCAAAATCCCGCCCACAGCGGAAGCTGTGACCACGGGCACCATCCGCACCGTCTCCTGACAGCGCTTTAAAAATCCGAAGGGCAGCCCCGCGTTGTGGCTTTTGTGAATTACGATCCGCCCCTTTTCGTCCAGATTTCTCGGAAATTCCGTCCCGTCCCGGCTCTCAATCTCCGCCTTCAGCGCCAGATCCGTCAGCACAAGAAATCCTATCAGTCCCAAAAATATCATAAGCCCCGCCTCCTGCCTGTCTTTTCTTCATTGTACTATTCTTCCGCCCCGCCGTCCAGCGAAAAATAAAAGCCGGTTCTTCTGCATACACTTGTAAAAAACGGAGTTTTCATGGAACTATGCTCCCTCGCCGCCGCCTCGGAAGAGTACGCGGACTTTATCGTGGAACACAACAATTATTCCAGAGAGCTTCTGGAGGAGCTGACCGGTACCGACTGCATTGATCTCATCAGCCGGCAGTACGCCGCCGTCTATGTCCCTGCAGACCAGGCTCTTCCTCTGTCACTCACCAAATATTCTTATACATCCATCCCCAAATTATACACCCTTCTGGACACCTCCGCCCTGGAAGCTTCGGGAATCTCCGCCGTCCTCGCCCAACCTGCCTTAAGCACCGGCGGGGAGGACGTGATGATCGGTTTTGTGGACACCGGCATCAGCTACTGCAGCCCCCTGTTTCTGGACCGGGGCGGCCGCACCAGAATTCTGGGCATCTGGGATCAGACCCTTCCCGCGGAGGGGGACCGGAGCTTTTTCTCCGATCTCTCTCCATTTTCCGGTTTCTCCGACACCAGCTTTCTCTACGGCAGGCAGTTCTCGGAAGAAGAGATCAACGCTGCCCTGAATTCCCCCAATCCCCTGGACCTGGTGCCCACCAGGGACGAACTGGGCCACGGCACTTTTATGGCAGGAGTCGCCGCCGGAAGCGAGACGGAGGACGGATCCTTTTTTGGGGCAGCCCCCCGCTGCCGCATCGGCGTAGTCAAATGCCGGCCGGCGAAATCCTATCTCCGGGACTTCTATCTCCTGGCGGATGAGGCTGCCGCCTACCAGGAAAACGACATTATGATGGGTTTAAAGTATCTTCTCCTGCTGGCGGCCAGCCGGGGACTGCCTCTGGTGGCCGTCCTGGGCCTGGGCACCTCCCAGGGCAGCCACGAAGGCACCTCACCCCTAGGAAAAATGTTAAACCAGCTGGCGGGATTTTCCGGCGTCATTCCCGTCCTGGCCGCGGGAAATGAGGCGGCCAAGAGCCGGCATTTTCTCGGATCCGTGGCCAGGAACGAGGAGTACGAGGATGTGGAGCTGCGGGTGGCCGACGGGGAAAAAGGCTTTGTGCTGGAACTCTGGGCCAGAGATCCGGAACTTTACACCGTGGGATTTCTCTCCCCCACAGGAGAGAGGATCTCCCGGATTCCCCTCACCTTCTCCGGAGACAATCAGGTCCGCTTTCTTCTGGAACAGACGGAGATCACTGTAAACTATATCAACGCAGAGGCCGGCTCCGGCAGCCAGCTGATCTTTATGCGGTTTCAGGCTCCCACCGCCGGTATCTGGCAGATCCGGGTGTACAGCAGTCTGTTTATCACCGGAGAATACCACATGTGGCTTCCCCCGGACACCTTTATCTCCGAAAACACCCTGTTTCTCCGCTCCAATCCGGACACCACCGTCACCGATCCCGCCAACGCTCCCCTTCCCATCACCGCCGGAGCCTACGACCACATCTCCGGGGGCATCTATTTAAATTCCGGCCGCGGCTTCTCCCGCAGCGGAAAAATCAAGCCGGAACTGGCGGCTCCCGGCGTAAATGTGGCAGGTCCCGGCCGCTCCCCCATCCCCTGCGACACCCCGGCTTCCGCCCGCACCGGTACCTGCGCAGCGGCTTCAGTCACCTCCGGAGCTGTGGCCTCCCTCATGTCCTGGGGACTAAAAAACGGCCATCCGGAGATGGCCGCTTCCGCTGCTGTGAAATCTTATCTTGTCCGGGGCGCCAGACGCAGCCCCGCCTACTCCTACCCCTCCAAAGAGTGGGGCTACGGGGAACTGGATCTCTACGGAACCTTCCTCCGCATGAGGGAGTAGGCGTCGGACAGGGACGAAGGCACATCCCGGATCATCCCCGGGATTCCGGCCTTCCGAACGCAGCCCCGCCTCAGTCCGCCCGCATCTCAATCATGGGGCCGCCCCGCTTTTCCAGATATGCCCTGGTGATGATCACCGAGCCGATATTCGGATCCTTCGGGATCTCATACATAATATCCAGCATAAATTCTTCCATGATGGCACGCAGAGCTCTTGCGCCTGTATCCCGCTTTATGGCCTCCTCAGCGATCCACTCCAGGGCATCGTCCTCAAACACCAGCTTCACCTCATCCAGGGCCAGCAGTTTTTCATACTGGCGGATGATGGCATTCTTCGGTTCCCGGAGAATCCTCACCAGCAGATCCTTCGTCAGCTTCTGGAGTGTGACCGTCACGGGAAGGCGGCCCAGGAACTCCGGAATCATTCCGAAAGCCCGCAGATCTGCATTGGTCACCTTGGAAAGGATGTCGGGATCACTGTCGTATTTGTCCTTTAAATCAGAGTCAAAGCCGATGGAGGACTTTCTGGTCAGCCGTTCTTTGATGATCTCCTCCAGATCCGGGAAAGCGCCGCCGCAGATGAACAGAATATTGTCCGTGTTCACCGTCTCCATGGGAGACAGGGCATTTTTCTGGTTTGATCCCACGGGTACCTCCACCTTAGCTCCCTCCAGCAGTTTTAACAGCTCCTGCTGCACTGACTCCCCGCTCACATCCCGGGTATTCATGTTTTTCTTCTTGGCAATCTTGTCGATCTCGTCGATGAAGACGATTCCCCGCTCCGCCTTTGTCACGTCATTTCCGGCGGCGGCCAGCAGCTTTGAGATCACGCTCTCGATATCGTCTCCGATATAGCCCGCCTCCGTCAGGGAGGTGGCGTCGGCGATAGCCAGAGGCACATTCAACAGACGGGCCAGGGTCCGCACCAGGTAGGTTTTTCCGCTTCCCGTGGGGCCGATCATGAGAATGTTGGATTTCTCAATCCGCACGCCGTCGTCCGCCTCTCCCTTTGCGGCCATGTACACCCGCTTATAATGGTTGTAGACAGCCACAGAAATCACTTTCTTCGCCTGATCCTGGCCGATGATGTATTCGTCCAGCTTCTGCTTAATCACATGGGGAGCCGGAATGTCTTTCAGTTCAAAGTCCACCTTCTTTTTGTCCGACGGCTTTTTGATCTTCTGCCGCTGGGGAATGCCGTTCTCCGGCATATTCAGATTCTTCAGATCGCTGAAATTCATATTCATGTACGGCATGTTCTGGATCTTGGACCAGTCCAGATTGCCGCTGGTCACAGAATCGAAGGCCTTCTGCATGCAGTCATGACACAGATACATATTCCCCGGCATGGAGATCATGGGACCGGCCTTGCTCTCCGGCCTCCGGCATACATAGCAGATTTTCTCATACTCATCCTCTTTGCTGTCCTGGGATGGAGCAGTCTGCTCTTCCTTTTTCAATTCATCTCTCTCTTTATCTTCCAAACTTTTATCCTCCGTCCTGTCTTATGATGCCATAAGCTTTTCCTCTGCAGCCTGAATCCCCGACACGGCGATCAATCCTGCAGTCAGCGCCAGGGGAACGGCGCACAGCCAGGCGCTTCTCGTCCCCCACAGCAGCCCGGCGCCGTAGCCTGCTGCCACGCCCACATGGAAATACAGAAGGGTGCCGCCGTAAAACAGGGCCTTATCCAGGGCCTTGGCCCGCCCGGCCTCCTCTTTTCCGCTGATCAGATATTCCACAAAGGCGGTGACCGTCATCTTCAGATTATTAGTGGAAAAAACTGTCGCACTCACATATCCTTTTGCGCCCTTAAACACACACCACTGAAAGGATGAGGCAAAAAAGACGGGATACAGAGCCACAAAAGAATTCATGGTCTCCGGGAGAGCTCCCACCACTGCCACCGCGGCCAGATCCACCAGAATCGCTCCATACTCCAGATTCCATCTGGTCTTTTTTTCCAGAATCACAAACACTGCCATAGCCGCCACATAAACCCCCAGGGCCAGCACCCGAAGGGAAATCTCCAGGGGATCCCTCCCCAGCAGGTCGCACACCAGCTCAATCAGGTTTGACGTCTGGGCCGACGCAAAGACTCCCATACGGTTAACGATAGCATACACTCCCAAAAATCCTCCGCACAGCGCCATCATGTGATGGATCTGCACTCCATATCTTCGTTCACTTTCCACCGTTCTCATCCTCCTTGACTGCTCATTATTATATAACAGGCCGGGAAGATTTTGCAATGCCGTTTTCACCGTCTTTCTTTGGTGATTTTATCACAGAAACCGCCCCTCCATCTCTGGTATCCTGTAACCAGTGTCAAATCCCCCCGGCAGCGGTCAGGCGGACAAAAGTCCGCAGTCCGGTAAACGGGACTCCGCTTCCGGCTCTGCCATCAGCGGCCCGGGGAAATAAAAAAGGGAGAACTGTCATGAACGAAACAAAAATAATGAGAAAAAAGAAACGGGCGCTGGTGGACCAGTCCCTCTGCGTCGCCTGCGGCTGCTGCGCAAAGGTCTGCCCCTTAGGCGCCATTGAGATCTGGAAGGGAATCACCGCCAGAGTATCCGGCCGGTGTGTGGGCTGCGGAAAATGCGCCGCCGAGTGTCCGGCGTCGGTCATCACCATCCGGGAGGTGGAGAATCTATGAAACGTGAAAAAAAGAAGTGGTATGACTATCTGTGGGTTCTGTCCCTCACCTATCTGATCCTGGGGTTTTTCAACATCCTGTTTGCCTGGCTGGGACTCCTGTGCTTTTTTATTCCCCTGATCATCTCCGTCCTGTCCGGCACAAAGGCCTACTGCAACCGCTACTGCGGCCGGGGACAGCTGTTTTCCCTTCTGGGCGGCCGGTTCGGCCTCTCCCGCCGCAGGGATGTGCCGAAGTGGATGAAGGGCAGGGCCTTCCGCTACGGATTTCTGATCTTTTTTCTGGTCATGTTCCTTCAGATGCTCTGGAACACCTGGCTGGTGTTCGCCGGTGTCTCCACTCTCAGGCAGGCCGTCACCCTCCTCTGGACCTTCCGCCTGCCCTGGCACTGGGCCTGCCACGGCACGCCGGTCCACCCGGGCGTCGTTCAGTTTGCCTTCGGTTTTTACAGTGTGATGCTCACCTCCACAGTCCTGGGCCTCATCACCATGGTTCTCTTTAAACCCCGTTCCTGGTGTGTGTACTGTCCCATGGGCACCATGACGCAGATGATCTGCCGGGTAAAAGTGAAAGGAGAATAATATTCCAAAAAAAGAGCGGCTCCCCCGCCGCAGGGAAGCCGCTCTTTTCCTTTCGTGATTTATGCCTCCGGCTTCTCTATCTCAACGATAGCTGCCTTCTGCATGGGGATCCGGCAGTTCTTGTTGCTGCCGAACTCAACGATAACCGTGTCATCCGTCATATCAATGATTACTCCATAAAAGCCGCTGCTGGTCAGCACGCTGTCTCCCACAGCCACGCTGGCGAGAAGCTCGTCTCTTTTCTTCTTTTCCTTGTTCTGAGGTCTGATGACCATGAAGTACATCAAAGCGGCAAAGAATATAATGTACCCGACTAACACAACACCATTCATTAAAAAATCCTCCTTGTTCGCGTCCTGCGCCTTGCCCGGACCGCTATGCGTTTTCTTTCTGTCCTCTCGTCATACCTTCCAGCTTTTCCTTTTTATACTCGGCATAACGGTGGTTCTCGATTGCATCGCGAATCTCTTCCATCATTTTATTATAAAAATACAAATTATGCAATACACATAATCGCATCCCCAGCATTTCTTTTGCCTTCAGCAGATGGCGGATATAAGCCCTGCTGTAGGAGCGGCATGCCGGGCACTGGCATCCCTCTTCAATGGGCCGGGGATCCAGTTCATATTTGGCGTTAAACAGATTCAGCTTTCCGTGATTGGTGTACACGTGGCCGTGACGCCCATTTCTGGACGGATACACACAGTCAAAAAAGTCCACTCCCCGGTCCACCGCCTCCAGGATATTGGCCGGCGTTCCCACTCCCATCAGATAGGTGGGCTTATTCTCCGGCAGGTGGGGAACCACCTCATCCAGAATGTGGTACATCTCCTCGTGGGTCTCTCCCACCGCCAGGCCGCCCACGGCGTAGCCGTCCAGATCCATCTCTGAGATCTGCTCCGCATGGGCGATGCGGATATCCGGGAAAATAGCTCCCTGATTGATGCCGAAGAGAAGCTGATGGGGATTGACCGTATCCTCCAGGCTGTTTAACCGGGCCATTTCCTCCTTGCACCGGGCCAGCCATCTGGTGGTGCGGTTTACGGAATTCTCCACATAATCCCGGTCCGCCAGGGCCGGAATGCACTCGTCGAAAGCCATGGCGATGGTAGAGCCCAGGTTGGACTGGATCTGCATGCTCTCCTCCGGTCCCATAAAGATCTTGCGGCCGTCAATATGGGAGTTGAACCACACGCCCTCTTCCTTGATCTTGCGCAGTCCCGTCAGGGAAAACACCTGGAAACCGCCGGAATCTGTGAGAATGGGCCGGTCCCAGTTCATAAATTTGTGAAGACCGCCGAACTGTTTGATCAGCTTGTCTCCCGTCCTCACATGGAGATGGTAGGTATTGGACAGCTCCACCTGAGTGCCGATGGCTCTCAGGTCATCGGTGGAGACGGCTCCCTTGATGGCGCCCACAGTTCCCACATTCATAAACACCGGTGTCTGGATCGTCCCGTGGACCGTGGTCATCTCCGCCCGCTTTGCCCGGCCGTCCTTTGCAATGATCTTATATTCTGCCATTCTCTCCTCCTGTTTTCATAATCAGACAGCAGCCGGAATCACCGGCCGCCCTCCGCCTGTCTTTTTCTGCCCCCGGCTGTCATCATGTACCAGAGAGGCCCTGTGATGCAGACAGAGGAAAACGCCCCGCACACAATTCCCACCATCAGAGGCAGGGCAAACTCCCGGATGGAAGAAACTCCCATCAGATAGAGCACAAATACCATGATAAAAGTGGTCAGGGACGTATTGATGCTCCTGGTAAAGGTCTGGGTAATGCTCTCGTTGACCAGCTCCGCCAGGTCTTTTTTCTGTCCCGCCGTCTTCAAATGCTCCCGGATCCGGTCGAAAATCACGATGGTGGCGTTGATGGAATATCCCACAATGGTGAGCATACAGGCGATAAAGTTGGAACCCACTGACCAGCGGAATACCGCGTAGCAGACGGTCACAACCGCCACATCATGAACCAGCGCCAGCACCGCGCTGGCGGCAAACCGGATATTCTTAAAGCGGAACCAGATGTAGACCAGCATGCAGACCGTGGCGATGGCCACAGCCAGAATCGCGTCCGCTCTCATCTCCGAGCTGATCACACCGGAAATACTCTCCGCCGTGATCTGATTCTCATCCACGCCGAAATGGTCTGCCAGCAGCTGGTTCAGCTGCTCTCTCTCTTCGGCGGACAGAGTTCTGGTGCGGATGATCACCTCGTTGCCGCCCTCCACTTTCTGGGTCTGGACATCTCCATCCCCTGTCACTTCCTCCACCAGAGGCACCACCTGTTCTGAAATCTGATCCAGAGACATATCCTCGTTGAAGGTCACATTGATGGACGTTCCGCCCATAAACTCCATGCTGTAGTTAAATGCCCCCCGGCCGGAGGACACTCCCATCACCATGGCTCCGATGCCAATGGCAAAAATAACCACAGGAATGGCAAAGGTAAATTTCCTGATTCCCACAAAGTTGAAAGGCTTCCTGTCCCGCTTGACTCCATACAGCTTCGGATTTTTCAGGCCCAGATTGTACAGAGCCCGAAGTATGAACCGGGTGACGAACAGAGCGGTAAACATGGAAAGGACAATACCCATGGCCAGGGTGGTGGCAAATCTCTTCACCGTGCCGGAGCCTCTCCAGAACAGCACCAGAGCCGCAATCAGGGTAGTCACATTTCCGTCTATGATAGCGGAGAGCGCTTTCTCAAAGCCGGCCTTGATGGCCGCCTCCACCGATCTTCCGCCGCCGATCTCCTCTTTAATCCTGGTGAAAATGATCACGTTGGCGTCCACCGCCATGCCGATGGACAGGATGATTCCGGCGATGCCGGGAAGAGTCAGAGTCACCTCAAAGGCCGCCAGCAGAATCACCATAAGCCCCACATACAGAGCCAGGGCCAGAGCTGACGCCGCACCGGGCACCAGGTACACCGCGATCATAAACACTGCCACCACAGCAAAGCCCACAGCTCCCGCCTGCAGACTGGTGGTGACTGCTTCCTGGCCCAGTCTGGCGCCTACCACATTGGAACGGAGTTCCGTCAGCTCCACAGACAGAGCGCCGATACGAATGGTGGAAGCCAGGTTTTCCGCCTCCTCATAGGAGCCGATGCCGTCGATGGAACACTGGCCCTGGGTGATGGCCTCCCGCACCACAGGAGCCGATACCACCTCCCCGTCATAGACGATGGCGATCTGCTGTCCCACCAGGCGGGACGTGGCCTCGGCGAAAGCTGCCGTTCCCTCTTCGTTGAAGGTCAGGGAAACCACATACTCATTTGAACCATTATTGTCCGCCACCGCCGCCCGGGCACTGCTCACCTGATCGCCGGTGAGAATGGTATTGCCGTCCATATCCGTAAACCGCAGAGATCCCGGCTGCCCCAGGGTCTCCAGGATCGCGTTGGCATCAGAAACTCCCGGAATATCAATGTTGATCCGGTCTTTGCCTTCCCGGTATACATCCGCCTCCGGGCTGTAAGTATCCACCCTTCTGCGCAGTTTGTAGACCGTGTCATCCATCTGCTCGTCAGTGGCTTCTCCCACCGCCTGATAAGTGATGGATACGCCGCCGGCCAGATCCAGTCCCAGCTTCACGTCTCCCGCCGTCCGATAGCCAAAGTACCCGCACAGGACAATGATCACCACAGCTGCCAGAAGACAGAAAAAGCCTTTTCCCCTGCTGTTTTTCATCTTATGTCACCTTCTTTTTATTCCTCGTCTTCCAGCGCCGCCTTGATCATAATCGCACATTCAATTCTCTTTTTCTGCATCTCGCAGCCGATATCATAGGCATCCGTAATGGAACCATGGAATTTATAAGAGTTGGCCGCGCATCCGCCGCTGCAGTAGAAGCGGGCAAAGCAGTTCCGGCATTTTTCTTTGGCATACACATTGCACAGCTTAAACTCGTCCCGCACTGCCGTATTGGTGATTCCCTCATCCACATTGCCCAGCAGGAAGGCTTCCTCGCCTACAAACTGGTGACAGGGATAGAGATCTCCCCAGGGCGTCACCGCCAGGTACTCTGTGCCGGATCCGCAGCCGGAAAGCCGCTTCGCCACACAGGGGCCCTGCTTTAAATCGATCATAAAGTGGAAGAAGGTAAAGCCTCTCCCCTCTTTCCACCGTCTGACGTACTCCTTCGCCAGAGTGTCATACTCCTCCATGATCTGAGGCAGATCTTCCTCGCGAATGGCAAAGGGTTCATCCGGCAGAGATACCACCGGCTCAATAGACATCTTCTTAAAGCCCAGATCCGCAAAGTGGAGCACATCCTTGGAAAAATCCAGATTTCTTCTGGTAAAGGTGCCGCGGACATAATAGTCCTTATCCCCTCTCAGCTCCGCAAATTTCTGGAATTTTGGAACGATCAGGTCGTAGCTTCCCTTTCCGTTCCGGAAAGGACGCATGTAATCATTGACTTCCGGCCTGCCGTCCAGACTGAGCACCACGTTGCTCATCTCCTTATTGCAGAAATCCATGATCTCATCATTTAACAGCACTCCGTTGGTGGTGATGGTGAAGCGGAACTTCTTATTGTGGGCTTCCTCCTGGGAACGGCCGTACTCCACCAGGCGTTTGACCACGTCCCAGTTCATTAACGGCTCCCCGCCGAAGAAATCCACTTCCAGGTTCCGCCGGTTTCCGGAATTGGCGATGAGGAAATCCAGAGCCTTCTTTCCCACCTCATAGCTCATAAGCGCCCGGCGTCCATGGTACTCTCCCTCTTCCGCAAAGCAGTAGCGGCAGGCCAGGTTGCAGTCGTGGGCAATGTGAAGACAGAGAGCCTTCACCACCGTCTTTCTCTGCTTAAAGTCCGTCACATATTGGGAGTAGGTGTCTTTGGTAAATAACTCTTCCCGGTCGATGAGCTCCTGAATGTCTTCCATAGCCTCCCGGATCTCCGCCTCAGGATAGCGGTCCTTCAGGGCCGCCACCGTCTTCTCCACTGCCTCCTTCGGAAGTTTCTGGGGCTCGTCCAGCTCCGGAATCTCCCCATTCAGAACTTCCACCATATCGTAGATCAGATCGTCCACCACATGGACCGATCCGCTGTTTACATCCATAACGATGTCATATCCGTTATTTTTATACTGATGAATCACTCACATTCTCCTTCTCTTCATGAATAAAATGGACAAACTAAGCGCCCCTACGGCTGTAAAAGCCGTAGGGGTCTCTCTCATTTGGCTGTGTTCTGCTTTCTAACCCTCATGGGCGGCGAAAACTAACGGTTGCTGTTCTCGCAGCTCTGATTTCCTACCGTGCAGGAAGTCTTGCAGGCAGACTGGCAGGAAGTCTGGCACTCGCCGCATCCGCCCTTCTTCATGGTGTCTTTTAACGTATTGGAATTTAAGGTCTTTACACGCGTCATAGTTCATCATCCTCCTGAGATATTTTATTGAATTTCCTAGCGATTATACCATATGTTGAAGGCCTTCGCAAGGTTTTTCGGTCACGCTCATATTCTGTCCCTTCCGGGAATATAATTGACCATGATCAAACGGAAAAGGGGATCTTTTATGGGCAGTTCAAAAGTGAAAACCACGATCCGCTCACTCTTTGCCTCCTACCTTCTGGCAGCCGTCTTTCTGGTGGTCCTGGCCTTTCTCCTGTATAAATTTCATCTGAAGGAAAGCCACGTGGGACTGGCCGTAAGCGCCATCTACGTCGTCACCTGCTTCATCGGCGGCCTTCTCATGGGAAAAGGCATCCGTCAGCGCCGCTTTTTCTGGGGATTCCTCCTGGGAGCTCTGTACTTCGCGGTTCTGTTTGCCGCCTCCTTCCTTCTGGGAAAAGGTCTTCCCATGGATACGGGGCAGCTGCTGCGGACTTTCATCATGTGCGCCGCCAGCGGAACCATCGGCGGAATGTTAAGCTGACCTGCATTTCCAGTGAAAAACAATCCTGCCTCGCAGGAACGGAGTTTCCTATGAGATAAAAAGCTCTCCCCGCCGTCAGACGGCCAGGGAGAGCTTTTCCGCTTCACAAAAATTCCTTTACTCCTGGGCTTCAAACTTCAGGAACGGATAGGGCATGATCTCTCCCACCGTTGTGGAGAGAACCTTTCCGTCTCCGCCCACAATATACACGGGCGTATCCAGATTCTCACAGAATTCTCCCAGCACCTGACGGCAGGCTCCGCAGGGAGCGGCATCTCCATTTCCCTTGCTCACCACTGCCAGAGCGGTAAAGGTCTTGCATCCATGGGCCACCATGTTGAAAATGGCTGTCCGCTCTCCGCAGACTGTCAGTCCATAGGACACATTCTCAATGTTGCATCCCCGGTATACGGTTCCGTCAGCTCCCATCACTGCGGCTCCCACCGGAAATTTTGAATAGGGGCTGTAGGAATTCTTCAGTCCTTCCCACGCCTCCTCAATCAGCTTATCTCTCAGTTCTTCTCTGTTCATGCCACACCTCTCCTTTTGCGAAATACCGGCCGCATTCCGGCGCACTGCGCCGAATCTGCCGGCTGACTCTATTATACGGCAAACCCGTATGCAGTGGCAAGTTTAAAATGACGGGGCCGGCTGCAAATATTCCCCCGGCTGTATTCCCCGTCTGCCGCAAAAGGCCGGGCGTCTCCGCCCGGCCTTTTTTCTATTCACTGATGTGATATGAAATTTTCCAATCTGAAATTAGTTGCTCAGCTTAGCAACATTTAACTTCACGCCCGGGCCCATGGTGGATGTCAGGGTTACGCTCTTTAAGAACGCGCCCTTAAGGGTGCTGGGTCTGGCCTTCATGATCGCATCAATAAGCGTCTGGAAGTTGTCCGCTAACTGCTCCTCTGTGAAAGAAGCCTTTCCTACTGGCACGTGGATGATATTGGTCTTATCGAGTCTGTACTCAATCTTACCAGCCTTGATCTCGTGGATAGCCTTGGTAACGTCCATGGTAACGGTGCCTGCCTTGGGGTTGGGCATCAGGCCCTTCGGTCCAAGAACACGGCCAAGACGGCCAACCACGCCCATCATGTCCGGAGTAGCAACTACAACATCGAAGTCCAGCCATCCCTCGTTCTGGATTCTCGGGATCAGCTCCTCAGCTCCCACATAATCAGCGCCTGCTGCCTGAGCCTCATCAGCCTTCGGTCCCTTTGCAAATACCAGGATACGAACGGTCTTGCCGGTTCCGTGGGGCAGAACAACGGCGCCGCGGATCTGCTGATCTGCGTGACGGCCGTCACAGCCGGTTCTTAAGTGAGCTTCGATAGTCTCGTCAAATTTTGCGCAGGCGTTCTTCTTTACAAGAGCGATCGCCTCCGGCACATCATAAAGATTAGCGCGGTCTACGGATTTCGCAGCCTCAATATATCTTTTTCCTCTTTTCATTCTAAATAAACCTCCTAGTGGTATTGTCGGGAGTTCTCCCTCCCACGTATTTCATGCTCCATTTCCCAAACGGGTCATTAGTCCTCTACAACGATACCCATGCTTCTTGCGGTACCGGAGATCATGCTGATGGCAGCCTCGATACTTGCAGCGTTTAAGTCGGGCATCTTTAACTCAGCGATCTTCTGAACCTCTTCCCTGGAAATGGTGGCTACCTTCGTCTTGTTGGGGGTTGCAGAGCCGGATTTCAGCTTGCAGGCCTTCTTTAACAGAACGGCAGCCGGCGGAGTCTTTGTGATAAAGCTGAAACTTCTGTCAGCGTATACAGTGATGACAACCGGGATGATCAGGTCACCCTGGTCAGCGGTTCTCGCGTTGAATTCCTTCGTAAACTGTACGATATTTACGCCGTGCTGTCCAAGAGCAGGACCAACAGGCGGAGCCGGCGTAGCCTTTCCAGCCGGGATCTGCAGTTTAATATAACCTGTTACTTTCTTTGCCATAATTAGGCACCTCCTAAATTTTGTGGTATTGTCGGGGATTTCCCTCCCACCAGCGCTTCAGGAAACCAAAGCGCCGATTCCTGTTACATCTTCTTTACTTCCGTAAAGTTCAGCTCGACCGGGGTCTCACGGCCAAACATCTCAACATTGATCGTAATGGTCTTCTTCGCCTCATTGATGGACTTGATGGCTCCGACCGTGTCCTTCCACGCTCCGGAAATGACCACGACCATGTCTCCCACCTCGTAGTCCATCTGGACATCTTCACCCCGAAATCCTAAACTGGCGATCTCCTCATCGGACAACGGCACCGGTTTGGATCCCGGACCAACAAAACCTGTCACTCCACGTGTATTTCGTACAACGTACCAGGTGTCGTCATTCATAACCATATTGATGAGAACGTATCCGGGGAACATTTTTTTGTCCGCCTTCTTCTCCACGCCGTTCTTCAGCTCCACCACAGGAAGCATGGGAACGGACACCTCCAGGATCTGATCCTGAAGACCACGGTTCTCAATCGTCTTTTCAATATCGACCTTCACCTTGTTCTCGTAGCCTGAATAAGTATGGACCACGTACCAATGCGCTTCTGCCATATCTCTCACCCTCGCCTTATCCTAATATAACGTCAAGTCCCAGTCTGATAACCAGATCAAGAACCGTGATCACTACGCCTAAAGCAATTGTGGATATCAGAACCGCGATGGTCTGCTTCGTCACAGTCTCCTTAGACGGCCATACGATCTTTCTGTACTCGGCCTTCATGCCCTTGACAAAGCTTTTCTTCTTCCCAGCCTGCTCGTTTTTCGTTGTATCTCCCATAATTCACGTCCTTTACTAAAACAGGTTATCTGGTTTCCTTGTGTAAAGTATGTCTCTTACAGAATCTACAATACTTCTTGGTCTCCATCCGGTCCGGATGAGCCTTTTTGTCCTTGGTCATGTTGTAATTACGCTGCTTACATTCTGTACATGCCAGTGTGATTTTTGTACGCACAACTTCCACCTCCACGTATTATTTTTGTTTTTGGGTCTCTTTCTATTTTTGCGCATAAAAAAAAGACCTATCGCTTCCATTCGCCCGTCCACTATATCACAAATCTTTCCTGCCGTCAACCGTTTTGCCTGCTATTCCAAAACTTTCCTCATGGCCGCCGGAGCCCTGACGGACAGACGGGGAGATTCCTCCGGCGGGACGGACGCTTTCCACCTCCGTCCCGGCGGAGATCACCGCCATGCGGCTTCCCCGTTTGGCCAGCCACAGACTTCCGTCGCCCAGAAACGCTCCGGTTTCATCCCATCCGATCAGACTCATATCGTCCTTCAGCCGGGCCATAAACTCTTCGTCAAATATCTGGTCAAAACAGGGGAGCAGATCTTCCTCCTTATTTGCGGTAAATTCCCCGGACGCCGTCCTCACAGTCACCGGGTACTGAATCATGCTGGCCGCCCGCTCCGTTTCTCCCGCCTCCGCACAGGCGATAAACTGGCCGGCAAAATCCCTGACGGCAGCCTCATCAAACCCCAGAACCTGCTCCATCCGCTCCTCGTTCTCCCTGCGCCGTTTTTCGTCGTACTTCCGGAACTCCTCCACCGTATTTCCCGCTCCGGCGTCATCTGCCAGGACGGCCGCGGTGTAATCCGGGACAAATCCCCGCTCCGTTCCCAGATAAAGATCCGTCTGTCCTCTCTTTTCATAAGCGGTCAGGGCGATCACGTCCTGTTTTCCATCGCCGTTCACATCACAGAAAGACACTGCGTTTACCTGGAGAAAAGCCCCTCTTTCCGGTCCTGCGTCCGCCTGGGGAAAATGGGGGAAGCGGTAGGACAGCTCTCCGTCCTTCTCCAGCAGAAATTCCACATCCTCCTCCGGCTGCCCCGGAACGGCCGTAATAAAGCGCACGGCGCCGAAGCGGTTCAGCTCCGTATCAAAGCTTTGATCCTCATCCACCGTAAAAGGACGGCCGTCCAGCATCAGGAAGCTGCCCTCCCTCTCATAGGATACCGTCTCCCCGGCGTTCTCCCGGAACGCCTCCTCTGCGCCGGTGCTCTCCTCTGCGGTCTCTCCTGTCCCGGCGCTCTCGTCTTTCCAGCCCTGTCCGGCCTGCACCGTGCTCTCATTTCCGGATACAGAAGGGCCGTTCTCCCGGGCGCCGCAGCCGGCGAGCAACAGCGCCGCAGCCGCAATGTATAACCATCTCCCCATAGTAATTCCCTTTCTTTTCTGATCTATACCCTCAGTATAGCAGACGGAGAATCAGTTTCCTTTTCTTTTTCTTTAACTTTTTCTTACACAGAACTGTCCGGCGCTCTTCCCCTTTTTCCGTATTCCCCGCCTTTTTTCATTTCCATTGATACCTGTATGGGTTCCTTATGCATATGGGGGGTATGAGCTGTCAAAAAAAGGAAGTCCGCCGCACCTTCCGGTGCAGCGGAACTTCCCGTTTTCAATGTCCGCCGTCTATCTTATATCCCACTCCGCGGATCGTCTCAATGCAGTCTCCCGCCGGCCCCAGCTTCTGCCGGAGCGTCCGGATGTGAACGTCCACCGTGCGGCTCTCTCCGTCAAACTCGTATCCCCAGATCTCATCCAGAAGCTGAGCCCTGGTGAACACGTTCCCCTGGTGGCGGATGAGGACGCAGAGCACTTCAAACTCCTTTAAAGTCAGCGCCACCGGCTCATCCTTCACCTTCACCACGTGCTTGGACGGATTCACATAGAGGTCTCCGATCCGGTACTCCTCCGCCTTGTCCTCCTTCTCCGCCCGGCGGAGAACCGCCCGGATCCTGGAGATCAGCTCCATCATCCGAAACGGCTTGGCGATGTAGTCGTCCGCCCCGCTGTCCAGGCCGATGACCGTGTCATACTCCCCATCCTTGGCCGTCAGCATGATCACAGGCAGTCTCTCCGTCTCCCGGTCCGCTCTCAGCTTCTTTAAAATGGTCAGTCCGTCCTCCTCCGGCAGCATAATATCCAGAAGGATCAGGTCCGGCTTCATCCGCTCCATGGCTTTCCAGAACTGGGACGGCAGCATAAAGCCCTCCGCCTCCATTCCCTGACTGCCAAGAGTGTACGTCACCAGTTCCCGTATGCTGGCGTCATCCTCTACCACATAAATCATCCGCATTCTCCCTTATATGATTCCCAGCTGTTCCATGGCCCAGGCCACGCCGCCCTCCTCCACCGTCTTGGTGATAAAGGGATGAAACTTCTCCAGTTCCGGCGCGTGCACCCCCATGGCGATCCGGTTGGGGGCGAAGGCAAACATGGAAATGTCATTGGTGCTGTCTCCGAACACATAGGCGCTCTCCAGGGGCAGACCGTACTCCTTCAGCACCCAGTCCATGGCCGTGGCCTTGGTGCAGTCAGACGGCACGCACTCGTACATCCCGTCTCCCCGGTCCATAATGTCCATGTCCGGCAGGCCGGCAAAGAAGCGCTCCAGATCGCTGTCTCCGTTGGACACGGCGCAGAACTTGTCAAATACGCAGTCCGGGTCCTCCCAACTGGCCATGAGGTCGCCATATTTGCGCTGCATATTTGCCTTCACCTGGGCGATCCGGCTGCTGACGCCGCTGATGTCTTTCCGGAAGCAGACGCGGTCAGATCCCTCCAGCCAGGCGTCCATGCCGCAGTCTAAAATCAGCTGCCGGATCTCTCTTCCCCTCTCCACCGGGATAAACCGGTGAAAGCGGCGCTCTCCGTGCACCACGATCTCCGTTCCGCAGCCGCACAGGAATCCGTCCGCCGGGACTCCCTCCTCCAGAAATTTCAGCTCGCATCTGGGTCTTCCGGAGTTTACAAACACCAGGTGTCCCTTCTCCATGGCCTTGGTGAGGGCCTTCTTGGAGCTCTCCGGAATCTCATTTTTAGACTCGCTCACCAGCGTGCCGTCCACGTCAAAAAACAAAACTTTTCTGTCACTCATCATCGCGAAATACGATCTCCCCTGTTTTTTCATCCATACGATCCACGATTGCCAGGGATTCCACCCGAAGGCCTTCCCGGCGCAGCCGCTCTCCGCCGCCCTGGAACCCTTTCTCGATGACGATGCCGGCTCCCACCACATGGGCGCCGGACTCCCGGATCACCTCCAGGAGACCGTCCATGGCCGCTCCATTGGCCATAAAATCATCAATGATCAGAACCTTGTCCTCAGGCCCCAGAAACTTCTTCGACACGATAATATCGTAGATTCTCCCGTGGGTATAGGACTGTACCTTGCTGGAATACACCTCTCCGGCAATATTTTTGCTCTGGCTCTTTTTTGCAAATACCACAGGAACGCCAAAGGACTGAGCCACAATACAGGCGATTCCGATTCCGGACGCCTCAATGGTGAGAATCTTGTTGATCTCCTCCCCCTCAAAACGCCTCTTAAATTCTTTTCCAAACTCCGAAAACAGTTCAATATCCATCTGATGGTTCAAAAAGCTGTCCACTTTCAATACATTTCCAGGAAATACCTGGCCGTCCTTACGAATCCGATCCTTTAGCAGCTGCATCTTTAGCCTCCCGCTTTCTCTCTTATTTATTTGTAAACCGCATTATCCTTCAGAAACTCCATGGCTGTCCAGTTGCGGGCAAACCGATCTGCGTCCGTCTCCCCCGCCAGTTCCACCACGGCGTCAAAATCTTCCACTCCGTTGGCCTCCGCCACTGCCTGGCGGGCCTCATCGCCGATCTCCAGATTCTCCTGGGTGTACACCGCCTGAAGCACCAGCTCCAGCTTCACGTTAAATTCCGCCTGATTGTGCATGGACTCTTCATAGGCGGCCTGGTCCACGCCGAAAATACTCAGATACTGATCCAGAGTCACTCCCTGCAGAGCCAGCAGATTTTCATTCTGATCCATCAGACGCTGGTACTCTGTCTCCACGTCATTGTCAATATCCGTGAACGTGGCATTGGCCACCACCGCGTCAAACAGTTCATTTTCCTCCTGGGTATCCGCCTGCTGGGCCTTTGTGTCCTCCAGCTGGCTTCTCAAATCCGCCTCCCAGGCGTCCACCGTGTCAAAATCGGAGATTCTCTGTACAAACGCGTCGTTTAACTCCGGCGTACGGGCTTCCTCCACCCGGTTGACCGTCACGTCAAAGACCACGTCTTTTCCCGCCAGATCCGGATTGTTCTGATAGGGATCCGGGAACGTCAGCTCCAGAGACAGCTCCTGGCCCTTTACCGCGCCCACAAGCCCATCTTCAAAGCCGTCGATAAAACTGCCGGATCCCAGCTCCAGGTCATAATTCTCCCCTGTGCCTCCGTCAAAAGCCACTCCGTCCAAAAGACCCACAAAGTCAATGTTCACCGTATCTCCGTTTTCCGCCGGCCGGTCCACTTCCACCAGATCCGGATTGGCCTCCAGACGGGACTGCACCGCATCCTGGACCTCCTCGTCCGTCACCGTCCGGTCCGCCGCCTCAATCTCAATCCCCTTATACTGGCCCAGCTCCACATGGCCGGTGAGCTCCTCTCTTCCGGAAGTCTCCTCCTGGGCCGCCGTGGTCTCTTCCTCCTGCTTCTGTCCGCAGCCGGAAGCCAGCACAAGCGCTGCGGCAGCGCCGCAGACGAGAAATTTCACATATCGTCTCATGTTGTTCCTCCTGTATTTGGCTGTGCGCCGCCCAAACGGACGCACATGATGGGTATCCATCCAGTTATACCATATTTGGACAGGCTGCGCAACCGTGCAAACCTTTACACTTCTCTTAACCGGCAGTGTAAAAAGCCCGGAATGCCAGGTAGGTATGGTATACGTCCAGCTTGGAGGCCAGCTCGAAGGGCGCGTGCATGGACAAAATGGGCACGCCCAGATCCACCACATCCACATTCAGTCCGGCCACAAACTGGGCGATGGTTCCGCCGCCTCCGGCGTCCACTGCTCCCAGCTCTCCCGTCTGCCAGCACACGCCGGCCTCGTCCATGATCCGGATTACCTTCGCCATCACCTCGGCGCTGGCATCGTTGGAGGAGGATTTCCCCCTGGCTCCCGTATATTTGGTCAGTACGCATCCCTTTCCCGCATAGCAGGAGTTGCGGCTCTCGTACACCGACGCGAAGGTGGGATCGTAGGCCGCGTTTACATCCGAGGACAGGCAGAGGGAGGAAGCCAGAACAGTTTTGTAGTCCGCCCCCTTCCTCTCCGCCAGCGTCTGTATGTAGTGGAGCACATAGTCGGAATTCAGGCCGGTGTTGCCCACGGAGCCGATCTCCTCCTTGTCCGTCAGAATGGTCATCGTAGTATAAACCGGATCCGTCACTCCCATCTCCGCCTGCAGGGCCGTGTAGGCGCAGACCCGGTCGTCCTGGCCGTAGGCTCCCACCATTCCCCGGTCCAGTCCGATGTCCACCGCACGGTAAGCCGGCACCATCTCGATCTCTGCCCGGATAAAGTCCTTCTCCGTCATGCCGTAATACTGGTTGAGCAGAGCCAGAACCTTCAGCTTCACGGCTTCCTTCACATCCTTGCTGTCCTCATAGGGAAGGGAACCGATCACCACATTCAGTTCCTCCCCCTTGATCCCCTCGGAAAGCTTTCTGCCGTTCTGCTCTCCCGCCAGATGAGGAAGAAGGTCGGTGACGCAGAACACCGGATCTCCCTCTTTCTCTCCCAGGGAAATCTCCACTCTGGTGCCGTCCTCCAGATACACCACCCCGTGCATGGCCAGAGGCACGGCGCTCCACTGATATTTGCGGATTCCCCCGTAATAGTGGGTTTTCAGCAGAGCCAGCCCGTCTTTTTCGTAGAGGGGATTGGGCTTTAAATCCAGCCTGGGAGAATCAATGTGGGCTCCGTTGATGCGGAGTCCCTTCTCCAGGGGTTCTCTCCCGAAGGTGGTGGCGATCAGGGCCTTTCCCCGGTTCACCTGATAGACCTTGTCGCCGGCAGCGTAGGAGACACTCCGGTCAAAGGGGCGGTATCCCGCCTGCTCCAGCATCTCCACCGCCTTTTTCACGCACTCCCGCTCCGTTTTTCCCTCATTTAAAAATTCCTTATATCCCTCGCAGAACCGGCCGGCTTCCTCCACCTGCTCCGGATGCTTTTCCGCAATGTCCGGGAATTTCCATCCCAGCTTCTCCTGCAATTCTTTTCCTGTCATCTTCTCGTGTCTCCTCCTGTTTTGTCCCGGACGGCGTATCCGGCCCAATGCCGGCAGGCAGATCCGCCCCCGCCGGCGCCTTACTTCAAACAAAGGGGACGCCGCATCTGTGTGCAGCCTCCCCCGTTATGGCCTTACGCCTGTCTGTTCTGTTCCCTGCTGACCTCCAGAATCCTCTCGTTGAGAGAATACATCTTCGCGTCCAGCATATCTACCATATCCGCGCAGGCTTTCAGCTCCTGCTGCAGGTTCTCCGGGCCGTCGCCCTCAAACTTATAGTAAATCTTGTGTTCCAGACTGGCCCAGAAATCCATGGCCACAGTGCGGATCTGAATCTCCACCTTCGTTTCCACCATCTCCCCGTTTAAGTAAATGGGGACTGTCACCACCATGTGGTAACTGCGGTAGCCGTTGGACTTCGGCGTCTTAATATAATCCTTTACATAGAGCACTGTCACATCCCGCTGCCTGGAGATCATATCCGCCAGCAGATAGATATCCGTGCGGAACGAGCAGATGATCCGTATCCCCGCAATGTCGCTCAGCTTCTCCACCATATTTTCGATGGTCACATCGTAACCGTTGCGTTTCAGCTTCTTCACAATGCTCTCCGGCGTCTTCAGCCGGGACTTTACATGCTCAATGGGATTGTAGTCGTTGATCTGTACAAACTCGTTGTTTAAAATCTCAATTTTGGTGTTGATTTCCTTCAGCGCGGAATCATACAGGAACATAATGGATTTCCACTGGTCTATCTGGCTGGCCTCACTCGGAATCTTCATCTGCCCGCCTCCTCTCACGCCTGTTATTCCGTCCCGCCTTACAGCTTGATATTCTTCAACAGGTCGCCTAAGCCGGTAGAAATGGTTCCGGTCTCCTTGTAGTTGAACACCTCGTGCTCTTCTCTGTCAGTCTCCTCACTGATCAGAGCTTTCATGCTCAGGCCGATCTTGCCGTTGTCGGTGGAGATCACCTTCGCCTTTACCTCCTGGCCTTCCTTCAGAACAACGCCGGGATGTTTGATCCTCTGTGTGCTGATCTGGGAAACGTGAACCAGTCCGGAGATGCCGTCCTCCAGCTCCACAAAGGCGCCGTAGGGCTGCAGGCTCTCCACCTTGCCGGTCACCACGTCGCCCACGTGATACTGGGCCAGCTTCTGCTTTCTCTCCTCATCTCTCTTTGCCTTCTCCACCTCACGGCCGGAAAGCACCAGTCTCTTCTTCTCCGGATCCACGGTGATCACCATCACATCCAGGTGTTTGCCCACCATATCGTCCAGCTTTTCCACATAGTGGGTGGAAATGTGGGAGGCGGGGATAAATGCCCTCACGTCGTCCACAAAGGTTACCAGGCCGCCTTTTACCGCTTCTTTTACCTTCACGTTAAATACGGTCTTGTCTTCCATCATCTGGGCAAAATTCTGCCACTTCTCCGCTGCCGGGTCTTCCTCAGCCTCGTAGGCCGGCTGTCTGCCCTCCAACGTCTTGTAAGACTCCTCCAGCTCTGCCGCATAGTCGTCCATGGTCTCTGCCGGCTCCGCTGCCTGAGCAGCCTCAGCTGTATTTTCCAGTTCTTTCTTCATTTCTTCACTCATAACGCGTCACCCTTTCGTGTTATATTATCTAATACTTAAATCTACCATATCTCATCCGATTTTTCTATAGTTTTTGATGATTTTTTGTGGTATACTACAGCCATGGAGCTTTAATTAGGAAAGGATTTCTACTGACATGAACGATCTTATGGACCTGCATACCCACACCATCGCCAGCGGCCACGCATACAGCACCCTGTCGGAAAATATCCGGGCAGCCGCAGACGCCGGCCTGGCTCTTTATGGCTGTTCTGACCATGCGCCGAAAATGGCCGGTACCACCCACAGCTCTTATTTTATCAACTTCAAGGTGATCCCCAGAGTCCGCGGCGGCGTGCACGTGCTCATGGGCGCTGAGCTGAATATCTTAGACAGCAGCGGCGCTGTGGATCTGCCGCCGTCCATTCTGGGGAAGCTGGACTACGCCATCGCCAGTCTGCACACCCCCTGTTTTGTCCCGGGAACCATGGAAGAAAACACTCAGGCCTATGTAAACGCCATGAAAAATCCAGCCGTCACCATCATCGGACATCCCGACGACGGCCGCTATCCTGTGGACTACGAAACCTTTGTGAAAGGGGCAAAAACCTATAAAAAACTGGTGGAGGTCAACAGTTCTTCCCTGTCCCCCCGCAGCGTCCGCAAAGGGGCGGCAGAAAATTACCAGGTGCTGTTAAAATACTGCAGGGAATACCAGGTTCCCATCATCATCGGAAGCGACGCCCATTTTGAGAGCGATGTGGGCAACCACCGCTGTGCCTGGGAACTGCTGGAGCGGGAAAATTTCCCGGAAGAGCTGATTATCAATACCTCTGTGGATAAACTGAAGCCCTATATTCCCGTACTGTCGGAACTGTTTCCGGAGGAATGACATGATCAATTTCCTTAATTTAGAGTACTTTGTGGTGGCTGCGGAAGAACTGAACTTCACAAAAGCCGCCAAGCGCCTGTTTATTTCCCAGCAGTCTTTAAGCAACCATATCGCCCACATAGAGAAGGAATTCGGCGTCGCCCTCTTCAACCGGACTACACCCCTGACTCTGACCTACGCCGGCCAGCGCCTTCTTGTGCGGGCACGGACCCTTCTGACCTATAAAGACGAGACCTATCACGAGCTGGCGGACATCAAGGATTTTACCGTCGGCCAGCTCTCCATCGGTCTTTCCCATACCAGGGGACGGGTGATTCTCCCCCATGTGCTCCCCGCCTACCGCAGCCGTTTTCCCAACATTGATCTGAATATTCTGGAAGGCAATACTTCCCAGCTGGAGACCGCCCTGCTCCACGGCGACGTGGACCTGGTCATCGGGATGCTCCCCTTCCGGGTGGAAAATATTGAGACCGTGCCCATCTGCGCGGAGGAAGTCCTCTTAGTGGTCTCCGATGCCGTCCTGGAAAACGTGTTCGGCGGACAGGCCGCAGAAATGCATTCCCGGCTGGAGAAGGACGCGGATCTGACTCTGCTTCAGAACTGCCCCTTTATCCTGCTGAAAAAGGGAAACCGGGTCCGGACCATCGCGGACGAGCTGTTTCAGGAAGCCCAGATTTCGCCCCATGTGCTGCTGGAGCTGGAAAATATTGAGACGGTGCTGGCTCTGTCCGCCAGGGGAATGGGCGTCACCTTCTATCCGGAGATGTTTGCCGCCAACCGGGAGACCCTCTCTCCCGCCGCCAACGGGGGCAGTCCCCTGCACCTGTATTCCCTGAAGAATCCCGTCACCCACGGCACTCTGGCGATCGGCTACCACAAAGGGCATTATATGTCCCAGGCAACAAAAGAATTCATACGAATTGTAAAAGAAATGATATAGACGGAATTGACATTTTCCTTTTTTTAAGATAAAATAAGAATTAAGAAATAATAATTGTTACTATTATCTTTCAGAAAGGAGGATGCCATGAAGCAGCTGAAATACAGCCGTCAGCGGGAATGTATCAAAGCCTGCCTGATGGGCCGCCACGATCATCCCACGGCTGACGCCATATATGCGTCCATCCGGGAGGAATTTCCAAACATCAGCCTCGGAACCGTTTACCGCAACCTGAATCTGCTGGTAGAGCTGGGAGAGATCCGGAAGCTGCACTGCGGCGACGGTGCCGACCACTTTGACGCTGACACCAGCCCCCACTACCATTTCATGTGCCGGGAATGCGGCTGCATTGAGGATCTTCCCATGGAGATTTCTCAGGCAACCAATCAGCTCGCCCAGAAATACGTCAACGGAAAAGTGGAGTCTCACATCACTTATTTTTACGGCGTCTGCGGAAATTGTCTGAAGAAAAAAACTTCCTGAAAATATTTCTGAAAACGCTTGACAAACAGAAAGAGCTATGCTAAATTAATATCAGTAATTGTTACTATTATTACTAAGGGGTTACTAAAAAAATTCACAATAAAAAGGAGATTAGAAGTATGAAGAAATGGGTTTGTACAGTATGTGGTTATGTTCATGAAGGCGAGACTGCTCCGGAATTCTGCCCGGTATGCAAGGCTCCGGCTGACAAGTTTAAACTGCAGGAGGGCGAGAAGACATGGGCTGCTGAGCACGTAGTAGGCGTTGCACAGGGCGCTCCCGAGGACATCATGGCTGATCTGAGAGCTAACTTCGAGGGCGAGTGCTCTGAGGTTGGTATGTACCTGGCTATGGCAAGAGTTGCTCACAGAGAGGGATATCCGGAGATCGGATTATACTGGGAGAAGGCCGCTTACGAGGAGGCTGAGCACGCAGCGAAGTTTGCTGAGCTTCTGGGCGAGGTTGTTACCGACAGCACCAAGAAGAACCTGGAGATGCGCGTAGACGCTGAGAACGGCGCTACCGCAGGCAAGTTTGACCTGGCTAAGAGAGCAAAGGCTCTGAACCTTGACGCAATCCATGACACCGTTCATGAGATGGCT
>DXFM01000043.1 GCA_019114465.1 Candidatus Lachnoclostridium avicola
TGAAACAGGTGGTCCACAGCTTCAGTCTTGATCTTCTTGTTCATGGTTTTCTTCCCCTTTAGTTTGTTATTAAATTTCCGCATTTTTCCAATGCCCTTTTCGATTTTAACATACTAAAGCTATGAAGTCCACCACATTTTTCATCAACATTCTTAAGAAAATATGAATTTTTCGATCACATGGGCAATTCCATCATCATTGTTGGACTTTGTCACGAAATCCGCCGCCTGGCGCACCGGAAGGACGGCATTCTCCATGGCCACTCCCAGACCGGCGTACTGGATCATGGACAGGTCGTTGTACCCGTCCCCGCAGGCGATCATGGCCTCTCTGGTCAGCCCCAGCACCTCCAGCAGACGCTCCAGAGACTGAGCCTTGTCAATTCCCCTGGGAAGGATCTCCAGGAAATAGGGCTCTGACCGGTAGACGCTGAAATTTTTCCCCAGGGCCGCCTTCACCTTCGGCTCCACCGTGGCCAGATAGTCCCCGTCCTCCAGCATCAGGTACTTGGGCACCGGGAAATTCACATAGTCCTTCAGCCCTTCGATCCGGCGGATCTCCATGGAATTGACCCGGCTCTCCAGCTGGGCGTAGGGATCTTCCGGCGTCTCCGTAATGATATCCTCTCCCTCGTAGGTGAGAATATCCACCTGATGCTCCTCGGCAAGGCCGATGATCTTCCCGTTGCTCTCCACGGGAAGCAGCCTGGAAAATACCGTCTCCCCTGTGCTCCAGTCGATGATCATGCCCCCGTTGTAGGAGAGCACGTAGCCGCCGTAGCTGCCCAGTTCCAGCTCGTCAGCCAGATGGCGCACCCCCTTCGTGGGCCGCCCCGACGCCAGCACCACCCGCTTGCCCATCTGCTGCATTTTCATCAGGGCATCCTTCGTCCTGGGGGTGATAATTTTATCCTTATTGGTCAGCGTGCCGTCCAGATCCAGCACTATGATCTCATAACTCATTCTCACTTCTCCTTTGCCTTCTCACCATTTTACCGTGTCCTAGTGTACGATAGAACGGGAGGAATTGCAACGGGGAAGAAGAAAAATCAGGCTTTTCTTCCCTCTCACCGCACCAGGCAGGGCTTTTTGGAGTCGAATTTCCAGCCGGGGATGAGATACTGCATGGCCATGGCATCGTCCCGGTCGTGGCTGTCCAGTTTCCGGTACAGACGGTTGGCCTCCTCCACCTTCTCCATGTCGATGGTCACTCCCAGGCCGGGGCGGTCCGGCACCTCCAGATATCCGTCACGGATCTGGGGCGTATCCTTCAGCAGGTTCTGGCCGTCCTGCCAGATCCAGTGGGTGTCCAGGGCAGTGGGATTGCCCGGCGCCGCTGCCGCCACATGGGCAAAGGCGGTGAGGGTGATGTCAAAATGGTTGTTGGAGTGGCTGCCCCAGATGAGACCCCAGTCATTTAAGATCTGGGCCATGCGCACGCTTCCCCCGAATCCCCAGAAATGGGGATCCGCCAGCACGATATCCACCGATTTCAGGGCCGCCGCGTGATAAAACTGTCTCCAGTCTGTGGCGATCATATTGGTGGCCACCGGCAGCTTCACCTGATTTTTAAATTCCGCCATTACTTCCCGGCTGGAATATCCCGCCTCAGGCCCGCAGGGATCTTCAATGTAGGTCAGCACCCCTTCCATGGGCCGGCACAGGCGGACGGCCTCCTCCAGACTCCAGGCGCCGTTGGGATCAATGTTGATGCGCCCCTTCGGAAACGCCTTCTTTAAAGCACGCACAGCCTCCATCTCCTTCTCCCCTTCCAGCACGCCGCCTTTCAGCTTGAAGTTGCGGAAACCGTATTTCTCATGGAGAACCTGGGCCTGCTCCACAATCTGCTCCGGGGTGAGCATCTCCTTTCTCCTCATGGCGAACCAGGGATCTGCGCTTTCCCTCTCATCCAGATACTCCAGTCCCGGCGCTTTTTCCTTGTCTGACACGTAAAACAGATACCCAAGAGTCTCCACCCGGTCCCTCTGCTTTCCGTCTCCCAGGAGCTGGCACATGGGAAGGTCCAGATACTGGCCCAGCAGGTCCAGCAGGGCGCACTCGATGGCCCACTCCGCCTTCACCACAAACTTCAGCTTGCTGATGTCCAGATTCTGGATTCCCTCCCCGTCGTCTTCCTTCGCCTTTTTGCTGGCCTTATGGATATTGTCCAGGATCTTCCGGTACATTCCGATGGGCTGGCCCACCACCAGGGGAATGCAGCTTTCCAGCGCTTCACAGGTATAATCTCCTCCGTGGATCTCCCCGATTCCCGTGTGTCCTGCATTATCCTTTATAATCACCAGATTTCTCGTAAAAAACGGGGCGTGGGCGCCGCTTAAGGTCATAAGCATACTGTCCCGGCCCGCCACAGGGATCACCTGCATTTCTGTTACCAGGGGTGTTCCTCTCTCCATCATGTTCCATTCCTCCTTAAATTTTGCTATAATACTGTTATTGTTATCATTGTACACCCGGATCTGAAATTGCGCCAATTCGCAATTCTGATTGGGTCAATCACCCACAGCGATTGCCGTCTTTTGGCGGCGGAGCTCTCTTCAGGAGGCATAGTATGGACACCCGGTATCTGACTTACATTCTCACCATCGCAGAAGAAAAAAACATGACAAAAGCCGCAAAAAAGCTGTATGTTTCCCAGTCTTCCCTCAGCCAGTACCTGACGAAGCTGGAACAGGAGATCGGCACTCCCCTGTTTTTCCGCACCAGAGGGGAGCTGGTCCTCACCCCCGCCGGCAGGCTCTACGCGGAGGCCGCCAAAAAGGTGATCCGGATCAAGAGGCAGCTCTACCGGGATATGGCCGGTCTGGAAAACAGGGGGCACATCACCATCGGCGTCACCTCCCAGTTCGGCCTGCAGGTCCTGACCCAGGTCATCCCCCGCTTCAAGGCGGATTACCCGGATTACCGCATTGAGATCACCGAGCAGAGCCTTCCCTCTTCCACCCGCATGCTCCTGGAGGAGAGCCTGGATCTGGGGCTTTTAGCCGCCAATTCCGTCTCCCCCTTTTCCCCGGAAAACGCCCAGGTGCTCTGCAGAGAGGAGGTGCTTTTGGCCATCCCCGCCTCCCATCCCTACACCCGGAAAAATCCCTCCGGGATCATCTCCCGGAAGGATTTCGGAACCGTCTTTCGCGATGAAAATTTTCTTCTCTCCCGCCGGGGATCCACCCTGCGGGTGCTGACGGACCAGCTGTTTCGGGAACTGGATTTCTCCCCCGCCGCCATGTGCGAGACCAACAGCGTCACCGCCACTCTCCGCATGGCCGCGGAGGGAATCGGCGTCACCTTCATCGGAAAATCCTGCGAAAATCCGGCGGAACCGGTAGCCTGCTACTCCCTGGATCCTCCCCTCTCCCGGCTGAACCTGCTGGTGCGCCGGACCAACTGGATCTTAAATCCTGCGGAGGAAGAGCTGTGCCGCCTTATCCGATCCTGCTTTCCTGAGTCCCAGTCTCCGGCGGGTCAGGGATCGTCCCCCTCCCATAATCCGCCACCGCCTGCTCCATCTGCTCCAGAATGCGGGAATATTTGAGGAAGCGGGCGCTCCAGGCCTGCTTATCCTCCTCTTTTCTCTTATAGCAGCTGCGGTGCTCCAGGCTGGCCCACAGATCCATGGCCATGGTGCGGAACTGGATCTCCACCGGATAATACTCCATCCCATCCACCCGGTAGATGGGAACTCCCGTCACCAGGTGGTAACTCTTGTAGCCGTTGGGCTTCGGGGCGGAGATGTAGTCCTTCTCCCGGACGATCTCCAGATCCCCCTGGCGCTTCAGGGCCTTCGCCAGCTTGCGGATCCCGTCCACGTCATAGCAGATGACCCGGATGCCGGCGATGTCCCTCAGATAATCCCTGGCGTCCTCCGCCGTGAGCTCCCGGTTTCTGCGGGTCAGCTTTCCCTCTATACTCTCTTTCGTCTTGATTCTCGTCTGTATATGATGAATGGGCTCCTCCCCATACCGGTCCCGGTAGTCCTCCGCCAGAATGCGGAGACGGTTCTCCACATTTTTCAGGCACTCCCGATAGGGGATGATCAGCTCCTGATAATCCTTCTCGTCCATATTCTGCTGCCACCTCGTTTTTTTCCAGTTTAAGGAATAATTGTGTTCAATCTGTGTCTCCTTCATGGACAAATTATTATAATTTTATAAACATCGGCGGAGACACTGACTCCTTCCTGCGCTCATACAATGTAATATCACGTAAAAAAGGAAGGAACACCTATGAAACATTTCATTTTCCCATGTGCTCTGTGGGCCGGGCTGGCCGTTTTGGGCCTTTCCGGCTGTTCCCAGTCCGAAACCTCCGGGCTGACGCCGGTCACCTTAAACGAGGTGGCCCACTCTGTATTCTACGCCCCTCAGTACGCCGCCATTGAGCTGGGCTGTTTTGAAGAGGAGGGCATCGATCTGAAGCTGGTAAACGGCGGCGGCGCCGACAAAGTGATGACCGCCCTCATCTCCGGGGACGCCGACATCGGCTTTATGGGTTCAGAAGCCGGCATCTACGTCTACCAGGAAGGCTCCGAGGACTACGCCGTCAACTTTGCCCAGCTGACCCAGCGGGCCGGCAATTTCCTCGTAAGCCGCAGTCCGGAACCGGATTTTCAGTGGGCGGATTTAAAGGGAAAATCCGTGCTGGGCGGCCGAGCCGGCGGCATGCCGGAAATGGTCTTCGAGTACATCCTGAAAAAAAACGGCCTGGATCCCCAGACGGACCTCTCCATCGACCAGAGCATCAGCTTCGGCCTGACCGCCGCCGCCTTCCCGGGAAGCGGGGCGGACTACACTGTGGAATTTGAGCCCTTCGCTACCGCCCTGGAGCAGCAGGGACAGGGATATGTGGTGGCGTCCCTGGGGGTGGATTCCGGCTACGTGCCCTACACCGCCTACTCCGCCAGACGAACCTACATGGAGGAGCACCCGGAGATCATCCAGGGGTTTGTGAACGCCATCCAGAAAGGCCTGGAATACGTCAACTCCCACTCCGCCCAGGAGATCGCCGAAGTGATCCATCCCCAGTTCCAGGAGACGGACACCGCCACCCTGGCCGTCATCATAGACCGGTACAAGGAGCAGGATACCTGGAAGGAGGACACCATCTTCACCGAGGAGAGCTTTGACCTTCTGCAGAATATCCTGGAAGAGGCGGGCGAGCTGAAGGATCGGGTCCCCTATGAGGATCTGGTGACCACGGAATTTGCCGAAAAAGCGGCGGACTGAAAAACCGCCGGCCCGTAAAATCTCAGGACTTGAAAAACTCCGCCAGGTTCCAGACCCTGACGGAGCTTTTCATTTCCGTCTCCGGCCTACTCCACCGGAATCCACACATTGTGCCAGTTAAAATACTCCTCCTCCGGCCTGCACATGGCCACGATCTGAGTGACCACATCCCCGCTCAGCTGGAGATTATTTTCCTTCATATAATCAAATGCCGGCTGCAGCACGTGGTAGGTGAGAAACCGGCTGGAGCGGGAGGGCACGCACATGTACAGGCACAGCCGCGATGGATAGTAGCTGATCCGGTCCGTGGGCCGGACGTCCAGCAGCCGGGCAAACTGCTCCTCGATCCCGATTCCAAAATCAAAGTCCGTTTTCCCGGCCTCAATGTCCTCCTTCCGGAACAGAGCCGTGGAAAATACAAAGGGCACCTTTTCACACATCTTCCGGATCTCTTCCTGAGCTTCCTTGGAGAGGATCAGCTCGTAATTGACCTGGGTGTTGATCCGGTACATGGCTGGACTCATCTGCAGGGACAGGGGATGGGGCTGCTCCTTGGAGTCCCGGATCAGCATCCGGTTGGTCCTCAGCTTCTTTAACAGATTCATCTGGTAGATAATATTCTGCTGGAGGACCTCCTCCCGGCGGGACAGCACGTCGTCAATCTCCCCGATATTTTCCTTCTGCAGAATATCCGCCGTCTCCTCTATGGTAAATCCAAAGCCCAGGTAACATCTGGCCCGGATAATCATATGGAGATCCCAGGTGGTGTAATACCGGTACCCGCTCTCCTCATTGTGAATGGGACGGATAATATTTTTTCTCTCATAATACCGGATGGTCTCCGCGGTGACCCCCAGCATTCTGGCCATTTCTCCTATGGTATACGTTTTGTACATCTTTCCTAACCCTCAAATCATTTTAGACTTTTGTTATTATTTTATCATACTTTTCGACAAAATTTAACGGTTTCCCGGAGAAAAAAAGGTCTTGACTCTCAAACAGCTTGAAAGACTATGATTTTGTTAGTTAAAAAAATAACAAGCTAATGCAATACATAAGGAGGAGTCATTATGGAAGAGAAAAAAACAGTTCTGATCACCGGAGGAGCCATGGGCCAGGGACGGGCTCACGCTTATAAATACGCGGAAAACGGCTTCCATGTCATTCTGGCGGATATGCAGGATCCCTCCCAGGACGCGTTCCGGGAGACCATTGAAGAGTGTGAGAAACGGGGAGCCCAGGTTCTGGCGATGAAATGCAACATCACCTCCACGGAGGAGATGGAACGCCTGTTCGCGGAGGCCTGGAACCGCTTCGGCCGTCTGGATGTGGTGATCGCCAACGCCGGCGTCATCAATTTCGGCTACACCTGGGAGCTGACCGATGAGCAGGTGGAGAAAGTGATCAACATCAACCTGATCGGTACCTGGCGCACCGACAAATACGCGGCCCAGTATATGTTAAAACAGGGCTTTGGCCGGATTATCAATATTTCTTCCACCTCCGGGCTGTACGGAACCCCGAAGCTGGCCACCTACTGCATGTCCAAATGGGGAATCCTGGGCCTGACCAAGACCCTGGCCAAGGAAGTAGGCCCCAAGGGAATCATTGTAAACGCCCTGTGCCCCACAAAGGTCAAAACCCCCATGTGCGAGACCATGGAGTACGTTCAGTTTATCAATGACCTGACCGGAAAGAATTTTCAGACTGTGGAGGAAATGTTTAACGGCGTTCCCTTCCTGGAAGTGGAGGATATCTCATCCATGGTTTACTGGATGGGAACCAGCCGGGAAGCGGGCAAATTCAACGGCCGTGAAGTGGCCCTGGACCTGGGAACTCTGCAGTAATTGATCACAAGGAAGGTGTATGAAATGAAAATCACAAAAGCGACCCGCTGGCGCGTCTTTGCGGGTGTATGGATTCAAAGTCTTTTTACCTCGGCCACCGCTTTCTTCAGCCTGTTCTCCCTGCCCATGTGCAATCAGTTCGGCTGGAGCAGCTCGGATTTTTCCATGGCCTATACCATATATATGTTTATCTACTGCGCCGTAGGCTTTCTCGGAGGCATTCTGGCTGAAAAGCTGCAGCCCCGGGTGGCCATCTACATCGGCCTGATCCTGTTTGCCGGCGGATGGATCCTCACCGGATTTGCCGATTCCATCCCGTTCCTCTACATCGCCTACGGAGTCATCGCCGGGGCCGGCGCGGGAACCATCTATCCCGCCTGCCTGCCCACTGCCCTGAAATGGTTCCCGGACAAGAGCGGTTCCATCTCCGGACTGGTTCAGGCGGGAGCCGCCTGCGGACCTTTCATCATGTCCCCCATCGCTCAGATGCTCATTGACAACTTCGGGGCTCAGCAGGCCTGTGTCATCCTGGGCATTGTGTTCCTCATCGGCGTGGGCGCTGTGGCGTGGATGATCGTTCCCTGTCCCGACGGCTGGACTCCGGAGGGATGGGTGCCGACCCAGACCCAGAGCAAAGAGCTGAATACGAAAAACTACAACATTCCCCAGATGGTCAAACAGCCTGTTTTCTGGGTTCTGCTGGTCATGTTCATCTTTGCCAACGCCGCCGGCACCATGATGGTCAGCGCCACCTCCCCCATCGCCCAGAACCAGATCAGCCTGTCCGCCATGACTGCTGCCCTCTGCGTCAGCCTTATGACCCTGTTCAACATGTTCGGCCGCATCGCCTTTGGCTTTATCTATGACCGGCTTCAGGGCTGGAACTCCCTGATTCTGATCCTGGTCATCAACGGCCTGTCCATGCTTATGCTGACTGTGGCAGATTCCTATGCCTATTTTATCCTGTGCATCGCCCTGGTAGGCTTCTCCTTCGGAGGACTCCTGGTGGTGTTCGCACCCATGGTCAAGATCATCTTCGGTTCCAAATACTACAACCGGAACTACGGCCTGATCTTCATCGGCTACGGAATCGGCGCCTTTGTGGGACCGAAGGTTTCCGCCAGCTTCTACGACGCCACCGGCTCCTACGTGATGGGATACATCAGCTCCGCCGTGCTGGCAGTGATCGCCATTGTCCTGGTCCTCATCGCCAGAAACATGGCCGGAAAAATGGCTCAGAATTAATTTTTCCCTGTAAAAGGGAAGGACTCCGCCTGGAATCCTTCCCTTTTTTCATTTTCCCCTCTTTTCATTTTTTCCTGTCATCCGGCGGTTTCTTCCTGCAGGCAGAACCCTCCCCACACCTTCTTTAAACAGTCCAGGATCCCTGCCTTCTCCACTCCGGCCGCCGTCACCACGGAAATCTCCCCCAGCGTCTTTCCGTCCAGGGTGTACCGGAGAACTCCCGCCTGCTGGCCCGGAGCCACCGGGGCCTGCAGGGATTCCTCCAGCGCCAGCTCCCGCTCCACCCGGCTGAAATCCTCTCCGTTCATACCCAGATAGGAAAAGGTGCCGGAACAGACCAGGGAAACCTGGTCCTCCACCCCGCCTGTCACCGCCATCTGGGGCAGGGGAAGGCCTTCCCGGTCCTCGTAAAGGCGGCAGTTTGCATAGCCGTAATTCAGCAGGGTCACCGCGTCGCTGAACCTGGCCTTAAAGTCCGGAGCCGCCATGACCACGGCGATCAGACGGACGCCGTCTTTCTCCGCTGTGGCTGACAGGCAGTACTTCGCCGCGGAGGTGGAACCGGTCTTTAAGCCGGTGACTGTGAAATTGGTGGCCATTTTCAGCAGCTTATTGGTGTTTGCCAGGCCAAATTCCTTCGTCCCCTGGTTCGTCACGTGGGTAATCGTGTCCATCCAGATGGTGGCGTAATCGTGGATCGCCGGATACCGGTTGATCAGCTCCCTGGACATCAGGGCAATATCCCTGGCAGTGGTCCGATGAGCGGGATCCTCCGTCAGGCCGCAGCAGTCCACAAAGTGGGTTCCGGTCATCCCCAGACCTGCCGCCCGCTCATTCATCTGATTTACAAATTCCTCCTCGCTCCCGGCGATATACTCCGCCATAGCCACGGAGGCGTCATTTCCCGACGCGACCACAATACATTTGATCAGGGTGTCCACCGTCTGCACTTCCCCCTCTTCCAGAAACACCTGGGAACCGCCCATGGATTTGGCGTGGGCGCTGGTCACCACCTCATCATCCAGAGAAATTTTTCCGGACTCCAGGGCGTCAAAGATCAGGATCAGAGTCATGATCTTTGTGATGCTGGCCGGGCTTCTCTGCTCATCCGCCCCCTTCTCACAGATCACCTGCCCGGTGGAAGCCTCCATGAGAATGGCGCTGGGAGCTGATATCTCAGGCCCTTCCCTCACCTCCTGGGCCGCCGTCTCCAGAGCTTTCTCCTCCCCGGCCGCTCTCACCGCCTCCGAGGAGGCCACCATCCCGTCCCCGTATCCTCCCAGCTTTAAATCCGGCTCCGATCCGAAGGCCGGAAACGTCCCGTACAGGAACACCGCCAACGCCGTCACAAACGCCAATAACCGTCTCATACGCTCTCCCGTCTCTGCTCTATATTATTAGTATATCTGCCTTCTTCCAAAAAATGTAAGAAAAAAAGTCTTCCCGTTTTATGACAACCAACTTCATTTATGTTATACTGATGAAGCACATACTTTTTATTGGAGAGCCTGTGATTTATGAATATGAAAAATTACCGGAAACGGAATTTCCGCAGAAACTCCGCCGGGATGAACCACACCTTCGCCGTCCTGGCCGTGATTTTTCTGTCTGTTTTTATCGTCTGCGGAAGTGTTTATCTGATCTTTGATTTTTACAGTTACTATATTGCGCCGGCCCTTTCCGGGCGGGAGGTTCTTACATCGGCGGACGGTTCCGGGGGAACGGCCTCAGAGATTCTCACCGGGGCGGACGCTCTGATCTGGGAGGCGGACCGTCTGGCCATGGGCTATGACTACGACGCCGCCATCTCCCTTCTGTCTGAGAGCGAATACGCCGATGAGGAGAAAGTTCAGGCGGCCATCTCCGGCTACGAAGCCACGAAATCCACTCTGGTACGGGCGGATGTGTCGGAAATCACCCACGTATTTTTCCACACCCTGATCATGGACACCTCCAAGGCTTTTGACGGAGACTCCAGGCAGGACGGCTATAACCAGATGATGACCACCAAAGATGAATTTCTGAAGATCATCCAGTCCATGTACGACCGGGGCTACGTGCTGGTGAGCATCCACGATGTGGCTTATGAGGTGACGGATGAAAACGGCGTTTCTTCCTTTGTGGAAGGAGATATTATGCTGCCGGAGGGGAAAAAGCCTTTCGTCATGTCCCAGGATGATGTCTGCTACTATGAATATATGGAAGGGGATGGCTTTGCCAGCCGCCTGGTGATCGGGGAGGACGGCAAGCCCACCTGCGAGATGGATCTGGACGACGGCACCACCGTCACCGGCTCTTACGACCTGATCCCCCTGCTGGAGGACTTTATCCAGGAGCATCCGGATTTCTCCTACAAGGGAGCCAGAGCCATCATCGCCTTCACCGGATACAACGGGGTTATGGGATACCGCACCGATTCCTCCTACGAGGGAATCAACCCCAACATTGAGGAGGACCGGGAGACGGTCCGCCAGCTGGCCCAGTGTCTGAGAGACAACGGCTGGGAACTGGCCAGCCACAGCTGGGGACACCGGGACCTGGGAACCATCTCCTATGAAGAATTTGTGACCGACACGGACAAATGGGAAAGCGAGGTGGAATCCCTCATCGGACCCACCGACATCATCCTCTACCCCTTCGGGGCCGAGATCGGAGACTGGCACCCCTACACCATGGAGAATGAGCGCTTCGCCTATCTCCACGGCAAAGGCTTCCGTTACTTCTGCAACGTGGATTCCAGACAGTACTGGGTGCAGCTGGGGGACGACTACATGCGCCAGGGCCGGAGAAATCTGGACGGCTACCGCATGTACTACGATCTTCCCGAGTCTCACCCCACCAAGACCTACCTGGATGATCTGTTTGACGTGGAGGAGGTATTTGACCGGAGCCGTCCGGTGCCGGTACCGCCCA
This sequence comes from Candidatus Lachnoclostridium avicola, assembly GCA_019114465.1. Lineage (GTDB taxonomy): Bacteria > Bacillota > Clostridia > Lachnospirales > Lachnospiraceae > Lachnoclostridium_A > Lachnoclostridium_A avicola. The sequence goes on from DXFM01000043.1 coordinate 11,245, forward strand.
TGTCTTCCTCATAGAACGGCAGTGATTGTTCCCTTTCTGAATCAATAAAGTTCAGGGGCGGGCGCGACTCATATGGGCCGCACCCGCCCCTGTTTAAAATGATCCCTCTCCCGTTTTTAAACCACCGGGAAGAAGAAATTGATACTGACCACAAAGCTGACCACCGTCAAAACAGCGTATCCCAGAGACCACAGGAAGGTCTCCTGCAGCTTTATTGACGCTGCCGCTCTTCCTCCAGCCGGAGGCGGATCCCCCTCAGTTCCTCCCTCAGCTTTTCATCCTCCGTCCCTCTCTCCAGATCTCTCAAAAGCTTCTTAAGCTCCTGTCCGGCACTGCCCATCCGTCGGGGCAGAAACTCCCGGTCTCTCCGGTTCATGGCCGCCGCCTGGCGGCACAGTTCTTCCGCCGCCGACCGGTCTTTCTCCACTCCCAGTCCTTTCCTGTACATCCAGGCCAGCCACAGCATCCCGGTCCAGCCGCCTTCCTCCGCGTCCTTCCGGTACCACTCCGCAGCCGTCCGCTCGTCCTGCTTTACCCCAATGCCCAGGCGGTAGCACCTGGCCATGGCAGCATATCCGGCCGCGCCGGCCTGGTCAAACAGCTTCAGGGCTTTCCCAGGGTTTTTCCTCACCCCTTCGCCCTGCTGGAAGAGAAGTCCCAGATTCAGGCAGGCCAGGCAGTCTCCCCGCTCTGCCCCCATTCGGTAGAGATCCAGGGCCTGGGAGAGATCCCGATCCGCTCCCATTCCCAGGGCATACAGCTCCCCCAGATATCCGTAGACGGGAATATTTTCATTTCTCTCCAGTGCCCGGCGGTACAGGTCCGCCGCCTTCTCCGGCTGCGGCCTTGTTCCCACGCCAAACTCATAGGCCCAGGCCAGATTGGCCATGCCGTCCCCGTTCCCACGCTCAGCGGATCTGCGGTAGCACTGAAAAGCTTTCTCGTCGCTCTGCTCCACCCCGTCCCCGTTTTCATACAGAACACCCAGAGCATTGTCTGCCCGGCTGTCCCCCTGGGCAGCAGCCTTTTGGTACCATCTGACGCTCTCCGCCAGGTTTTTCTCCACGCCCCGCCCCTGTTCATAGCAGAATCCTGTGAAAAACTGTCCGTCCGGGTCTCCCAGCCCGGCAGATGTGTGAAACCAGCGAAAGGCCTGCTTCTCATCTTTTTTGATGCCTCTCCCGGCCCAGAAGGCCCGGCCCAGCTGATAGCAGCCCGCCGGATCCTCCCTGATGGCGGCGGCCTGAAACAGCTCCACCGCCCGGGCGGCGGACGCCCCGGTGGGATCGTCCCGGTAATAGTAATGGCAGCCCAAACGCCACACTGCCGGCACATATCCCCTGGCAGATGCGGTCTTCAAGTACTCCAGAGCCTCTCCCATTTCCTCGGCCTTTCCCCGCTCCCGGGCCAGTATGTAAATGTTGGTCATGGCCCGGAGACTTCCGCCTCTGGCCGCCTGCCGGTAAAGCTCCATGGCCTGATCCTGATCCCGGCCGGTTCCGATCCCGTTTTCCAGGCAGAATGCCAGGGAACACTGGGCCTCCTCATCCCCCTGGCCGGCCGCTTTCCGGTACCACAGCACTGCCGTGGCCTCGTCCTTCTGGGTTCCGATCCCATATTCATAGTACCGCCCCAGCTCCCGCTGTCCCGGTCCGTATCCTGCCCAGGCCGATGACTCCATCAGATCAAAGGCCGCATTCTCATCCCGGTTGACTCCATCCCCGGTCTCATAACAGCAGGCCAGCAGCATCTGAGCCCTGGGATATCCCCACTGGGCCGCCTCCGACAGCAGTTCCACCGCCCGGTCAATATCCCGCTCCGTGCCAACCCCCTCCTGGAGACAGGCGGCCAGATTGCAGAGGGCGGGAATGTAGCCGGCCTGGGCCGCCTGCTCATACAGCCACACCGCCTGTTTCGGATCCGCGTCGATACCCACTCCAGCTTCCATACACCAGCCCAGATTGCAGATTCCCCAGGCATTTCCCTTCGCCGCCGCCATCCGGTAGCAGTACAGGATCCTCTTTTCATTTTTCCGAAGCCCCGTCCAGTAGCCTCCCAGGGCAGCCCAGTCCCGGCCGGTCATCTCTTCCTCCCGGATCTCCCTCATGGAAGACCCGCACTCCGGACAGAGGGCCGGCGGCGCCTCCTCCTCCGTCAGACAGCCGCAGGACGGGTTTGTACATTTGTAGATCATAGCAGTTTTCCTTTCCCCGGCCGGGGAGGTCGTCCCCGCAGCCGGAAGGTTCCCTTAAAATTTCTTCTGTCCGACAGACGCGAACTGGTCAGCCCCAAAGTCCAAAAAAGACAGGCTCCTGCCGGAATCATTTCCGGCGGCGGAACCTGTCTTTTCTATGGTCCTTCGGACATCCCATCCGGAACGTCCGAGAGCAGCATGTTAAAACTGCACGACCTCTTTGATCTCCTTGTCCGGCGTCACAGACTCGGCATACAGCACCGGTCCCTCGCCCTCGTAATCCTTCCAGTATTCCAGAGCCACCTTCGCCCGCACCTTTACCCACTGGCGGTTCTCCAGAAGTCTGGCCTCCCTGGCCTTGCAGATAAATCCCAGAAATGCCATATCCGCCTCGCAGCAGGTCATGGCCATACGTCCCGGCACAAAATAATTCTTCGGGAAATCCGGGGATTTCATCACCATGCCGGTGAATTCCACCACACGGCCCACGTACCGCTCCGGCTTGTCCATGCAGTCAATATACCAGATGCCGTAGTCCTCCGGAGCGATCTGAATCACATCCGCCTTCATGTCATAGGGCAGATCTTCCTCCGTGACCTCCGGCTCCACCTCTCCCTCAGAGGTCTCAAACACAATGTCCGCCTGGCGGCCCATGGCCTTTAAGGTGCGCCGGTAGGTTCCCAGCTGCTCCTCGGAGATTCCGTCACACCGGTTTACGATCACCAGCTCCGTATTTCTCAGCATGGCCCCGAACAGAGGCTTTAAATTTTTCAGATACAGATCAATGGTGGAGCCATCCACCAGGGTGATCTGCTGGTAAATCGTCCAGTCGGCAGGAAGCTTCAGATCATCCTGATTCCACATGCCGTTCCACTCAATGAGAACTCTCTCCGGATTGTAGAGAAGCTCCAGCTCTGTCAGCCGCTCCGGCGTCATCTGGGACAGGTCGTCCATATACACCACCGCCGTCTTCGTGTCCTTGAGCAGCTTCTCATCATACTCCGTGTCGCCCTCTTCACAGACGATCAGGAGAGTCTTTCCCTCTGTCCGGAAGTACTCCTGATCCATGGTAAAGCTGAGAAATGATGTTTTCCCCGCCTCCAGAAACCCATTGATAATAAACACGGGCATAATATCGTCATCTATCATCGGTCCCATGGTTTTTAACTCCTGCTAAATGCTTTTTCCAGTTCTTCCTCTTTCAGCTTCGCGCCGATCACGCACACTTTTCCGGTATAATCCGGACTGCCGGTGCGGATCTCATACTCCTCCGGCACCAGATCAAAGTAGAACCACTGTCCGTCTGTGCCGGGAACCATTCCCTTGGAGCGGAGCACATCGCCGAAATCTGCGCCGTAGGCCAGCTCGTCCAGAATCTTCTCCAGATCTTCCCGGCTGATGGGCTGCACATTCTCCATGCCCCAGCTGGAGAACACCTCGTCGGCATGATGATGGTGATGGTCATGACCGCAGCCGCAGCTGTCCCCATGGTCATGATGATGATCATGATCGTGGTGATGGTCGTGATCCTCTCCCTCGTGATGGTGATCGTGGCCGCAGCCGCACTCCTCATCGTGGTCATGATGGTGCTCATGGCTCTCCTCAAAGGCCTCCAGGGCCTCCTTCATCAGCTCCTCCTCCATGGTGTCCGGCTTCTCAATGATCTCCAGAAGCTGAGCGCCCGTCAGCTGGCTCACAGGAGTGGTCACAATCACTGCCTTCGGGTTGGCCTCCCGCAGCATCTTCACCGCAGCGTCCACCTTCTTCGCGTCCGCCACATCCGTGCGGCTTAAGATGATGGTTCCCGCATAGGCCACCTGGTTGTCAAAGAATTCGCCGAAGTTTTTCATGTACATCTTGCACTTGGAGGCGTCCACCACAGTCACCGCGCTGTTCAACGTCACATCCAGGTTGGAAGCCACATCCCGGACTGCCTTCATCACGTCAGAAAGCTTGCCCACTCCTGAGGGCTCAATGATCACCCGGTCCGGTTTGTACTTTGTGAGAACCTCTTCCAGAGATCTTCCGAAGTCTCCCACCAGGGAGCAGCAGATACATCCGGAATTCATCTCCCGGATCTCAATGCCGGAATCCTTCAGGAAACCGCCGTCGATGCCGATCTCGCCGAACTCATTCTCGATGAGTACCACCTGCTCCCCGGCAATGGCCTCCTCCAGCAGTTTTTTGATAAATGTGGTCTTCCCGGCTCCCAGAAAGCCGGAGATAATATCAATCTTTGTCATGACAAATTCCTCCTTTTAGTTTCTCTCTATTATTAAGACTGGCATAAGGTCAATTCTCCGCCTATTATCATAGACCGATTTTTCTGATTTTGCAAGTCCGCCGGACAAAATGCCCTTCTGCGGGGCCGTTCCCCCGCCGTCCCCGGGCTGTCTTTTCCGACTTCTACCGGCCCCGGATCCGCTGCACGGCGGCGCAGACCAGAAATACCGCCAGATTCACCAGCACCACGCTGGCCCCGGCAGGGGTGGACGCCTGGTAGGAGATCACCATCCCCGCCAGGAAGCAGACCACCGCCACCGCCCCGGCGGCGATCATCACTCCCCGGAAGCTCTTAAACAGGCGCATGGCCGTGAGAGCCGGGAAGATGATCAGGCTGGAGATGAGCATGGCCCCCATCATCCGCATTCCCAGCACAATGGTCACGGCGGTGAGCACGGCAAACAGAATATGGTACCAGGACACCTTCACTCCCGTGGCCCTGGCAAAGTTTTCATCAAAAGTCACCGCAAATACCTTGTGGTAAAAGAATATAAATAGAAACAGCACCACCACCGACAGGCCGGCGGCCAGGATCACATCCTCCCGGCTCATGGCCAGAATGCTGCCGAACATATAGCTGCTCACATCCGTGGTCATTCCCGTGGTCAGGGCCGTCACCGTAATTCCCACCGCCAGGGCGCTGGCGGAAATCACCGCGATGGCAGCGTCGCTGTTTAACTTTCCGTTCTCTGTGATCCGCAGCAGAAAGAAGGCGGCCACCACCACCACCGGAATGGACACCTGCAGGGGGGACCAGCCGAAGGCCACGGCGATGGACAGGGCGCCGAAGGATACGTGGGACAGCCCGTCCCCGATCATGGAATACCGCTTTAACACCAAACTCACCCCCAAAAGGGCGGCGCACAGGGATACCAGCACGCCCCCCGCCAGGGCCCTCACCAGAAACGGATAGGAAAGCATCTCGCCGATCACGCTCATTGGTCCTCACCTCCCAGAAATCTCTGCCCCAGGGGGCTCTTTTTATAGTCCTCCACGCTGCCGTAAAACAGCACCTTCTGCTTCAGATGGAGGATCTTCTTCGCCTGGTGAACCATGTTCTGGATGTCGTGGGACACCATGAGAATGGCCACTCCCTCATCCCGGTTCAAATGGCGCACCACCTGATAGAAATCCTGGGCCGACGACGGGTCCAGGCCGGTGATGGGCTCATCCAGAATCAGCAGCTTCTCCGTGGCGCACAGGGCCCTTGCGATGAGCACCCGCTGCTGCTGGCCGCCGGAGAGATCCCGGTAGCATTTTTTCCGCAGGCCGGAAATCCCCAGGCGGTCCATGTTCAGCTCCGCCAGCCGTTTTTCCTCTCTGGAATAAAACGGCCGGTATCCCGCCCGGCTCAGCGCTCCGGACACCACCACCTCCCACACCGTGGCCGGGAAGTCCTTCTGGGCAGCCGTCTGCTGGGGCAGATAGCCGATCCCCGTCTTTTTCAAATCATCCGCCATCACAATACTTCCGCTGGTGGGCTTTAACAGCCCCAGCAGTCCCTTGATCAGCGTACTTTTCCCGGCGCCGTTTTCTCCCACGACGCCGATATAATCTCCGGGCAGGATTTCCATGGTCACGTCCGTGACCACATCAAAATGTTCATATCCGAATCCGGCTCCCGAGCATTTTATCAATGGCTGTTTCATTCATCCAGTCCTTTTCTAAGATTTTCAACATTCTGTTCCATCAGTTCCAGATAGGTCACCCCGGCGTCAAACTCCCGTCTGGTCACGTTGTGGCAGGAGTGAAGCAGCAGGATATCCGCCCCCGTCTCCTCCCCGATGATCTCCGCCACCCTGGTGCTGGACAGCTCCAGATAGTACACCACCGGAATGTCATATTCCTTCACCCGGTCGATGAGGTAGGCGATGGTTCTGGCGCTGGGTTCCGTGTCCGTGCTGCACCCGGAAAAGGCCGCCCGGTACTCAAAGCCGTAGGCCTCCGCCAGATAGCGGAAAGGAAATTTCCCGCCGATGATGATCATGTTCCGCTTCTCATCTGCCGCCACCTGCTCAAATTCCTGATCCAGCCTGGAAAGCTTTTCCAGATAGACTTCCGCGTTCTCCTCGTAAACAGAAGCGCCGTCAGGATCCATCTGGGTCAGCTTGTCCCGGATTTCCTCCACGATCACCATGGCATTTTTCGGCGAAGTCCAGATGTGCTCATCGTACTCGATCTCTTCCTCATGGCCGTCATCTCCCAGGGAATCCACGTGCTCGTGGTCATGGTCGTGGTCATGGTCGTGGCTGTGGGCCGTCTCTTCCATGCCCTCCACCAGAATCTCCTCAAAGGTCTCCACATAATCCATCATGGTGATCTTCTCCAGATCCGGGGCGTCTATGGCCTCCAGCACCTCTGACAGCCAGTGCTCCATCTCTCCTCCGTTGGAGATGAGCAGATCCGCCTCCTGGATCAGCCGCATGTCCGCCGGGGTGGGCTCGAAGGAATGACTGTCCATTCCCGCCGGCACCGCCAGCCTTAAGTCGATCCGGTCCCCGGCCACCTGTCTGGCAAAATCGTAATAGGGAAAAATGGTGGTCACCACTTTCAGGCGGCCGTCTTCCTCCCATCCCTCATTTCCCTCCGCGCATCCGGACGCAGCGAGAATGGTAAGCAGCAGAAGGGCTGTGACACCCAGCTCTGCCGCTGTCTTTTTTATCTTACTCCAATATACTTTCAATGATTTTCTCCGAATATCTTCTTTACCTCCAGGGGACTTTCCAGCAGATATCTGGGGTGAAACGCCTCCAGTTCTGCTCTGTCCCGGAATCCCCACAGCACTCCCGCCGTATCCACTCCGGCGTTTTGTCCCGTCTTCATATCCGTGTTGGTATCTCCAAAATACAGGCACTCATTTAAGGGCACTCCCAGCTCCTCCGCCAGCACAAACACACCTCTTGGATCCGGTTTTTTGGGGACGCCCTCCCGCTCTCCCGCGATGGCGTCAAAATACCCTTTTCCGAAGATGGTCTCTATGGTCTCCACCGCTCTGGCATGGGGCTTATTGGACAGCACCGCCAGCTTTACCCCTTTTTCCTTCAAAAATCCTGTCATTTCCAGGATTCCCGGATAGGGCTGCACCTGATACAGGCAGTGCTTCGCAAACTCTTCCATATAAAGAGGAAGGGATTCCTCATAATGGGTCAGCTCCGGATCCCCCGCGTACTTCAGACAGCGCTCCATCTGCGTGCGGTAACCGTCTCCTACAAAATGCTTCAGATGCTCCTCGTCCACCGTCTTTAAGCCCAGCCGCTTCAGCACCAGGTTGGTGGTGTAGGCAAGGGCATGTATGGTGTCCAAAAGCGTTCCATCCAGATCAAAAATACAGCAGCGATACATCATTCATCCTCTCCTTTTTTATGACCGGCAGCTGTTTTATGAAAGTTCCGGCTTTTCTCCGAATACCTGTTCCGCATATTTTACGGAAGCCATGCCGTCCCGGCAGTAGCAGTCCGCACCGATGGTCTCCGCGTAGTCCTTTGTCAGGACCGCACCTCCCACCATCACCCGGACCCAGGGAGCCTTCTTTCTCAGCTGGCGGATGGTCTCCTCCATGCTGGGAACCGTGGTGGTCATGAGAGCGCTTAAACCCACCAGGGCAATGTGTTCCCTCACCGCCGTCTCCACAATGGTCTCCGGGGGCACGTCCTTGCCCAGGTCGATCACGTCATAGCTGTAATTTTCCAGAAGGACTTTCACAATATTCTTTCCGATATCGTGAATATCCCCCTTCACCGTGGCCAGGATAATGGTTCCCTTTTTCTCCTGCACCTCCCCGCTGGCCAGCATCTTGTCCTTGATCAGCTCAAAGGCAGCTTTCGCGGCCTCCGCGCACATGAGAAGCTGGGGAAGGTAGAGGGTGCCCGCCTCAAACCGCACCCCCGCCCGGTCCAGGGCAGGAATCATCTCCTCCTGGATAATATCCAGAGGATCCTTTGTCTCAAGGAGGCGCCTGGTCTCCTCCGCCGCCTGCTCCCGCAGGCCCTTCTCCACGCACTCGCCCAGGCTCATTCCCTCCCCGGCGGCAGATGAGCCGGACGCACCGCCGGAAATGCTGCTGCCGGATGCCCCGGCTGTCCCGCCGGAAATCCCGCCGCCGGATGCACCGGACGCACCGCCGGATACTCCCCGGGCAGCCGCCGGATTCTGGCTGCCGTACCGCTCAATATAGTCCCCGCACTGGGGATCCAGCCCTGCCAGAGCCCGGTAGCTGTAGTAGGCGTTCATCATCCCCTCCGCGTTGGGGTTGATGATGGCGGCGGACAGGCCGTTTTCCAGGGCCAGGGCGAAGAATACGGAGTTGATCACTCCCCGCTGGGGAAGACCGAAGGAAATGTTGGACACGCCCAGAGTTGTCCGTCCTCTCAGCTCATCCCGAACCCTTCTCAGGGTCTCCAGCGCCGTCATGGCTCCTCTGCTGTCCGAGCTCACCGTCAGGCAGAGGGCGTCGATGAGAATATCCTTTTTGGAGATGCCGTAGGCAGCCGCCGTGTCGTAAATCTTTCTGGCCACCTCCAGGCGGCCCTCCGCCGTCTCCGGGATGCCCCGCTCATCCAGGGCCAGAGCCACCACCACGCCGCCGTATTTCTTCACCAGGGGGAATACGGCCTCCATGGACTCTTTCTTGCCGTTTACCGAGTTGATGAGAGGCTTGCCGTTGTAGATCCTCATGGCCCGCTCCATGGCCTCCAGATTGGAGGTGTCGATCTGCAGGGGCAGATCCAGGACGCTCTGCAGCTCCCGCACCGCCCGCTCCATCATCTCCGGCTCGTCGATCTCCGGAAGGCCCACATTCACATCCAGCACGTGGGCCCCCTTCTCCTGCTGGGAGATTCCCTCCTCCAGCAGGTAATTCAGGTTGTTGTCCCGGAGAGCCTGCTTCATCTTCGGCTTTCCCGTAGGGTTGATTCTCTCCCCCACGATCACCGGGTCATCGCCGATCACCAGAGCATGGGACCAGGAGGAAATCACCGTCCGGTTCTTCTCCCGGATGGGCACCGGGGAAATGGACGCGCACCGCTCCACCGTCCTCCGAATGTGTTCCGGCGTGGTGCCGCAGCAGCCGCCCAGGATCCAGGCCCCCATTCTGGCCATCTCCTCCATCTCACCGGCAAAGGTCTCCGCGTCAATGTCATAGACGGTGCAGCCGTTTTCACTTCTGGGAAGTCCGGCGTTGGGATTGACCATCACCGGCGTGGACGCCACCGAAAGGATCTCCTTTACGATTCCCTTCATCTGAACCGGCCCCAGGCCGCAGTTGATGCCCAGGGCGTACACTCCCAGTCCTTCCAGCAGAGCCACCGCCGAAGCGGCATTTCCGCCGGTGAGCAGCTTTCCCTTTTCGTCGAAAGTCATGGTCACAAACACCGGCAGGCTGGAGTGCTCCTTCGCCCCCAGCACCGCCGCCTTCGTCTCATAGCCGTCGCTCATGGTCTCGATGATGATGCAGTCCGCCCCGGCTTTCTCCCCGGTCTCCGCCACTTCCCCGAACAGGGAGCAGGCGTCCTCAAACTCCAGATCCCCCATGGGCTTCAGCAGTTTTCCCGTGGGGCCCATATCCAGAGCCACGTAGGCCTTCCGTCCGGCGGAAGCCTCAAACTCATCCACCGCCCGTCTGGCATTCTCCACCGCGGCCCGGACCACCTCCTTCACGTCCGGCAGCTTCTTTCCGTCATATTTCAGCCGGTTGGCCCCGAAGGTGTTGGTAGTCACCACGTCGCTGCCTGCTTCCAGGTAATCCCGGTGCAGTTTCGTCACCACCTCCGGCTTCAGCAGGTTCCAGGTCTCCGGAAGTTCTCCCGGCTTCAGCCCGTTGGCCTGCAGCAGGCTTCCCGTACCCCCGTCAAAAAACAGAATCCTCTTTCCCAGCTCTTCTAATATTCCCATCTCAATTTCTCCGATATTCACAGTCTGTCTTGGAACACGCTTCGCAGCCCTCCAACCTGCACGACGCAGGCACCCGGCTGATGCCGATCACTGCCGTCACCGACTTGGACGGCATCATGATCAGGCTGTCCGTCAGGGTCAGGCCGATCCGCTTCCCGGCTTCCAGGCCTTCCAGGATCTCCCGCTGGCACTCCAGGGGAAAATCTCCGTATCCGGGACTGAAGCGGGGGCGCAGATACCATCCGGCCGCTTCGTACTCCTCTTTCCACTCCCGGTTCAGGCAGTCGCAGTACTCCTCTATCATGGCGGCGGCCATGGCCTGGATGACCACCGCCCGGCTCACCCGGACCCGCTCATACCGCTGGATCAGCTGGTCCGCGCCGATCCCCACGGTGGCAGCGAACACCAGCACCGCCTGACAGTCCTTTAAGTTTCTTCCCAGATTTCTGCTCTCCGCGGAAAACAGATCCGTCCGGATACCGGCCTCCCCGTCCATATGCAGCGGAGATTCCCGCTTTACATGGCGGCAGGTGACCGCTCTCTTCAGCTCTTCCATGCAGTCCGCCAGCAGGGCTGCTACCTGACTGTCCGGCTGCTGTCTGCGGTATCCCAGATACCGAAGGGTTTCCTGCATGATCCGTCTCTCGTCCATCCGTCTTCCTCCTGTCTCATAGGTCTGCCGCCGGATTTCCCCGGCAGCTTACCGGATGATCTCCGACAGATTTTCCCGCAGCTTTGCCGCCACATCCGGTTTATTCATGGTGTAAACATGGATGGCGTTCACCCCGTTGGCGATCAGATCGATGATCTGCTCCGTGGCATAGGCGATTCCCGCCTGCTTCATGGCCGCCGGGTCGTCCCCAAACCGGTCCAGCAGAGCCCGGAACCGGACCGGAAGTTCCGTGCCGGACATAAGGCCGATTCTCTTGATCTGGCTCTTGCTGGTCACCGGCATGATTCCGGCCACCACCGGCACCATGATTCCCTGCTCCCTCACCCGGTACAGGAAATTATATAAAATATTGTTGTCAAAAAACATCTGGGTAGTCACAAAATCGCAGCCGGCCTCCACTTTCTCCTTGAGATGGAGAATGTCGTCCGTCTTGTTCTCCGACTCCACATGGCCTTCCGGATAGCAGGCCGCGCCCACGCAGAAGTCCCCTTCCGCCTTGACCTCCCGGATCAGCTCCGACGCGTAGTGGTAGTCCTTCTCCACGTGTCCGTCCGCGGGAATATCCCCCCGCAGCGCCAGCACGTTCTCAATGCCTCTCTCCTTCAGCTCTCCCAAAACCTGATGGACTTTCTCCTTGGTGGAAGAAACGCAGGTCAGGTGGGCCAGAGGCGTCACCCCGCCCTGTTCTTTTAAGGCGGCCGCGATATCCACTGTATACCGGCTGGTTCCGCCGCCGGCTCCATAGGTAACGCTCATAAACGCCGGCTTCAGCTGCGCAATCTCCAGGGCTGCCTTTTTTACGGACTCATAATTATCCGCCGTCTTCGGCGGAAATACTTCAAATGAAATGGTCGGCTCTCCCCGGCCAAGAATTTCTTTAATCTTCATATTCCGCATTTCCTCATCTGTCAAAATTTCTTTTTTGGGTTCACGCTAAAGTATTCTATCACACTTTCTGGGGAAAAGCCACGAAAAATGCCTGTCATTCTCAATTTTATCCCGGCTTCCGCACTTGACTGCCCCGCCCGCGGATCCTATAATAGCTCAATGACCGGTCTGACGGCAGCGCCAGGATTCCGGCACCACATTTTACTATGGAGGCATCAAATGGATATACTTATCGTCATGTTCGCGGGAGTCCTGGTGGGCAACCGGTTCTTCCCGGAAAAATACAGACAGCTCAATGAGCGGCTGCAGACAGTCTGCACCGCCCTGCTCATATTCACCATGGGAATTTCCATGGGGCAGCGGGACAACTTTCTCCAGGATCTGACTTCCATGGGATGGATCAGCTTCCTGTTTTTCCTGATTCCCGCCGTCATCTCCACCATCTTCGTCTATTTTCTCTCCCGGTGGTTTCTGGAGCGGAAAGGAGGGAAGCGCTGATATGGTTGTCATCGCCGTCGCCGCCCTGATCCTGGGCATTCTCACGGGAACTTTCTGGCACAGCGGCCTGGCCGCCCTTCTCACCGCCAGTTCCGACTATATCTTATACCTTCTCATGTTTCTGGTGGGCATCAGCATCGGACTTCACCGGGGAATCCTGGGCCGTCTCCGGCAGTACCACATCCGCATCCTGGTGATTCCCGCCGGCATTATCGCCGGTTCCCTCCTGGGAGGAATCCTTTGCGGCCTCCTCACCGGCATGCCCCTGGCCCAGAGCACAGCCATCGCCTGCGGCCTGGGCTGGTACAGCCTCTCCGGCGTCACCATCACCAACCTCATGGGGCCCCGGCCGGGAAGCATCGCCTTTCTCAGCAACCTCATGCGGGAGATCTTTTCCTTCTTCAGCATTCCCTGGATCTCCCGCCATCTGGGCTATTTCAGCTGCATCGGCCCGGCGGGAGCCACCAGCGAGGACACCACCCTGCCCATGATGATCCGTTACACCAATGAAGAGACGGTGGTGATCTCCGTGTTCAACGGCGTAATCTGCTCCGCAGCTGTCCCGGTGCTCATCGCTTTCTGCAGCCGGTTCTTCTGATTCTCTGCTGAAAAAATTCCCACGGGATAAACGGGCAGCGCGCCCCGGAATCCGCGGGAGATTCTCCCCGCTTCTTCCGGAAGCGCGCTGTCGTTCCATTCTTTACGCTTTTAACTCCATCCCAGAAAGCCCTTTCCAATGATCTCACTGGAATTGGTGATCTGAATGAAGGCGGTGGGCTCCACCATCTTAATGTAATTTCTCAGCTTCACTGCCTGGGCGGACTTCATGGTGGTCATAATCACCTTTTTCTCGTGGTGGCTGAACGCCCCCTGGGCCTCATACACGGTGGCGCTGCGGTTCAAATTGTGGATGATAAAATCACAGATGGAATCGGCGTCGTCACATACGATGGTGAAGCACTTGCACTGATTCATATTTTCAATCACCTGATCAATCACCAGGGACTTTGCCAGAAGTCCCAGGCTGGAAAACAGCCCCGTGGCCGGCCCGAACACAAAGAAGGACATGACCACCGCTGCCATATCCACAAACAGCAGCATGGTGCCGATGTGAAGACTGGTGTGTTTCTTAAATATCATGGCGATAATGTCCGTTCCGCCGCTGGAAGCGCCGATGTTGAACAGCACCGCCGATCCCACCGCCGGCAGAAAGATGGCAAATACCAGCTCCAGCAGGGGCTCTGTGGTCAATGGCCCCGAGAGGGGAAACAGCCGCTCCATCAGCTCCAGCCCGCCGCTCATCACCAGGGTGGCGTACACCGTCTTAAATCCGAAATCCCTGCCCAGAAAGATAAATCCCAGCACCAGCAGGCCGATATTCACCACATTGGTAAACTGGGTGGCCGACCAGTTTGTCATGGCATTCACCACCGACGCGAATCCGGTCACTCCTCCGAACGAAAAGTTGTTGGGGAACTTAAAGAAATAAATACCTACCACCATGATCATAATGCTGACCGTGATCACCGCATATTCCTTCAGCGTCATCTGCCAGGTCTTTTGAGTTTTCTGAACTTCCATTTTTCCCTTTTCTTCCTTTTCCTGTCAAAAACCATATAATTTTGCCAGCCGGTTCCGCCGGCAAAACCGTCGGCCCCCTTTGGCCACACCTCAATATACAACCTTAGACCAACAATTTCAATCACCATTATTCTTGATATAATCACAGTATTTTTATTGTGATTAGTCAGGGGAACGGCAGTCCTCCCAGAGGCGGAAAATTCTTCCCCGAAAAAAGCGGCCGGGGGAGAGGATCTCCTCCTCTCCGCCCGGCCGCCCGGCTTTTATACGCTTTTTGTTATGCAATGCTGTCGATGAATCTCATAAATGCCATTCTTCCTTCTTCTGTGCACTTGTACACGCCGGCGTCCTCCAGGACTTTCTCAAACACCAGTCCCACCTCGTGCTGAAGGATATCATTTACATTATCCTTTGTGATGCTGTCATACCGTTTTGTGAATTCATCCACCCAGTCCCCATGCTTCTCCAGCATTTCATTTTCCCGGATGTTCTTCCCCTCCACGATATACTCGCCCAGCAGGCTCAGCTCCTCCTTCAGCCGGGAGGGAAGCACTGCCAGTCCCATCACCTCGATCAGTCCGATGTTCTCCTTCTTGATGTGGTGGAGCTCCTGATGAGGATGGTAGACACCCAGAGGAAACTCTTCCGTGGTGATATTATTTCTCAGCACCAGATCCAGCTCGTACATGTTCCCGTTCTTTCTGGCGATGGGGGTGATGGTGTTGTGGGGCTCTCCGTCCGTCTCCGCGAAAATAAACGCCGCCTCGTCGGTGTAGCCTCTCCAGGCCGTCAGAATTTTATCTGCCAGATCAATCAGCGGCTCCGTCTCCCTGCACCTGGTCCGGATGACAGACATGGGCCATTTCACAATGCCCGCCTCCACCTGGGGATACCCGGCAAATTCCACTTTCCGCTCTATGGGCGCTTTCGCCATGGCAAAGGTGTAGTTTCCCCCCTGGAAATGGTCATGGCTCAGGATGGAACCGCCCACAATGGGCAGATCCGCGTTGGAGCCCAGAAAATAGTGGGGGAACTGCTTCACAAAGTCGAACAGTTTCACGAAAGTGGCCCGCTCAATCTTCATGGGCACATGCTCTCCGTTGAACACGATGCAGTGCTCATTGTAGTACACATAGGGAGAATACTGAAATCCCCACGCCTTCCCGCCGATGGTCAGGGGAATGATCCTGTGGTTGTTTCTAGCCGGGTGGTTGGCTCTGCCTGCATACCCCTCGTTTTCCATACACAGCTGGCACTTGGGATAACCGCTCTGCTTCATCAGCTTCGCCGCCGCAATGGCCTTCGGATCCTTCTCAGGCTTGGACAGGTTCACCGTAATGTCCAGATCCCCATACTCCGTTCTGGTCACCCATTTCATGTCCTTTTTGATCCGGTAGCGGCGGATGTAGTCGGAATCCTGGCTCAGCTTATAATAATAGTCTGTGGCCGCCTTCGGGGACTGCTCCCGGTAAATCTTCCAGAAGGTATCCGCCACCTCGCTGGGCCTGGGCATCAGACAGTTCATCAGCTTTGTGTCAAACAGATCCCGGTACACCACGCTGTTTTCTTTCAAAACCCCCGTCTCATGGGCGTAATCCAGAAGTTCCTTCAGCACCGCCTCCAGACAGATCTCCCCGGAGATCTCCCCCGGATCCTCATATTCGTCCATCCCCATAACTTCCAGAATCTGATTTCTGGCGTAGATCTCATCCCGCTCCCGGATCAGTCCTGTGTTCAACCCGTACTGTACCAGTTTCTTAATGGCCTCGTATACCATATGCATACCTCCCCCTTTTTTCTTCACGCCGCTTACCCCGCCGGAAGACAGACTGCGCCGGCGGCAGCTGCTCTGTCTTTATTATAGCAACCACCGCCGGCGCAATACAATACAATATCATTTGATTCAGTGTAAATTTCCTTTTTTTCTGCCCCTCTTTCCCAGCACGGCCCAGGTTCTCTCCCAGGTTCCTGGGGAGAGAAGCACCATAACCGGGAAAAGCTCCAGTCTTCCCGCCAGCATGTCAAAGATCAGCACCGCCTTGGACAGGTCCGAGCGGGCCGAGAAATTGGACATGGGGCCTACGCCGGACATTCCGGGACCGATGTTGTTTAAATTGGACGCCACCGCGGAGAAAGTGGTCATAAAGTCAAAATTGTCCAGGCTGACCACCAGCACGGAGATAAAAAAGATAAAGAAATACAGGATAATAAAGGCGTTGAGGGACCGGAGCATCTCATGTCCCAGAGGCTTCCCCTCAAATTTCAGCACCTTCACGCTGCGGGGATGGACCACCGCCCCGATTTCTTTCCTGGCCTCCTTAAACGCCATCATCACTCTGGAAACCTTTATTCCGCCGCCGGTACTTCCCGCGCAGGCCCCGATAAACATGAGAAGCAGCAGAATGCACTTGGAAAATTCCGGCCACTTGTCAAAGTCCACACTGGCATAGCCGGTGGTGGTGATGATGGAGGAAACCTGGAAAAAGGCCTCGTGAAAGCTTCTTCCCCAGGACGGGAACAGAAACCTTACATTGACGGCGATCAGAATCACCGCCGCCGCCACAATGGCCAGATATCCCCTCAGCTCCTCACAGTGGAAGGCATCCTTCCACCGTTTTCCCACGATCAGATAGTAGACGTTGAAATTGACGCCGAACAGCAGCATAAACACGGCAATCACCGCCTGCTGATAGGTGGTATAATCCGCCTGTCCCGTGTTCCGGCAGGAAAATCCTCCCGTTCCCGCGGCGCCAAAGCTCATGCAGAGGCTGTCAAAGAGAGGCATCCGTCCCACCAGCAGCAGCACAATCATGATCACTGTCATTACAAAATAGATGGTGTACAGCAGCTTCGCCGTGAGCCTGATCTTCGGCACCAGCTTGCCCACCGAAGGCCCCGGGCTCTCCGCCCTCATAATGTGCATGTCATAGTCTCCCGCCATGGGAAGCACCGCCAGAATAAACACCAGCACTCCCATGCCGCCGATCCAGTGGCTAAAACTCCTCCATATCAGCGTCGCCTTCGACAGTTCTTCCACCTTCGGCACAATGCTGGACCCGGTGGTGGTGAAACCGGACACAATCTCATACATGGCGTCCACAAAGCGGGGAATCTCCCCGCTGAGCATGAACGGAAGACATCCGAACACGCTGAGCACCAGCCAGCCCAGGGACACAGTCACAAAGCCTTCTCTGGCGAAGAATATCTCATTTTTCGGTTTTTTCCTGGAAAGGATCATCCCGAGAACAAGGCAGACCGCCGCCACGGCCAGGTAGCAGAAGCCTTCCCTCTCGCCGTAGACCAGGGCCGTCAGTATGGGCACCGCCATGAGCAGCCCTTCCACCTTCAGGATCCATCCCAGCATATATACAATGATACCCAGATTCATACCCCCACCATCCTATCGCAAGATATCTTTCAGATCGTTCAGACCCGTATGTGTGGTGACCACAATCACCGTATCGCCTGCCTCCAGCGTATTGATATTGTCAATATTAGTTGACACATTTTGCTCAAGGATATCACTATCTATGCCGCCAATTCCAAAGTCTCATAATACTGCCTGCGTTTTATCATAGGGGGAAGCCCGCCATTGGCAGAGCAGATCCTTC
>DXFM01000044.1 GCA_019114465.1 Candidatus Lachnoclostridium avicola
TACTGGCAGAAGGTGGCGGTAACGATCACCGGCTGCTACCGGCATCTGGTCACAGCCAGAGACCGGGTTGGAAGGAGCTATTCCAAAACTTACGTGGAAATGGCGATAGAGGACAGAAGAAAACAAAAATAAGACAGGGAAAGGAGGCGGAGTTTCCGGGAAGATGCGCATCGGCTCCTTTTCACACATGACATACAAAGAATTTTTAACCAGCAAAATAGAGATCGCGAAAGACAGCGGATTTGAAATTTCAGACAGCGAGATCAATCCGGCATTAAAGCCTCATCAGCGGGACGCCGTGAGATGGGCCTTAAAAGGCGGCCGGAGAGCGCTATTTGAGAGTTTTGGACTGGGAAAGACGGTTCAGGAGCTGGAATTCTGCCATCAGGTAGTCCGGCGGCTGGGCGGTAAGGCGTTGATTGTCTGCCCCCTGGGGGTCCGCCAGGAGTTTATCCGGGACGCGGCGGAGATCCTGGGATATGAGGCGCCGGTTTATGTCCGGACGATGGAAGAGGGAAGAGACACGGAGGGAAAGATCCTCCTGACCAACTATGAGCGCGTGAGGGATGGAGACATCCGTCCGGAATTTTTTATGGCCACGGCGCTGGATGAGGCAAGCGTGCTGCGCAGCTTCGGCAGCAAGACCTACCAGACATTCCTGGAGAAATTCCGGGGAGTACCCTATAAGCTGGTAGCTACGGCCACCCCGTCGCCCAACCGGTATAAGGAGCTTATTCACTATGCCGGATACCTGGAGGTAATGGATACCGGCCAGGCCCTGACCCGGTTTTTCCAGAGGGACAGCACAAAGGCCAATAACCTGACCCTCTATCCCAACATGGAGGATGAATTCTGGCTGTGGGTCAGCAGCTGGGCCCTGTTTATCACAAAGCCATCGGATCTGAATCCGGAATATTCCGATGAGGGATATGAGCTTCCACCGTTAGAGGTGCGCTGGCATGAGCTGCCGATCCATTATGGGGATGCGGTTGAGAAGGACGGCCAGATGGCGCTGTTTGAAGAGGCGGCAGCCAGGCTAAAGGAAGCAGCCAGGGTGAAGCGGGAGAGCATTGACGCCCGGGTGCAGAAAATGCGGGAAATCGTAGAGGAGAGCCCGGAGGATCATTTCATCCTGTGGCATGACCTGGAAGCAGAGCGGGCGGCCATAAAGAAAGCCCTTCCGGAGGCCGTGGACATTTATGGGGCGATGGATCTGGAGGAGCGGGAGCGCCGGGTGATCGCCTTTTCGGAGGGCCGGGTGAAACTGTTTGCCACAAAGAAAGAGTTATCCGGATCCGGATGCAACTTCCAGAGGCACTGCCACCGGGAGATCTTCGTGGGGATTGATTATGAGTTTAACGATTTTATCCAGGCGATCCACCGGTGCTACCGGTTTTTGCAGACAGAGCCGGTAATCATTGACATCATCTACATGGAGAATGAGAAGGAGCTCCGGGAGGCGCTGCTGGAAAAGTGGAAAAACCACGACCGAATGGTGGAAAAGATGGTGGAGATCGTCAGGAAATATGGATTATCCGCCGCCGGCCTGGAGAAACGGCTGGAGCGGAAGATGGGAGTGAAAACGGTGAGGATCAAAGGGCAGCATTATACCGCGGTCAATGATGACTGTGTGGAAGAAGTCAGAAGGATGGAGAGCGACAGCGTGGGACTGATCCACACGTCCATCCCGTTTGGAAACCACTATGAGTACAGCGCAAACTATAACGATTTCGGGCATAACGAGAATACCGAGCGGTTTTTTGAGCAGATGGATTTCCTGACGCCGGAGCTGCTGCGGGTACTGAAGCCCGGCCGGGTGGCCGCCATCCATGTCAAAGACCGGGTGCTGTTCGGAAATTCCACCGGGACCGGGATGCCAACCATTGAACCGTTCCATGCCCTGTGCATCGAACATTACATGAAGCACGGGTTCCAGTATTTCGGGATGATCACGGTTGTGACGGATGTGGTGCGGGAAAATAATCAGACCTACCGGCTGGGGTGGAGCGAGCAGTGCAAGGACGGCAGCAAGATGGGAGTCGGCTGCCCGGAATATATTCTGCTGTTTCGGAAGCTGCCCACGGACCGATCCACGGCCTATGCGGATGAGCCGGTAAAGAAGACCAAAGAGGAGTACACCAGGGCGCAGTGGCAGATCGACGCGCACGGGTACTGGCGCAGCTCCGGGGACCGGCTGGTGAGCAAAGACGAACTGGAGAGGATCTCTGTGGACAACCTGCAGGCCGTCTACCGGAAATACAGCCGGGAGCATGTGTACAGCTATGAGGAGCATGTGGAACTGGCCAGAAAGCTGGACCGGGACGGAAAGCTGCCGGCCACCTTTATGGTAGTGGCACCGGGCTCCTGGGATACCCTGGAGGTGTGGGACGACATCAACCGGATGCGGACGTTAAACACGACCCAGAGCCGCCGGCGGGCACAGATGCACGTCTGTCCTCTGCAGTTGGACATTGTGGAGCGGATCATCAACCGGTATAGCAACAAAGGGGATTTGGTCCTGGATCCGTTTGGCGGGCTGATGACCGTGCCGATGACGGCCGTAAAGATGGGCCGGGAAGGGTACGGGATCGAGTTGAGCCCGGATTATTTCCGCGACGGGGTCGGGTATCTCCAGGCGGCAGATGAAGAGCGGGAGATGCCGACGCTGTTTGACTTTATCAATGGGACGGTGGAGAGTTGATGAATTGATGGATTCAGTTGATTTATTGATGTATGCAAAGGAGGGTGTCATGGAAAACGAAGAGTGGAAGGCGGAGAAGAAGCGCAAGAAAGCGCAAATGGCAGCCATGCAGGCGCTCCCGTATAAAGTCAAGGTCAAGCGAGCGGAGCTGCGGGCCATTGAGTTCATAGAGAAGCTGGATGATATGGGCCTGGAGGCACACGTGAGTGTTGGGGGATTGGACAGTATTGTGCTGCTGATGTTCTTGAGAAAAATAGGCATTGATGTGCCGGCCATATCGGTGTCCAGTCTGGAGGACAAGAGCATTCAAAAGGTACATAAGGCGCTGGGAGTGATTTCCCTGGCACCCGGAAAACCGAAGGTGCAGATTTTGCAGGAGTATGGATTTCCGGTGATCTCCAAAAAGATTGCCGGACGGATTGACACCCTGCAGCACCCGACGGAGAAGAATAAGACGGTTCGCCATGCGATTATCACCGGCGAATGCGGCGCACAGGGCCATTTCGCAAAGAACAGTCGCATGAAACTGCCCCAGAAGTGGCTGGAATTATTTGCAGGATATGAGAACGAGAATGAGGGAGTGAACTATCAAATTGCCCCGTTTCTGGTGTCCAATAAGTGCTGTCTGTACATGAAAGAGATGCCTTGTGACCGCTGGGCAAAAGAGCACAAGAGCCGCCCCTTCCTGGGGCTGATGGCGTCAGAAGGAGGGCAGCGCGAGAAAGCGTTGATAGAACACGGTTGCAACTACTTTGGCAAGGGAGTGATTCGGAGCGCACCGTTTACCCCGTTCCTGAGGCAGGACCTGCTGCAGCTTGCACTGGATCTGGATGCGCCGGTTCCGGAAATCTATGGGAAGATCGTTCGCAAGCCAGATGGGACGCTCTATACCACCGGTGCTCAGCGCACTGGGTGCAGTATGTGTGGGTTCGGAATCCATTTGGAGTCGCGGCCGCATCGCTTTGACCGGCTCCGGGAGCGGAATCCCAAAGAATGGGAGTTCTGGATGTATCGGTGCTGCACGGATCCAGTGACCGGTGAGAAATATGGCTGGGGTCGGGTGCTGGATTATATAGGAGTGCCGTGGGAGGATTATCCTGCGGTGCAGATGAGTTTGTTTGATGAGTAGGGGAGGGAGCGAGGAAGAATGACATTAGAAGAAGCGATTGAGCACTGTGAGGAATGTGCAAAGAAATGTGATGAATGTGGGATGGAACATGCTCAACTTGGTGAATGGTTGAATGAGCTTCAACGATACCTGGCAATCGGAACCGTGGAAAAGTGCCGGGAAGCGGTGAGCAGGTTGAGGAAAAAAGAGAACGGGGCTAAATGCGAAGAATGCCTATTTTCAAAGATAGAAAAACATGCAGAAATGGGGCAGTAAGTGGAATATGCGGGATTAAGCCGCAAAATGGAAGAAGGTACGGAAAAAGTTCTGCTTGCAGGTATTTTGAGAAAGACTATGAGAATTTGGAGGGGATGGAAGATGTCACGAGTGAAATGTAAACTTGCAGGAAGTAAGGTAAAGCGGAGAGGGCAAGCAACTGTCGAGTGGTATAAAGACGGAGTGCCGCAATATTACTGCTATGGGTATATTGATAGTATGACAGATGAACCCCTTCTTGAGTGTAGAGAATGCAGAGATTATGTTGGAAAAGCTCAAGAGGATTTGGAAGCATGGAACAGAAGGGCAGGTGAACAGAATGAGTGATGATTTAATCAGCAGAGAAGCAGCAGTTGAATTAGTGATTGCCGAGTACGATAGATTTCAAGCTAATGGCGGAAGCCACAGCGGGAGATATGAACTTGATAAGGTTATAAAGATGCTCCAGAATATGACGACAGCCTTTGACAAGGAAAAGGTGATTGAAGAATTGAATAACTCATTCGAAAGGTCTGTCGCAGAGATATTAGATTATATTGGAAGTGGTTACACTATAGCTGATTTTTCTTTGGAGAAATTTAAAAGAAAAATTTGTTGTATTGTCGAGAAAGGCGGGATTGAGGAGGAGTGACAGATGAAAGTAAGGGTATCTATGCCAGGTATGGCCACAATGGCGGAAATAGAAGACAGCAAAGCAGGGAAAGTATATAAAGAATTGGCGTCACAGTTGTTAGGGTTTGGCGTTACATTCCGAAAAACGGAAGAACAGCTTTCAGAACCAGGACGGGAGGTTCCAATGGAAGTACCTTCCGGAGAGGCCACCGAACCGGAGCCTGAGCTACTGGATCCGGAAACACTGGATCTGGAAACGGGATATCCGGAAATAAAGGAGGAGCCAAGAGGATATAGTGGATTTCTTTACGTCAAGTGTTCTCACTGCGGAAAGATCAAGGCGTTCTGCACTAAAATAAGCATTAAATATTATTTGTGTCGTGAATGTGGCAGAAAGACTGATTTGGAAGACCTTGTCCTGTTATACATAAACTGTGAGTGTGGTCGCAAGGCAAAATACATGACAAATATGACAGATGAGGAATTTGATGTAAACTGTCCTGACTGTGGAGCACCAGTTGCAGTTACGTGGAATAAAAAGAAAAAGCTGTACGAGCCAATCAGAAATTAGAGGAGGGCAGGTAATGCACAGAAACAAAGAGGGCTATCCGGATCCCACCGCCGGTGACGCGATCCGGGAGGCGGACCGGCCGCCGGAGAATCTGTCCCGGGCCATCCGGCTGATGAAATTCGCAGCGGACTGCCTGGGCTTTGAGGTGGTTGGCAGGATCGTACTGCGGGATGCGGAGACCGGGAGAGTGTGGAGGTGATGCCAGTGGACAGAGAACTGACAGAAAATGAGAAGAAAAAGTTGTTCCTGAAGTCTTATCTTCGGGACAAGCAGGCTGTGAGAAGGATTGAGGAGCAGCTGGCGGAATTGCGGTTGAGCAAATTGTCTCCGGGGATGAGCATGGGGGATGGAATGCCTCACGGATCTGATATGAGAGATTTGTCTGACTATACAGCTAAGGTGGACGAGTTGGAGCGGGAGCTGATCCGAAAACGGTTTGACAGGATACAGTCATTCCGAAAAGTTCAGGCGGCTATCGAAGAGATAGAAGATGAAACAGAAAAGGATCTGCTTACATATCGGTATCTGAAAGGAATGAAGTGGGAGGAGATCGCGGTCGAGATGGGATACAGCTGGAGGGCAGTACATAAAATACATAGCCGCGCCTTAGAACATTTGGAAATTTGTGCATAGAAGTGCACACTGATTATGTGATATGGTTAAAGTGCAGTGAATGGATGCGAAACCCATTGATTTTACCCTCCTTTGACAGTCCCTCGTCAGGTGCCACAGCCTGGCGGGGGATTCTTTATCCACAAGATGTTGACAAAATGGTGGATAAACTACAAGATATTGTTGTAAAATCTCTTGACATATGGTAAACCCTATGATATAATACATCATGTAAGGAGGTGAGAAAAGATGGCGAGAGGCAAAAGCCGAAGAAAAAGAAAAAGCCCAGTCAACTGGATTGAAGTTGCGGTTCAATTCCTGACAGGGCTCATTACAGGGATTATCCTATTGATAATCGACAAGCTGTGGAAGTAACACAGCAGGGGAGGAGAAATCCTCCCCGTACCTAAAGTATAGCACAGATCGCCATCTTTAACAATGAGAATTGCAATTATTGCAATTATTGCAATAACCGCTGGTTTTATCGGACGAAGCATTTACAGAAATATGAGGAGGAATCACGATGCCAAAAGGTAGCCCAAATCCTCAAACGATTGCCAGTGAAAAGTATCAGAAGAAAGCTGGATACATGACCAAAGGATTCAAAATTAAGCGAGAAGTAGCGGAACGATTTGAACGTGCCTGTGAAAAGGCTGGAGTGAGTCAGGCTGCGAAGATTACCGAACTGATGCTTGGATTTGCAGAAGAACAAGAAAGAGACGCTTGAAAAAGCGTCTCTTTTTCGTCATATCCATTGGTTGTCCGGTTATCCAACAAGGCGGCTGTCGGACGATTGAGATTAGTAGGTACTACCTGGCCCCCACCCCCTATGCGGGGCGAGGAAGGCCCGGCGTTTTTCTCTTTCCGGGACAAAAAAATAGGGTACTTCCTTCCTCTTTCGTGAGCATTTCAGGAGGTGAAAAAAACGATGGTGGTGAATCAAAAAGAATTGGCTCAGTGCCTTGGCATCAGCAGCCGGAGAGTCCGCCAATTAAGGGAAGAAGGGCTTTTTCATCTCAGCAAAGTAGAAAAAGGCTACAATTTGGAAAAGAGTATTCAGGAATACATTGAGTATAAAGTAAATGCGGAAACGGGGAGGCGGGCATCTATCTCCAAAGAGGAAGTGCAGGCGGAGCATGAGGAAGTGAAGATGAAGATATCGTTGCTGAAGCTTCGGAAACTGAGAAGAGAGCTGCATGAAGCTGCGGATGTGGAAAATTTTCTGACAGAAATGCTTTTGCGATTTCGGAACCGGCTGCTGGCTGTACCGTCAAAACTGGCGATGGAGGTCGCCGGTGAGTCTGACATAAATCTTATTATTCAGGCAATCCGAAAAGAAATGCTTGGAGTATTGGAAGAGCTGTCAGAATATGATCCGGACGAGATCGATGGACAGCAAAAGAATTTTGAGGAAGACGAACTGGAAGAGGACGAGGAGGAGACCGATGAATGACACAGCGAAAAAGATCCAGAAAGAAGACGGCGGCGCTGTTTCGGCGGGTATTGAGCAAATGTCTTGCCCGTCAGGAAGAAATTACGGTAAGCGAATGGGCGGAAAAGTACCGCGTGCTGGATGAGAGCAGCAACTTGTCAGGAAAATGGTCCAATGCGGTGACTCCGTACCTGACAGGGATCATGGACGCTTTCAACCATCCTCATATTCGAGAGATCTATCTCTGTAAGGGGTCACAGCTGGGAGGAACAGAGGCACTGATTAATATGCTGGGATACATTATCAGCGAAGATCCAGGGCCGACCATGATTGTATATCCTTCGGATGATCTGGCTAAGGATATCTCCAACGACAAATTGAAGCCGGCATTCCGTTTGATTCCGGAAATACGGAAACAGTTTTATGAAAACAGCTCTAAAGAGTTGAGGCTGAAATTCAAAAGCATGACAATTTATCTGAGAGGAGCCGGATCGCCGTCGAAACTGGCGTCAAAGGCCATCAAATATCTGTTTTTTGATGAGATTGACAAAATGGGAGGGGCATCAAAAAAGGAGGCATCCCCCTATAAGCTGGCGATGGAAAGAATTAAGACGTTTGCTTCTCAGAGTAAGGTGTATGCCTGTTCCACTCCAACACTAAAAAGCAATTACATCTGGGATCTGCATGACCATGCCGATGAAGTGAGGGAATATTTCGTTCCCTGCCCCCATTGTGGGGTAAAGATCCGGCTGGAATTTAAGCAGATCAAGTTTGCAGAGGATCCGGAAGAGAAAATGTCACCATATGAACGGGCGCAGTCAGCTGTTTATGTTTGCCCGGAATGTGGCTGTGAAATTTTGGATCGGGATAAGCCGAAAATGCTCCGGGAAGGTGAGTGGAGAGCGGTAAAAAAACGTGGCGTGGGAGAGCCGAAGACGGTGGGCTTTCATATCAGCTCTCTGTACAGTATTTTTGTCACCTGGGCTCAGGTCGCAGAAGAGTTTCTGAAATCGAAGGACGATCCGGAAGAACTGCAGAACTTCGTGAACAGCTGGCTGGCGGAAGCCTGGGAAGACACCAAGCTGAAGACGACTGCAGAACTGGTGAAAGAACGGCAGTCAGAATATGAAGAATTTGAGGTTCCGGATTGGGCCATTGAATTAACAGGCGGAATTGACGTTCAGGAAACGTCTGTATACTGGGTAATACGAGCCTGGGGAGAACGGTGGACCAGTCAGTTGGTTGCGAGAGGCCAGGCTACGGATCTTTGGGAAACAGACAGAATCATGAATCTGAATTATGAGAAAAGGGACGGAAGTAAAATGACTCTGTCCCTTGTTTTAGTGGATTCTGGTGATCAGACCGATATGGTTTACAATTTCTGCGCAGATACTTCAGACTACACATTACCCAGCAAAGGATCCAGTAAAAAAATGGATACCGATTATAAAATCAGCGTCATTAATAAGGTAGGATCCAGAGCAACCGGGATGAGCCTGGTGATTGTGGACACCGAAAAGTACAAAGATCGGATTGCGGCACGGATGCGCCGGGAAAATGGCAGAGGAGCATGGATGGTTTTTAAAGGGATTGATGAGGATTATGCGGATCAGGTGACTGCGGAGCACAAAATCAATGTAAAGCAGGCGAATGGAAGTACTGTACAGAAGTGGGTGCAGAAAAATTCGCATGGAGCGAACCATTACTTGGATGCGGAAGTATATGCCATGGCTGCGGCCGATATTCGAGGGGCCAGAACCTGGCATATGGATCGTTATGACCCGGAGAAGGAAAGAACCGTGGAGGGACAAATGAATCCTCCGCCGGCACCGGAGGAACAATGGATACGGGAAAATGAGTTGGAGGGATGGGTATAAATGGCAGAACAGGAAGGAAACTTTGGAACGCCGGAAGAACAGCTGCAGGTACTAAATGAAGCGATTTACAAGATCCTGGTAGGCGGTCAGAGCTATAAGATTGGGACACGGTCGCTGACCCGGGCGGATTTAAGCGCCCTGATTGCGGAGAGGAACCGGCTGGAGACACAGATGGATGGGACGGGAACGTCGCTTTTGTCCGGAGCTTATGCGGCAGATTTTGGGCCGGACAACAGGAGGTAAAAATGAAACTGAACATGATTGACCGGCTGATCGGCGCCGTAAGCCCGAAAGCGGGGGCCATACGGGCGGCGTGGCGGGGGCAGTACGAGGCATACCGCGGAAACTATGACGCGGGAGACACCGGCCGGCTCCAGAGCCAGTGGAACAGCATGAACCAGTCGGCAGAAATGACAGACCGGTACGACCGGGATCGGGTTAGGGCCAGAGCCAGGGACCTGGAACGGAATTCCGACGTAATGGGTTCCGTGCTGCGGGCATTCCGGCGCAACGTAATCGGCAGCGGCCTGCAGGTGCGGGCTACCACCGGAGAAAAGGAAATGGATAACACCCTGGAAAAGATGTGGGCCAGGTGGTGCAAGGGGATCAACTGCGATGTGACCGGGCAGCAGTCGTTCCCTCAGATTGTGAGGATGTGCATTCAGAGGAAGATCACGGATGGAGGGGTTCTGATCCTGAAGCGCTATACCAGCCAGGGAGTTCTTCCTTTTCAGCTTCAGGTCATTGAGGTGGACGAACTGGATGTTACCCAGCTCCAGCCTAAACGGCAGGGGAACAAGGTGGTGGGCGGAATCGAGTATAACCGATGGAACCGCCCGGAGGGATACTGGATCCGCCAGTATTCCATTGATGGTTATACGCAGATGACGCCGGTTTACATAGAGGCGAAAGACGTGATCTTTTACTTTACGAAGAAACGGCCGTCCCAGATCCGGGAGATGTCAGATTTGAGCCAGACCCTGGTCCGGATCAAAGATATGAACGAGTTTATGACGGCGGTGACGATCAAAGAGAAGATTGCAGCCTGCCTGGCAGTCTTTATCAAGCGGATCAATCCGATCGGAACGTCCATCGGAAGAGGGGCGGCAAAGGGGCCGTCAGTCAGCTATGAGGGAAAACGGGTGGTGCCTGGGATGATCATGGAGCTGAATGCGGGAGATGAGGCACAGATGTTAAATCCGGCCGGCCAGGGAACGGATGCTACCGCGTTTATCAAAACGCAGCAGAGGATGATTTCATCGGCCAACGGCCTGTCCTACGAGGCAACTTCCAGGGATATGTCGGAGACAAACTATGCGTCGGCCAGACAGTCCATGGTAGAAGATGACCTGACCTATGAGGAAGAGAAAGAACTGCTGGTGGAATGCTTTCTGGATGAGGTCTATGAGACATTCGTAATCTCCTGCTGGTTGGCGGGAGTGATTTCTCCGGCAGATTTCTGGGAAAACAAGGAAACTTATATGGCTCATGAGTGGGTAGTGAAGCCCAAGCCCTGGATTGATCCATCCAAAGAGGCCAATGCCAACGGAGTGGCCCTAAAGACCGGACAGAAGACGTTCCAGCAGATCAGCGCGGAAAACGGGCGGGACTGGAGAAAGGTCATTGATGAGATGGCGGAGGCTCAGGAATATGCCATGAAGAAGGGAATTGACCTGATGGCAATGATCCAGGGGAACGCAAGTTCAGCAGAAAAGGAGGAGAATAAGGATGAGACGGCAGCAAATTCGGGAACGTCCCATGAGGAAGAACCCTCAGGGAGAAAATGATTTCCGTCCGGTCCGCTTTATGAACGCGGGGATCCGGGCGGTGGAAGGGGAAGGAAATGAGAGAAGGTATGAGCTTTCGTTTTCTTCGGAAGAACCCTATAGCAGATGGTACGGAGTGGAGATCCTGGATCACTCGGAAGGATGCATGGACTTAAACCGGCTGCAGACCATGGGAGTGGTTTTGTTTAACCACAATACCAATAAAGTCCTGGGGAAAGTGGAGAGAGCATGGATAGAGGCGTCCAGAGGAAAGGCGGTCATTGCATTTGACGACGATGACGAAGCAGAGGTGATTCGCCGCAAGGTGGAGAACGGGACGTTAAAAGGCGTATCTGTGGGATACAGCGTGGATGCCTGGGAGGAGGTGGCTGCAGGAAAAACCTCTTCTGACGGCCGCTTTACCGGTCCCTGCTATATCGCAAAGAAGTGGACGCCGTTGGAGATCAGTGTGGTTTCTGTGCCGGCGGACCCGACCGTGGGAGTGGGAAGGAGTGGTGGAGCAGACTTCCCGGAAGGTGGTTGTGGCTTGGAAGTATTTGAACGAATGATCCAGGTGAATGAAAACCGGAGGAAAGGAGGAAGACAGAAGTGAACAATTTGGAACGCAGCATGAAGGAAGTGGCAGCCGCGCTGACTGGGCGGGGAGCGGATGAGATTCCGGATCATCTGGAAGACATCTGCTCTTTCATTGCGGAAAACTATTCCGGAGGAGAATCCTATTCCCTCCCGATGGCTACCGAACAGGCTATCGGCGGGGTAAAAAAGGCAGCAGCTGTATCGTTTACTACGGATTCAGCAACAGCAGAAACCTGTGCGACAGCACTTGAACAGTTAATCAGCAGCTTAAAGACAGCCGGAATTATGGCTTAGAGGAGGTAATAAGAGGATGAATTTACAGGAACTGATTGCCAGACAGAGGAAGATCACAGAGCTGGCACGGACACAGGGCAGGGAGCTCACGGAAACAGAGAGACAGGAGTTCGATGATCTTCAGAGACAGATCGAGGAGATCCTGGCTCAGGAAGAAGAAGAGGGGACAGGTTCGTCTGCGGGAGGAACCCGAGGTGCGACACCTCCTGCGGCCGGCGCCTCCGGCACAGAGGAAAGCCGTCAGGCAGCCCTGGAAGAGCGTACCAGAATCCGGGAGATCACCGGGCTCTGCAGCCGTTTTGGTATGGATCCGGAGGAGTACATTTCCCGCGGAGACACTTTAGAGCAGGTGCGCAAGGCGGTGTTAGATCGCCTGGAGAGAAACGGAGCTCCGATCTCCGTTCGGGTGAATGAAGATGAGGCGGATAAAAAGAGAAGCGCGATCGTGGATGGAATCCTGCTCAGAAATGGGATCCGGGTGGAGAAACCCGCCGCCGGCGCCGGTGATTTTCAGGGAGCTTCCCTCCGGATGATCGCAGCGAACTGTCTGGCGGATGAGAACGGAGGAAATTCCAGGAATTACTATATGATGGATCCCAATGAGCTGTTCAATGAAACCATGCGCCGCTCCTACTACAATCCCACGTCCGCATTCCCGGCGATCATGGATCAGGTAATCAACAAGGCGTATGTGGAGGGACACCGGACGGCTCCGGTGACTTTTGATCGCTTTACTACGAAGGGGACGCTGTCTGATTTCAAGAAGGCGGATAATTACTACGTTCAGGGCGGTTTCGGAGAGTTTCTGGAGGTCCCGGAAGGCGGAGAGTTAAAGCACACGCTTCCGACGGATGAGAAGCTGCCGCAGAGACAGTTAAAGACCTATGGACGCCAGTTTACCATGTCCAGACAGGCGTTCATCAATGATGACATGGGAGTGATCACTACGCTGCCCGCAAGAGCGGCAAAAGCAGCGAGAACGACCATCAACACGCAGGTATATAAGGTCCTGACTGGGAACCCGAAGATCTACGATGGTCAGAACCTGTTTTCGGCCGGGCACAAAAATCTTCTGGCGGAAGGAACTGGAATCACCCAGGAGGCGGTGCAGTCCATGATCCTGGCATTGGGAGGACACACAAAGACCATGGATGGAACCGATCAGGCCATTATTATCCGTCCGGCGGTTCTGGTGGTTCCCCTGGGGTATCAGTTTGCCATGTACACGCTGTTCAATTCCGCGACCATCAGTGCATCCGGAGACGTAAACCCGCTGTATCAGTACAGGGATACGATCCGCATTGTGGAGGATGCGACGTTAAATGCGCAGGTGAAGACTGGGGCGATTCCGTGGTTTATGGTGGGCGATTCCAATGACATCGATTTTATTCAGGTGGACTACTTAAACGGTCAGGAGATTCCCAACATCCGCAGGATGGAAACACCGGGACAGCTGGGATTTGTATGGGATGTGTATCTGGATTGGGGCATTACCGTACTGGATTTTCGCGGAGCGGTGAAGAATCCGGGTGTGGCGGTTTCTTCCCCGATCGCGCTTGCAATAAAATAAGGAGGTGCCAGGATGGCGAAAACAGCAGCATATGTGCAGCGCGGAGAAGCGCTTGATTATAAAAATGGGACTGAGGAGATGATCCCGGCAGGGACAGTAGTATTAGTTGGGAAGCGGATCGGCGTGGCAGGATGCGACATTCCCGCCGGAGCTGTAGGAACGATTCATGTGACGGGAGTTTTTGAGATTCCGAAGAAAGCCAGCGTGGAGCTGAAAGCCGGAGATAATATCGTCTTTACGGATGCAGACGGAATTGATAAGGCAACATCCGACGTGATGGGCTATGCGGTGGAAGATGCAGCGGCAGCTGCGGCCACGGCAAAGGTCAAACTCCTGGGGTAACCCCATGAGTGCGTTTAAGGATGCGGTCCGGTCAGATATCTGCTCTGTTTTTCTGAACCTGGAAGAGTTTGGAGAGACGCACAAGGTAGCCGGAAAACCCATGTGCGTGATCATTGATGAGAATGAGCTGACGGAGCGGGAGAAGAAACAGTTTGGCCGGGGAAGGGACGGGGTCTATAAAAAGGCCCTGCTCCTTTACGTGGCCGCAGAGGATTTTGGCCCGCTTCCGGCACCAGAACAGGTGCTTTTGCTGGATGGGAAGAAGTATCTGGTGACGGACGCAAACAACGAGGATGGAATTTACAGCATCAGTCTGGAGGCGGGAAGATCATGAGGATGATCACGATTACGGCGGATGTACCGGGACGCCTGGTGGATCGACTGGGCGAAGCACCGAAAGAAATGAAAAGAGGCCTGAAAGACGTGCTTAATGAGATGGCAAAGGAAAGCCGTGAGGAGTTGTATGCCAAAAGCAGAAGCAGATATACGCTGAAAGCGGGAAAATTTCGGAAAAGCGACATTCGGATCCGAAAAGCCACCGTTTCAAGGCCGGAGGCTGTTTTAACGGTATCGGGGCAGACGGAATCTGTAAAGTCATACCGAATCCGAAAAAATACGATCCGAAAAGGCGTCCGGACAGAAGTGATCAGAGGAAGCGGGTGGAAAGAGCTTAAGATGAAGAATGGAAGTCTGAAGGCGTTTGTGGCCGGTGTAACCACAGGACATACCGGAGTAACTCATACGGATGTGTTTCAACGGGTAGGATCGGCTCGTTTTCCGATCAGGGCCATACACGGTCCCAGCAGAGCCAAGCTGGCAGATGTCCTGTTTCGGGATATGCAGGATGAAAAAGGGAGTGAGCTGACTCGCCGCGTCCGCGCTCTGGCAGAAAGGACGTTATCATGACGATCAATGACTTTGTGACAAGTATGGTGAAAGAAGTGGAGGAGATCGTAAAGGATCTTTCATTTCTCGATATCCGTGAAGAAGCGGCCTGGATGAAGGGGTATCCCTACGAGCTCCCGGTTCGGGCAGTGCAGGCCGGATGGGACACCGCGGAAGAAGCTCAGAACGAGGAGGAATTGTTCCCATACTTCCTGGTGCAGGTGGATGAGATCAACTATGAGGACGAAGAAGCGCAGGCAAAGGTGTGGATCCTGTTTGCGGTTTATGACAGCAGCCAGGAAATGGAAGGATGGAAGACCATTACCACCACCGTGGAACGGGTCATAAACCGATTCCGCGTAAACCCGGTGCTGGAGGACTACTATTATTGCGAGAGAAAAATGAAAGCGGCCTATCCGGATACAGGAGACTGGCCGCATTTTTTTGCCGGTGTGGAAATGACCTGGCATTTGCCGGTCCTGGAACCGGAGTTTTAAGAGAGGTGAATGAGATGAATAGAAAAGAAGCAGGGAAGACGGAAAAAGCGGCTGCAACCAGAATGTATCTGGGACCGTCTTTTTACGGGGTCATTCAGACCGGAACAACCTTTTGCGGAAGTGTGCCGCCGAAAGTGGAGGCGCTTATGAAGCTTTATCCTTTTTTAAGGGAGCTGATGGTGCCGGTGGAGCGCCTGGCCGAAGCAAGGAAGGAACTGTATCGGAAAGGCAGCGCGATGAACATGGTGTATGAGAGAGCACGGAAATTGGGAGGAAACAATGTATAAGCATGGAATTGAAGTAGTGGAAAAGGCGACTGCTTATGAGCAGCCGCTGTCAACCAGGTATGGGGTACAGGTATTGGTAGGAACCGCCCCTGTGAATCTGGTGGAAAATGTAAAAGTCAATCAGCCGGTCCGGGTGTCCAGTTGGGATGAGGCGGAGGAGCTGCTGGGTTATTCAGACGATTGGGAAAAGTATACGCTGTGTCAGAGTATGGTAGCGTGCTTCCGGATCTTCCGGGTATAT
The DNA here is from genome assembly GCA_019114465.1 of Candidatus Lachnoclostridium avicola. Classification (GTDB taxonomy): domain Bacteria; phylum Bacillota; class Clostridia; order Lachnospirales; family Lachnospiraceae; genus Lachnoclostridium_A; species Lachnoclostridium_A avicola. The sequence goes on from DXFM01000044.1 coordinate 15,669, forward strand.
CCGGTGATATTTATTAACGTGTTGGATCCGGCTAAGCATAAGAAAGAAAATGAGGCGGCTGATCATCCGGTTGTGAATCATCAGGTAAATTTGGGAACGGATGTAATCAAAAGCTCTGTAGTGGTGAAAGCAGAGTCTGCAGGGGAAGCGGCTGTGTTGGACGAGGATTATATGTTATCGTTCAATGAGGCAGGAGAACTGATTCTTACTTTACTCAGTACCGGATCTCTGTATGCTTCTCCCAGTGTGAATGTGGCCAGCAGCAGTCTGGATCCGTCGAAAATAACAGAAGCGGATATCATTGGAGCGAGAGATGCGGAAACCGGTGTGGAGAGTGGCCTGGAAGTGATTCGTCAGGTATATCCCCGCTTCGGTCTGACGCCGGCTCTTCTGGCAGCTCCCGGATGGAGTCACAAGCCGAATGTGGGAGCGGCATTGATGGCAAAGTGTATGGAGATCAACGGAATCTTCCGGTGCGAATGCGTTCTGGATCTGGAACCGTCTACCAAGCGGTATACGGAATGTGCCGCAGTGAAAAAGAATGCCGGCTACACTGATCCGCATGCGATTGTTCTGTGGCCGATGGCGCTGTATGAGGAAAAAAAGATGTATTATTCTGCGGTGTATGCGGCAATGGCCAGTTATTACACGGCAACCAATGGGGATGTTCCTTATATTTATCCTTCCAATAAACTTCTCGGAATTGATGGAGCAGTGATTTCTGACGGATCAGAAGTAATTCTGGACCAGCCTCAGGCAGCGGAGCTGAATGGGGAGGGAATTGTGACACTGGTCAATGATTCCGGGTGGAAAGCATGGGGAAATAATACCGGAGCCTACCCGGAAAATACGGATCCGAAAGATCGGTGGATCGGATGCCGGCGGATGTTTTCCTTTGCGGCGAATTATTTTATTCTGAATTACCGGGAGAGACTGGACGTGGGCATGAAGCGGAGCCAGATCGATGATGTGGTGAACAGCTTTAACATCTGGGGGAACAGCCTGGTCAGCCAGGATCGGTGTGCCGGCATGCGGATGGAATACCATCCGGAGGAGAATCCGGATGAAGACCTGTTAAATGGTCATGTTAAGGTGAGAATGTATGTGGCCCCGTACACACCGATGGAGTACATTCAGACCACAGAAGAATTTGATATGAACGCGTTAAAAAGCGCGATCGTGGGAGAGGAGGAGACAGCGTGAAGATTCCGCAGGTAGTGAATCGGTACAATCTGTACCGGAAAGGAACAAAGCTGGTGGGACTGACGGGAGAAGTGGAACTCCCTGCAGTAACAATGGTAACAGATACGCTGGAAGGCGCCGGAACCGGAGGAAATATGGATGTTCCGGTCATTGGGCTCACAGAAAACATGGATATTCAGATCCCGTTCATGAGCCTGACGAAGGATTTGTTTTCCTTGGCAAATCCGGGAGAAGCGGAGGATCTGACTCTTCGGGGTGCAATCCAGGGAACGGATCCGGCGACGGGAAAGATCTCTTACACATCCATAGCGATTTCTATGCGGGGAACTGTCAAGGAAATCACTCCTGGAACAGTGAAATCCGGCGGCCGGATGGAGTCCAGCGTGACCATGACCCTGAGCTACTATAAGATCGCTCTGGATGGAGAAACAGTACTGGAGATCGACAAGTTAAATAACGTATTTGTGGTAAATGGAGACGACGTTCTGAAGGAAGTTCGGGATATGTGCTAGGAGGCGGCCAATGAACAAGGAAGAGAAGGATTACCTGGATTATGAACTGGAAACACCGGTGACGTTTGAAAAGACGACCATTACCCGGGTAGATATGACGAAGCTCCGGGATATGACACTGGATGAGCTCTCAGAGGTATATGATGCCTATGAGGCAATGGGCGGGAACGGAAATGTGACGTTAGATGTGCCGCTTCCGTTTGCCAAACTGATTATGCAGCGGATTACCGGGTACCCGCTGGAAGTGCTGGGGAAACTGAGCGCCAGAGATGGAATCCGGCTGCGGGCAAGAATCTACCGTTTTTTCTATCTGTCAAAATAAACGGCATTTCTGACATTAAGAATGTGAGGAAGAACTGCATTTACGCGTCAAAGTACAGTAATACAGGGCTTCCTTTTTTCTATGGAATGAAATTATCCAGACTTTGGACTGTAATTGAAGAAATGGCGGAGACGGCCGCAGAAGAAACCAGGAGAAGGAAGGAGGCAAGGAAAAAGCGTGGCAGGTAAGAAAGGAAACTATGAGACAAGAATAAAGATTTCCGGGCAGCTGGACCGTTCTTTTCAGGGGGCGATTGACCAGGCTGACAGGGAATTGAGAAAACTCTACCGGGATGCCCAAAAACAGCAGGGATTTTTGGCCGGGGTGGATGGGCTGGACGCTTTTTCTGATAAAACCTTCCGACTGGTCGCAAAGGGAGCGTCGCTTGCGGCAGCGGGGATCGCCGGGATCGGGACTGCGTCGGTAGCTGCCGGCGTGAGCTTTGAGGAGCAGATGAGTTCGGTTCAGGCGATTTCCAACGCCTCTGCCGCTGATATGGAGCGGCTGAACGCACTTGCGCTGGAAATGGGGCGGAACACGCAGTTTTCTGCTACCGAAGCCGGAAAGGGCCTGGAATACATGGCCATGGCCGGATGGAAGACGGATCAGATGATTGCCGGCCTTCCCTCTATCCTTAATCTGGCGGCGGCCAGTGGGGAAGATTTGGGTGAGGTTTCTGATATCGTAACCGACGCGCTGACGGCGTTTGGCTTGACCGCAGAAGATGCAGCCATGTTTTCCGATGTTTTGGCGGAGGCGTCCAACGCGTCTAATACGGATGTAGCTCTGATGGGAGAAACTTTCCAGTACGTGGCGCCGGTAGCCGGAGCCTTAAAATACAGTATTCAGGATGTTTCTATAGCCATCGGCCTGATGGCCAACTCCGGAATCAAGGGCAGTCAGGCCGGAACCGCGCTGAGAGCAACGCTTTCCCGACTGGTCAAGCCGACCAAAGAAGTCCGAAAAGCCATGAAGACGCTGGGGTTTTCTATGACGGATTCGGAGGGAAATCTAAAGTCGTTCCGAACGATCATGCAGGATCTGCGGACGGGATTTTCCGGACTGAGTACAGCGGAACAGACCAGCGTGGCAGCAGCCCTGGCCGGTCAGGAGGCTATGTCCGGACTTCTGGCCATTGTCAATGCGTCGCAGTCTGATTTTGACAACCTGGCAGCAGCCATTGATAACTCCGCCGGTTCCGCAGAGAAAATGGCAGCGGTGCGCATTGACAATCTGGCCGGAGATTTTACCCTTTTGACCAGCGCGGCGGAAGGCGCCGGCATTGCTATTTATCAGACAATGGATGATGTCCTGCGGGAGGTTGTGCAGGGGGCTTCGGAACTGGTAAATGATTTCACAGAATCTGATTTTTTGGAAAACCTGGCGGAGGATATGCCGTCCATCCGCCGGGAGGCGAAACAGTTCGGAGCGGCGGTCGGAGATGCCATGGATCCTCTCCTGGATGCCGGCGGATGGTTTCTGGAACATCCGGATGTATTATCTGGAACAATTACGGGGATTGGTTCTGCCCTCTTGACCTTTAAGGCGGCAAAGGGAGCCACAACTGCAATTAAGATGCTGGGAACACTTTCCGGTATGACTGCGGCCTGGCCGGTGGCTGCCGCGGGACTTGCCATCGGAGGAATCGTGGGGATCGGAACCGCGATCCGGACGGCGGAGAGGGATGCGGCAAAGGCGAACCTGGCAGAACATTTTGGGGATATTACCTTATCTATCGAAGAGTTAAACGAGGCAGCCAGACACATCGTGAGCGGCGGTGGAAGCCTGTTTGATCAGCTGGACGCTTTCGGAGAGGCGGCAGACTCTTCCGATCAGCTGCGGGAATCCCTGGAAGAGGGATTGGAAGCGATCCGAAAATCCAACTGGAAATTATCTCTTGGAATCGCGTTTGATGAGAGCGACACGGAATCCTATGTGAGTTCCGTGGACAGCCTGGTGAAGAACGCCCAGGAATATATCACCAGCAGTGGATATGAGGTTTCCCTCGCGGTCGGAATCGTATTTGGGGATGAAGGCGGGGAACTGGCGGAGAGCAGCGATGCATTTTACCAGTCTCTTTATGCTCAAATGCAGCCGCTTCAGGAAGGACTGCAGGAGGTCCTGAATGACATTACAGAAAATGGCTTGACCTTAGATAAACAGCAGATTGTAGATCAGTATCTGACGGATATTTCGGATATCACATCCATGATCACGGAGGCGGAGAATTCTGCCAAAATGCAGATGATCGGTGCGCAGTATGCCGGAGCGGATTTGCTGTCCGGAGACACGTTCCAGAACCTGCAGCAGTCGATCCAGGAGTATACGGACGAGGCAAATGCGGGGATTGATCAGGCGTACCAGAGAGTGTTGACGAACCTGAATGCGCAGCGGATCGCCGGAGAGCAGGGAATGGAGGGCGGAATTTCCGCAGAAGAATTTGAAGCCGGAAAGAGCCAGGCGACGCAGGCATACTATGAGCAGCAGGCCCAGGTGATTACCAATGGGTATCAGATTATGGCGGACGCGATTATGTCCACCTATGGGGATGAGATTCAGCCGGCTCTGGATGCGGTCAATCAGCAGATTGCAGAAGGTCTTCCAGCCGTCATGGAAAACAGTACTACTGCGGCGGACTACGTCAATGGATTTGATAATCTCATTCGGAACGCACTCAGCGGAGTGGATCTTTCCAGTGAATCCAAGGATGCCATCCTCATGCTTTACCAGAATATGCTTCCCACCAGAGAAGACCTGGAGCAGCTGAGCCAGCAGATGAAAGCCAACGGTCTGTCCCCCAGTGACATGATTCAGGAGTCTTTAAGCGAGCTTTCCGGGATCGGGGCGGTAGCGGGAGACCAGGGCAGTATGGAATATATGGTCGGAAACATTCTGGGAGGAAATGAGGATTGGGCTCTTTTGGCAGAGACCGTGGAGCAGCAGACCGGAGCCGTTCCGGATGCAGTGATCGAGGGACTGCATTCTAAGGATGAAGAAGTTCAGAGCGAAGCGAGGAGATTAATTCAGCTGGTGGAAACCGAGTTTTCAGCAGGTATTGATGTGACTCTGCCGGTGGACATCACCACCGTGAGGAACTATCGGAATGGAACCATACAGGGCGTGGAGCACCATGCGTCCGGCGGACTGATGAGCCGTCCGACCCTGTCATGGTTTGCAGAGGAAAGCCCGGAGATGGCAATCCCGATCGACGGATCTGCCAGATCCCGTTCTTTATGGGAGGAAACAGGAAGACTGTTAGGTGCCTATGAGGAAAATAATTACTCGAAAACATATGACGCCATGGCACAGCACATTTCATCCACTTCTTCTGTGAGCGGCGCCATGTCTGGATCGGCTCCGGTCTATCAGCCGATTATGAATTTTTACGGAAGTGCCAGCAGGGAGGATGTAGAGGCAGTGACACAGGCCGGATTTGAACAGTTTCGGGAGTGGTATGAACGGCTGATGTACGAACAGGCCAGGACCGCATTTTAAATGCGAAGAGGAGGAAGAACCGTGAAGGAATATCGGACCATTCAGGGGGATACCTGGGATTGGATTGCAAAAAAAGTGTACGGAAATGAAAAGCGCCTGGATGTTTTAATGGAGAACAACCAGGATCTTCTGGACATTTTGATTTTTCCGGCCGGAGTTACTCTGCAGATCCCGGAGGAACTGCCGGAGAGTGCGGAAGATGTCCCGGCATGGAGGAAATGAAAAAATGGAACCGAGAAGTTTTGGAGTGCAGATTTTTTATAACCATGTGGAGGCAACGGAGGACATCAGTCCGTATCTGAATTCATTTACCTATACGGATCCCATCGACGAGTCCGATACGATCGCGATCAGCCTGCTGGATCGGGAAGGAACATGGGCGGCCGGTTGGATCCCCAAAAAGGAAGACCAGATAAAGCCTAATATCCTTTTAAGAAACTGGCTGGCAGACGGAGAACGCAGAACAATTATCTGCGGAGATTTTATGGTGGATGATTTCAGCTTTTCCGGTCCTCCGGATATGCTGACCATTAACGGGATCTCATCTCCTTTAAATACGGAGTTTAAGGAAACGTCCCGTTCACAAACCTGGAAGAATGTAACGCTCCGGCAGATTGGCGAGGAGATTGCCGCCCGGTATGGGATGTCCCTGTTTTATGAAGGAGAAGAGGTTCCGATTGAGAAAATGGAACAGAGCCGGCAGACAGACGCCGATTTTTTAAAAAAGCTGGCAGAAAAGTATGGATTTGCCCTGAAAACCTACTCCGGACGTCTCATTCTGTTTTCCTGGGAGGTTTATGAGAACCAGCCAGCCAAGAGTGTAATTCGGAAGCAGGATGTTCGGAGATGGAGCTATCACAGTTCTATGCTGGGCACTTATACCGGAGCGAAGGTCAGCTATACTGTGCCAAAGACGAAGAAAACAGTGGAAGTAATGGTGGGAACGGAAGGACGGATCTACAACAGCACGGAGAAGGCGGACAGCCCTGCGGATGCGGAACGAATCGGAAAGAATGCGATCCGAAACGCGAACCGAAAGGAGACAACGGTCACGCTCACGTTAAATCCAGTGGTGTTCTTAACGGTTTCAGACAATGTGGAGCTTCAGGGGTTTGGAAACCTGGACGGAAGATATCAGATTGGAAAGATCGTGCACCAGATTAGCCGGGGAGATTACAGCATCCAGATCAGTGGGTGGAGACTGCCGGACGCAGAGGGCGGACAGGCAGAGCAGGATCCGGCAGCTTCCGGAGGTTATGAGGTACAGAGCGGGGATACGCTGTGGGACCTGGCAGTCCGATTCTACGGGAGTGGAACAAAAGCTTCAGCTATTTATGAAGCGAACCGGGACGTGATTGAAGAAGAAGCGAAGAAAAGAGGGAAAGGCAGCTCTTCTTCCGGGTACTGGATTTTCCCCGGGATGAAGCTGACAATCCCATAGAGGTAAGGAGGAGCGACGGTGGAAGACGTGATACGAATTGGATTTGTGTCCAGCAGGAATCCGGATGCAGGAACTCTTCAGGTGACATACCAGGACCGGGACCGGATGGTGACCGGAGATCTTCCGGTCCTGGCGTTCGGAGGCGAATATACCCTGCCTCAGGTCAACGATATGGTGCTGGTCGCTCACTTAAGCAATGACTTAAGCTCCGGCGTTGTCCTGGGAAAATTCTGGAATGATACGGAACTGCCGGAAGGGACGGAATGGTACAAACGGATCGCGGAAGACTTGTCCTTTCACAAGAAAGAGAGCATTCTGGAGATCCGGGTTCCGGATCTGAAAATCACCGGATCCGGCGGTGCGCTTTTATTCAGCGAGTTGCTGTCTAAGCTGAATGATCTGGAAAGACGCCTGCAGCATCTGGAAAGGAGTGATGGTGAATGAGGGTGGGAGCGCTTGGAAGTCGGCTGGTATTCCAGGTCAGCGACTGGAGAGTGCTGACCTTCCGAAATCTGAAACGGGAAGTCTCCGGGAACTGGAGCAGCATGGAGCGGATCGGCCAGAAACCACTCCCGTTTTTCCAGGGCGCCTCCCTTCAGACCATGACCATGGAGATCGTGCTGGATGCGTCTCTGGGGGTGCGGCCCAGAGGGATGCTAAATCAGATCGAACAGATGGTGGAGTCCGGGCAGGCGGAAATCCTGGTGATCGGACGGCAGAGAATCGGAAACGGTAGGTGGGTGATTACCAAGAGTTCGGAAGCGTGGGACGTGATTCAGAGGCGGGGAGAGCTTTACCGGGCCACGATGAGCCTGACCTTGCAGGAGTATTTTTGAAAGGGGCATTAAGGCATGGAGAATTATACAGCGGAAATGCTGACAGAAGGTGAGGAGAGCAGGGAGATTCTTCGCTGCCTGACCATGCTTCTGGGGATCCGCGCCGGCACGCAGCCGGCAGATCGGGAATTGGGAATTTCCTGGGAATGCCTGGATCAGACGCCGGATACGGCAGAGGCACTCTTTTTAGTAGAACTGGAGGATAAGGTGGAACGGTATGAACCGCGCGCGGAGGTGGCGGATGTAACCATGGAATTCCAGGCAGACGGAACCATGATTCCGCATATCCGGTTCCGGAGAAAGGAGGAGACGGAATGAGAGGTGAATTGGATTCTTATCCGGATGTTAGTTTTATTGATGGGTTGATGTTTGATCAGTTTCTGGATGAAATGGTGCAGAATTATGAAAAAAAATACCAGGAACTGACCGGAAAAGAGGTAAAACTTGCGCCGGCGCAACCGGAACGCCTGATCCTTTATGCTGCGGCCGTGATGCTGTATCAGGGGTTGCAGTGCGTGGATCGGGGCGGAAAGAACGGACTGTTAAAGTATAGCAAAGGGGAATATCTGGATAATCTGGCAGCTTTTAAGCGTACCAGCCGGAATCCGGCGTCAGCAGCCAGAACGATTTTGAAGTTTACTCTCTCGAAAAAACAGGATTTTAACGTGGTAATTCCGGCGGGTACCAGGGCAGCAGTTGATGATCTCTTTTTTGCGACAACGGAGGAAATGACCATTGAAGCAGGACAGGAGATGGTGGAGGTCCCGGCAGTATGTCTGACGGACGGAGAGATCGGAAATGGTTATGGACCCGGGAGAATCACGACACTGGTGGATCCGATTAATTATGTGCAGAGGATGGAAAACACGACAGAGACATCCGGCGGGGCAGATGAAGAAACTGACGATGCTTTGGCAGAAAGGATTTATCTGGCTCCGTCTGGATATTCCACGGCCGGCCCGGAGGATGCTTATCGTTATTGGATGCAGTCATACAGCGCAGCTGTGAAGGATTGTTTTATTACGTCGGAAAATCCTGGTGAGGTAGATATTTATGTAATGCTTCAGGACGGCCAGATTCCCGATTCCGGGCAGTTAAAAGAGATGCAGGATTATTTGGAAGAAGGCAGCCGAAAACCATTGACGGATAAAGTCGTAGTAAAGGCGCCGGCTGTGAAGGAATATGAGATTGATGTCACCTATTACATCGAGGATTCTAATCGGGGAAACGAAACTGTGATTCAGAAACAGGTAGAGGAAGCCTGTGAAAGGTATCAGGAGTGGCAGGGGGAAGTTATCGGGAGAGATTTAAATCCTTCCCAGCTCACATATTTGCTTGTGGCGGCAGGCGCCAGTTATGTAGTGGTTCGCAGTCCTGTCTGGACGGAAATTACAGATGCGAGTATTTCTAAGGCAACTGCTGTGAATCTGGAATATGGAGGACTGAAAGATGCGAGAACTGTATGAGGGAGCGCCATACGAACTGATGCCGGAAGTTCTCCGAACGCCGGAGAATGAGGCGATCAGTTATGCAGTATCGGAAGGACTGAAGAAGCTTCTGAATTATACGAAAGCAATTTCTTTATACGGCGATATTAGTCAGGTTTCTGATGAGATCCTGGACGCGATGGCAGCAGAGCTGCGTACACAGTACTATGATTCCGGTGCGAACCGGACTGTCCGGGAGGAGATGGTAAAGCAAACCTTAGGATGGTATATGCGCGGCGGAACTAATGCTACTTTAGCGGAGTATCTGGCGACTCTGTATGGCGGAGGGCAGGTCGAAGAATGGTTTGACTATGATGGTGATCCTTATTATTTCAAGGCAGTGGTAAATATAGCCGAAGACACGGTGATTCCGGTAGGGAGCACCAGAGAAATTATCCAGAAAATTAATGGATATAAAAATGTAAGGTCTTGGCTGGAAGTATTGGAATTTCGGATATATTTTAAGATCCTGGTTTCGGTTAAAAGTAGAACGGGAATTCGCATTTTTATGGAATTTTACCCACGCCAGAATCTGGTTCCATTGCGGCTGGACGGTACCTGGAAACTGAACAGCTCACAAAAACTGAATGGTTACAAGTCAGACAGCCAGGTGGATTTTTACCCGATGGGGGTTGGTGTGATCCAGAAAGTAGCAGCAGAATTGAGTGCGGATGCCGGGATTTATATCCCACGGCCCATGGACGGAAGCCGGAAGCTGGACGGAACCTGGAAATTAAACGGAAGCCGGGAGGCACTGTGAGAGGAGGACTTATATGGCAACAGGAATGATTACAGAGACGGAGCGGAGAAAGATCTGTAAGGCCCACGCGGGTGATGGAACACTCCCGAAGATTGCAAAGATCGCCTGGGGAGACGGCGGCGTGGACGACGACGGCCAGCCGAAAGCCGTGACCGGAAAAGAGGTCGGGCTATACAACGAGCTCTTAAAAAAGGATGTAGAATCCCATTACTATCCCAATGAGGAGGAGACAACCTGCAGGTATGCCGGGACCATCGAGATCGGAGAACTGACCGGAAAGAACATATCTGAGATGGGGCTTTTCGACGAAGAGGGCGATCTGGCAGCCTATAAGACATTTCTTCCGAAGGGGAAGGATGCGGACGTGCCTATGGAGTTCAATATGGACGAGGTATTTTAAGGAGGTGTGAAGATGGCAAACTGTGTGATCGGAGATCCTCCGGTGTTTTCGGAAGAGATCGTAAAGTGGGACAAGCAGACAGATGCGGACGGCCAGGCGATGGGCCAGGTGATCGAACAGCTCCTCAACAATACCGTTTACAATAAACAGGCTGCGGAGCGGGCGAAAAGTTACGTGGATGTCACATTTTCAGCGGCTGGATGGATTGGGGAGACGGCACCCTATACTCAGAGTGTAGCCGCTGAAGGGCTGACGGAGGAGGATACGCCGACTCCTAGCTTTGTAGATGACGGTACGGATGAAGATGACAGTAAGGACAGGCAGGAAGCATATGGCTGCATCACCTATTTTGACAGCGGAGACGGGACGGTGACGGCCACCTGCAAGTATAAAAAGCCGGAGTCAGACTGCACGGTGCGCTTAAAGGGGGTGTAAGGATGGCGCGATTTTATCCAACGGGAGGAACCGGTGGGGCCAATGTTTCTGTGGTGACGGCCCTGGCGGAGGACGTCGCAAAGGGAAAGGTGATTGTCGGCCCGGACGGGAAACCGATCACCGGAACCCTGGAGCTTACAGGCACAGCAGCAGACAGCCAGGTGCTTGCAGGCCAGACGTATTATAATACGGATCTGAAGACAAAACGGACTGGCGCTATGACCAACCGCGGAGCCTGGAACAGCTCCGGACTTGCGGCCGGAGCTGCGGTGACGATCCCGGCGGGGTATCATAACGGCGGAGGGAGGGTGACGGCAGCATCCCTGGCCAGCCAAACAGGCGGCGCGACGGCGGAAGATAAATATGTTTATAACGGGAAGACGTATTGGAAAGATGGGGTAAAACGGACCGGCGCTATGACTGTATCAAGTGTCGTGTCTTTTAGCGTGGCCGCCTATTCCACAGACAAAGTAACCGCAACCTGGAAATGGCCTTCTACCGGCCCGTACAGCGGTGTTGCAATCTGTGCGAAGACAGGCGGCTATCCGACGAATATAAATGACGGAAGGGTCTATACCGGAGTTGGTTCGTCCAGCGCATTGGGGTCTACCAGTTCGGTTGTGATCGGTGGATTCGCGCCGGGAACCACCTACTATTTCCGTATCTGGACGTACTGTACAACCAGCGCTGGGGATCTTTACAGCACTACACGGGATGCGACCTGTGCGACGACCGCCAGAGGCCAGCAGACGTTTACTTCTTCAGGAACATTTACCGTTCCGGCTGGGGTGAGAAGCGTGGATGTATTTCTAGTTGGCGGCGGTGGAGCCGGAAGCCACACGGGTTCTGCTAAGGCGGGCGGTGGTGGCGGCGGTGGCTACACGCTTACGCAAAAAGGGATCGGGGTAACTCCAGGCCAGCAGATCGCGGTCACCGTTGGTGCCGGAGGGACAAGCTCACTTAAAAGAGGAGGCGTTTCTTCATTTGGAAATTATTCCGTAAGGGGAGGAAATGGCCCGAAAAATACGGATGATTTTACCAGTGGGACTAATCGTGGAAAAGATGGTGGGTCAGGCGGTGGAGGTGCAACAGAACTTGGAACCGGATATGGAGCAGGAGGTTCTGACGGTGGAAATGGAGGAACCGGACTTAAAACTTCCGGAGGGACTACCAACCCTGGAGGAATCGGACAGGGAACAACTACCCGTGCGTTTGGAGAATCCGGAGGCACTCTCTATGCCGGCGGAGGAGCTGGAGGAGCAGCCCATGTCGGAAACACTGGAGTCGGTGGAGGAGCCGGAGGCGGTGGAGGAGCTGGAGCTCTTTCTAATGCCGGTGGATCTGGCACACCGAATACCGGTGGTGGCGGTGGCGGCGCAGGAATCAGCGGTGGCTTTGGATCAGGCGGTTCCGGCATTGTGATTGTTCGTTGGGGATATTAAGGAGGTCAAAATGTATTATCAAAGAATTTTTGCGCAAATTTTTGAAGATACAATCCAGAATCGGATTGTATGCGATGACTATGAGATGGCCAATTATCTGGCGCGCGCGACCTACGGGGAAACAGCCCTTGCGGTCGAGTGCAACCAGTACAAGGTAGGAATCGGGGACAAATACCGGGATGGGATTTTCTATCAGGCTGATGGGGAAACGCCGGCAGAGTATATCCCTACTCATGAGGAGGAGATGGAAAGATTATCGGAGGAACTGGAGACAGAGAAAAAGAGCGCTTTGGTCCTGCGCACCGCCGCCACCTTTGCGGCCGCATCATTTACTGATTCCCAGGCACTGGCCGTCAAAGATTTGTACCCAGACTGGTCCAAAATTCCGGATGGTACGCACCTGGAGGCCGGCCAGCGCGTCCGGTACAATGGCAATCTCTATAAAGTGCGCACTGGACAAGCCCACGATAAACAGTCTACCTGGACGCCCACGGATGCAGCGTCTCTGTTTGAGGCGATTGACGAGGCTCACGCCGGTACGTTAGAAGATCCCATCCCGGCAGTGGCCAATATGCAGTATTACGAAGGTAAATACTACAGTGAAGGGGAAAAAGTATATCTGTGTACAAAAGACACGGGGATCCCCATCGCGCAGCTTCCCAGCACACTGGTGGGGATTTATTTCAGCATCGCGGAGGTGTAAATGGAACTATTAAATTATATACAGGCCAACTGGGTGGAATGGCTGTTTGCCGGCGGCTTTGCCCTGCTGGGGTACGGCTTCCGGCAGCTCCGGAAGCAACAGCAAGAAGAATCCGCCCGGAATGCGGCCCTGCGGGAAGGGGTAGAGGCCCTCCTGCGGGACCGGATCATACAGAGCTACAATCATTACCAGGATAAGGGTTACTGCCCGATCTACGCCAAAGAGAGCCTGAAGCGGATGTATGATGCTTATCACTCCCTGGGAGGCAATGATGTGGCAACAAAGTTAAAAAATGAACTGTTGGAAATGCCGACAGAATTGGAGGAATGACTATGGATGTGAATCTGATTATGCAGTATGTGTCCTACGTGTTGATTGCCATCGGTGTGATGGCTTTTTTAGTATCTGCGATCGCCCAAGTGATCAAGTCCTGGCCGGGGCTGGACAAGCTGCCTACATCGGCGGTAGTGATCGTCCTGAGCCTGGTGCTGTGCCCGGCCTGTCTGGTGGCGCTGCTGTACTGGCTGAAACAGCCCATTGAATGGTATATGGTGTTTGCCTGCGTTTTGGCGGCATTTATCGTGGCGCTTGTGGCTATGGATGGCTGGGAGCGGCTGAAAGAAATCTGGGACCGTACCGGCTATAAAAATAAACAGCAGTGAGGAGGTGATCCTACATCTCCGGGCTGAGCGGAATCTCAGCGGCCGAAAGGTCAGCGAAAAAATCACAAAGAAAAAAGGAGAAAAAGAACTATGAACGAGAATTGGAAACCCATGAACGTAAAGGACATCCCCGCTATTGAGGAGAAGCTGAGAGCAGCGATCCGTACCAACACCTTTGCAGACTTCGCGTCCCAGTATGAAGGACCGGCGTTCGGCATTGACTTCCACGAGGAGACCGGAAAGGTATCCATTCACTCTGGCTGGTATGTGGATGAGAACGGAGACATTCGTCCGAAGAAGTAACGGAGAACAGACCGCGGCCCTGGGAGAGATCCTGGGGCCTTATTTTTTTTAATTGGAGGCACACATGAAGATTAGTGAAACAGGGTTGAATCTGATTAAATCGTTTGAAGGATGTCGGCTTACGGCCTACACAGATGCTGCAGGTGTCTGGACTATTGGCTGGGGGCATACTGGCGACGTACATGCCGGCCAGACAATTACACAGGCGGAGGCGGACACGCTGCTGGCGCACGATCTGGAAAAATACGAAGCGAAAGTGGACAAGTACAACGGTACATACGGCTGGAACCAGAATGAGTTTGACGCTCTGGTGTCGTTTGCGTACAACATCGGCAGCATTGACCAGTTGACCGCCAACGGTACCCGCAGCCGGGACGTGATCGCTGATAAGATCCTGGAATACAATAAAGCCGGAGGGAGAGTATTGACCGGCTTAACAAAGCGCCGCGCGGCAGAGAGGGGACTTTTTCTGACGCCGATTCAAGCTGACGTAAAGGCCGGTTGGAATGTAGGACAGTATGGTTATTGGTGGCAGGATGAGGATGGCAGTTGGCCGGCCAACGAGTGGCGCTTAATCAATCACCATTACTACCTGTTTAACCGGGACGGTTATATGGTGACTGGATGGCATCGCTGGGACGGGCAGACCTGTGATCCAGATGACGGCAGCGGCGACTGGTACTTTTTGGATAATACTCCTGGAGGGGAACTGGAGGGCGCGTGCTGGCACGGCCGGGAGAGTGGATCTCTGGAAATTTGGTATGTGGATTAATGCAGAAAAGATAGCGGCAGAATGTACTCTGCCGCTAATTGTACCATCTTCAGGAAATATATCACACGAAGTATCACACGACACCCCGCGAATGTAGTAAATAAGCGGTTCTTTTCCGGGTTCAAATCCCGTCTGCTCCACTATGGAAAAACCTCGTAACTATGGGAAAAAACCGCGTAGTTACGAGGTTTTTTCGTTGTTATAATTTTTCCTGTCCAGTTTTTCCATACCTGTAAAAAATATGAACATTCTGTGAAATCCCTGAAAATCCTGTCATTTCCTGTTGTTTCAGTGTAAAATTCATGTTAAAATACGCAATCAGAAAAGGGCAGGTGATGAATGTTCATGGAAAAAACAGGATGGAAAAAAATACGGCTGGGAATCGGGATTGCAGGTCTGGTGCTGATGCCGGCGGTCTCTTATGTTTTATTTGAGTGGGTGACGGGAAACCTGCAGACGATCTATCCCCTCTGCGCTGCCGTAAACATCCTGCTGATGGGAAGCCTGTACCTGGCAGCGTTTGCATTGACGGGCAGGAGCCGGATTGCGGTGCCTGCCGCGTCTTTTTTGCTCTTTGGGCTCTCTGTGGGAGAAACCTTCGTTATGGAGTTTCGGGGAAGGCCCATTATGCCGGCGGATTTCATGGCGTTTCAGACGGCTCTGACTGTGGCGGGAAACTACGCCTACACCGTGACCAGGGAAATGGTTCTGGCCGGTCTTTGCCTTCTGGCGCTGAACGTGGGCCTTTTTTTCTGTCCGGTGCGTCTGCCCTGGTGGAAGGTTCACCTGGGATTTGCCGCAGGCAGCGCGGCAGTGATCTGCGGAGGATTTACCTGGCTGATCCAGGGGCCGGTGGCCTCCGGGCGGTTCGGCATCAATATGTGGGATCTGAATTCTTCCTATGAAACGGAAGGATATATCCTGTCTACGGTGATGGCCGGCACCTATCTGGTGAAGGACAGGCCGGCGGCCTACAGCGATCAGCGTCTGGAGGCGATCTACGAGCAGTGGAACGGCGGGGAGGATTCCACCGTCCGCCTGGCCTCTGTCACCTCTCAGGCCGGGACAGACGAGACGGTGACGCCGGTCAATATCATCTGTATTATGAACGAAAGCTTCTCCGACCTGCGGGTGGCGGGGGAGTTTGAGACCAACGAAGAGTTTATGCCCTATTTTGACAGCCTGCGGGAGACTGCCATAACGGGAAATCTTTACATGCCGGTGTTCGGCGCCGGCACCAGCAATTCGGAATTTGAATTTCTGTCCGGCGACGCCATGGCTATGATGGCTCCCGGAACCACCGCCTACCAGTTCAATGTCACAGAGGGAGAGGGAACTCTGGTGAGCGCCCTAAAGGAACAGGGGTATGAGACCATCGCTCTTCATCCCTATCCCGGGGAAAACTGGAACCGGGATACCTGTTACAGAAATATGGGATTCGACCAGTTTCTGGAATGGGAATATTTTCAGGACTGCCCTCTGACCCGGTGCTATGTGGGGGATCTGGAAAACTACCGGAAGATGGTACAGGTATTGGAGGATAAGGATGATCCCTCGGAAAAGGTGTTTCTGTTTAATGTGACCATGCAGAATCACGGCGGCTACGACGTTGTCTATGACAATTATGATCAGGAGATCTATCTGACCGGAGACCTGGAGGGAAAATATCCCATGGCGGATCAGTACCTGTCCCTGATCAAGACTTCCGACGAAGCCCTTCAGTGGCTCCTTTCCTATCTGGAAGAGCTGGACCAGCCCACCATGGTGGTGATGTTCGGGGATCACCAGCCCAGTGTGGAGGACGAATTTTACTATGAGATCAGCGGCCTGTCTGAGGACACGGTGACCAGCGAGGAATCCCTCATCTGGTATGAGACGCCCTATCTGATCTGGACCAATTACGGCCTGGAAAAACAGGATCTGGGCGATATGAGCGCCTTCTATCTGTCTTCAGAAATGCTTCAGATGGCCGGCCTTGAAACTACTCCCTATCAGAAATTCCTTCTGGGGCTGAGGGAAGTGCTTCCGGTGATTCACGGCCGGGGCTGTCTGGACGGCGACGGAAATTATTACAGCCTGACCGGGGCGGAATCGGACGAGGCGTTTGAGCAGTGGCTGGTGAATTACGACTGTCTGGTGTACAATCACAGCTACAGCCGTTCTGCCATGCAGAAGCTGTTTCATCTGGACGGGGATGCCTGACAGGTGTATAATAGCTCTGTTGTGACAAAATTCGCCGGTTCCGGCAAAAGGGGGATGAAAATGGCTTCTGATCAAAATGATTTTTCCAAAGGGAG
The DNA here is from genome assembly GCA_019114465.1 of Candidatus Lachnoclostridium avicola. Taxonomy (GTDB): domain Bacteria; phylum Bacillota; class Clostridia; order Lachnospirales; family Lachnospiraceae; genus Lachnoclostridium_A; species Lachnoclostridium_A avicola. The sequence continues at coordinate 32,739 of DXFM01000044.1, forward strand.
CGTTGTCCGGAATATTATCAACCTGGCAGTGCCCATGACGCTGGCTCAGCTGATCAATGTGCTGTACAATGTGGTGGACCGCATCTATATAGGCAGGATTCCCGGAGCAGGGAGTCTGCCCCTGACGGGGGTGGGACTGTGTCTCCCCATTATTTCCATGGTTACGGCCTTCGCCAACCTGTTTGGAATGGGCGGGGCTCCCCTCTGTTCCATTGAGAGGGGCAGGGGAAACGTGGACGAAGCGGAGAAGATCATGGGAAACTCCTTTGCCATGATGGTGATCTTCGGCATCGGTCTGACGGTGCTGGGCATTGCTCTGAAGCGGCCCATGCTCTACCTGTTCGGCGCCAGCGACAATACATATCCCTATGCGGATCAGTATGTGACCATCTATCTGCTGGGAAGCCTGTTTGTCATGGCGGGACTGGGAATGAACAGCTTTATCAATTCCCAGGGATTTGGCCGCATCGGCATGATGACCGTGCTGCTGGGAGCTGTGGCCAATATTATTCTGGATCCCATCTTTATCTTCGTGTTTCATATGGGAGTGCAGGGAGCTGCCCTGGCAACCATCATCTCCCAGGCTCTTTCCGCAGCCTGGATTCTGAAATTCCTTACGGGAAAGAAGACGATTCTGAAGCTGAGACGCAGCGCCATGAAGCTGGAGAAAAAGCGGGTGCTCTCCATCATGGGGCTGGGACTGTCAGGATTTACCATGTCCATCACCAATTCTCTGGTACAGATTGTCTGCAACGCCACCCTGAGGGATTTCGGCGGCGATCTGTACGTGGGCGTGATGACGGTGATCAATTCCATCCGGGAGGTGGTTCAGCTTCCGGTGCAGGGACTGACCAACAGCTCCCAGCCGGTGATGGGATTTAACTACGGAGCGGAAAAATACGGCCGGGTGAAGGAGGCCATCCGTTTCACTTCTGTTGTGGCTATTGTATACACCTGCGCCATGTGGGCAGGGCTTTACTTTGCCCCGGGCTTTTTCATCGGCATATTCAGCAGCGAGCCGGAACTGCTGGAGATTGGCGTGCCCGCCATGCACATTTACTATTTCGGATTTTTCATGATGTCCCTTCAGATGGCGGGACAGTCGGTGTTCGTGGCTCTGGGAAGGGCGAAAAACGCCGTATTTTTCTCCATCTTCCGCAAGGTGATCATCGTGTTCCCTCTGACGGTGATTCTGCCCCATCTCTGGGGGCTGGGCACGGACGGCGTGTTCCTGGCAGAGCCCATCTCCAACTTCATCGGAGGTCTGGCCTGCTACGTCACCATGCTTCTCACTGTGTGGAGGGAGCTGGGAAGGAAAGAAAAAATGAGAAAAGGAGCAACTGTATGAGATTACCGGTCCATGGACGGCAGATAGCGGCGGTGGCGGCCGCAGCGGCAATTTTCACTGCGGCCCCGGCGGCGGATGCCCTGGCTGCTCCGGCAGAGCAGCCGGAGTACTGGAAGGCGGCCACCTACTATTCCGACGACTGGGTGGTGAATTTCTGGAACAGCGAGAGCGTTCATATGGAGGAGGAACTGGCCCAGATCCGGGCGGACGGCTTTAACAGCATCATTCTGGCGGTTCCGTGGAAGGAGTTCCAGCCCATGAACGGCCCGGGACAGCTGGGATATGAGGAATACGCTTACGAGAAGCTGAACCGGGTGTTTGAGACGGCGCAGCGGCAGGGTCTCTGGGTGTTCCTGCGGGTGGGATATACCTGGGACTACGGCGGAGGATCCATGACCTCCTCCCGCCATGAAGCTCTCCTCTACGATGAGAATATGCGGCAGGCGTGGCTGGCATACGTGGAGAGTCTGTACCAGGCCAGCTCGGTCCACAGCAATTTTGCCGGGGGATTTCTGACCTGGGAGGATTTCTGGAATTTCCTGCAGAACACGGGAAATGGCCGGTATGGGCAGCAGAGTCTCCAGCTGGCGGAAGCCATCGGTTATCAGGACTTTCTCAGGGAGAACTACACTCTGGAGGAGCTGGAACAGCAGTTTGGCTTAAGCGCGTCCTCCTTTGGGGAAATCGGCCTGCCGGACTCGGAAGATCCCATGTTTTATACTTTTTATCAGTTTTACGATCAGGTTCTGAACCGCATTCTGGAGGAAAGCCAGGAAGTATTTCCGGGACTTTCCATGGAAGTGCGGCTGGATATGGATCCGGTGCCTTCTGCGGACGGCGGCCTGGTGGGCGCTTCCCACGGGGCGACTTATGAATGCGGATCAGCCGCCTACACAGCGGCCATGTACAGCGTGTCCATGGGACGGGAGGCGGCGGACGGAGATATGACGGCGGCGGAGGCCCTCACGGCCATGGCGGCCAACCTGGCATCCGTCCTGGCTCAGAACGGTGGAAAGCCCCTGTTTCTGGAGCAGTTCCTGTATTATGACGACACGCCGGAGTATTCCTACAACCCGAAACTGCTTCCCGGGGAGCGGACGGCCTTTTTGAAGGGAGCGTCGCCTCTCCTCACGGCCATGACCGGAGGATACGGAGTGTGGACGTACCGGGACTATCGGAACAATTCGGTCTTCAACTCCCAGTTTGGATTGGAGACGGCTGGCTGGACCTTTTCCGGGGGAGCTGCCGTGCAGGAGGAGGACGGCAATAAACGGGCTTATCTTCCGGCGGGAGGGCAGATTTCCCAGGATCTGGGAACCAGAAGCCGGCAGGGACGTTCCGGAGACCGGACGCTGGAGTTTCTGGCGGAGGGAGAGGGAGCCGCGGTGACCGTTTCCTTTGGCTCCCAGACCTATTCTGTGACTGTGGACGGATTGGAGACGGTGACGCTTTCCTTTCCCCAGGAGGGAGATCTGCTGACCATCTCCAGTGACAGCCCGGTGACAGTGGACAACGTATGCTTTTACAATCTGGAGACGGAGGGCCTTCTCTACCATGCCGACGGGTCAGAGGGAGAGCTGATCCAGGCGGTTCGGGAGCTGAATGAAAGTCTGCCGTGACGGGAGCGGTCTGCCATGAGAGTCCGTCCCGGACGGTGCAGCCCGGCAGAACCGGAAATCTGATGAAATATTAATGTGGTAGTTGACATATGCCAATAACAGTGATAAAGTGATAATTGACATATGCCAATAAATGGGGAGATGAAAGGATGGCAAGACCGGTAAAAGAAAGACAGGTGGACCGGATTCCGGATTATGTCCGGTTCTGTGCCCAGGGCAGGGCGTCCAGGGGCCATGGGATCATCATGACGGTGGAGGAATATGAGACTCTCCGTCTGATTGATTATCTGGGGCTGACGCAGGAGGCCTGCGCCGGGAAAATGGGCGTCGGGCGGGGAACCGTCCAGAGCCTGTATACGTCCGCCAGAAAGAAGCTGGCCCGGTTCCTGGTGGAGGGAGCTGAGCTGGAGATCGCCGGAGGAGAATTTGTTCTCCGGGATGCCGTCGGACCGGCCGGCGGGCCGGATGCTTCCCGGGCAGAGAAAGGAGATCATCAGATGAAAATCGGGGTAACGTATGAAGACGGAGAGGTGTTCCAGCATTTTGGACATACCAGCCAGTTTAAAATTTATGAAACAGAAGACGGAAAGATTGTTTCTTCCCAGATAGTGGACACCAACGGCAGCGGCCATGGGGCTCTGGCGGGATTTCTGGCGGATCACGGCGTGGAGGTGCTGATCTGCGGCGGCATCGGCATGGGAGCGAAGAATGCCCTGGCGGAGGCCGGAATCCGTCTGTATCCGGGAGCGTCCGGCAGCGCGGATGCCCAGGTGGAGGCTTTCCTGGCGGGAACCTTATCCTACGATCCGGATACCCGGTGCAGTCATCATGACCATGGGGATGGCTCCTGCGGTCACGGAGAGGGACACCACGGGGACGGCTCCTGCGGTCATCATGGCCACGGGGACAGCTCCTGCGGCCATCACAGCCATGGAGATGGTTCCTGCGGCAGCCACAGCTGCGGCGAGTAAGCATTGAAAATCCGGCGGGCCGTTTCGGGCCCGCCGTCTGTTTAAGAGCATTTCCCGGTTCATGACAGCGTTCGGCTCATGGACCGGGAAATGATTTTTTCGTTTCACGGAGTCCCCGGTCTCTGCTCTCCGGAGGCTGGGAGCTTTCGGTCAGGGAAGGTACGGCCGCCAATTCTCCCGGAAAAAAGTCTTTTCAATGACGAAGTTTTATTATAAAATAAACAATAGAAACCGAAAGGGGGAGAATGAGTGAAAGGCAGGAGAACGGAACAGCTGTTTCAGATTCTTTCCGAAGGCGGATATTCTACGGCGGATGAACTGGCGGAAAAGCTGGGCGTGAGCAATAAGACCGTAAGGAATACCATAAAAGAACTGGAAAAAGAACTGGAGGGCAAAGGAGCTGCTGTGCGTGTCAAATACGGCTCCGGCTATACTCTGGAATGTGATGACGGCGGGGATTTGGAGAAGCTGCGGAGGGAATTGTTTCCGGAAGAGCCTGCTGCCTATTGTCCGGAGACGCCGGAAGAGCGGATCTGTTATCTGGCCCAGTATCTGTTTTATACAGACAATTATGTTAAAATGGACACCCTCAGCGAGCTGATGTTCGTGTCTAAACGGGTGCTTTCCGATGATCTGAAAAAGGTGGAGAAGATTTTTGCCAGGCATCATCTCACCATTGAGCGGAAACCGGGGTACGGAATCCGGGTGGAGGGAGATGAGTTTGACAAACGGCTCTGCATCGCAGAGCTGGTGACCAGGCGCAGCGGCGTCATTATGAAGGATGACCGGAAGGAGCTGGAGACGGTGTCCGCCTGTATTGAGCGGGCGTTTCGGAAATATGATTTTGAGGTCAACGGCATTATGCTGGACAGCCTGATCATGCACATCTGCATTGCTCTGGAGCGGATCCGGCAGGGGCATTACGTGGACATGCCGGTGAATCCGGAGGATTACGAAAAGAATGAGAGTCTCTATGATCAGTCCAGGCTGGTGGCAGAAGAGATCGTGCGGGAACTGGAGGAGGCGTTCCACATTGATTTTCCTGAGAGCGAGGTGGGATATATTGCCATTCACCTCAGCGGAAAGGCCGATGTGGAGGGCGCCCTGGAGAGTGGAAACCTGGTGATCAGCGAGGAGGTCAATTCCGTGGTGACGGAGATGCTCCGCTCTGTCTACGACGCTTTTCAGGTGGACTTCATGGAGGATCTGGAACTGCGGATGTCCCTCTGCCGCCATCTGGTGCCCTTGTCCATCCGACTGGAACACAATATCAACATGAGGAACCCTCTATTGGAGGATATTAAGGAAAAATTTACCCTGGCCTATGCCATGGCTCTTCAGGCCTCCACGGTATTGAACAGACAGAGCGGAAAGCAGATGACGGACGATGAGACCGGCTACATTGCTCTGGCTTTCGCCCTGGCCCTTCAGCGCAAGCAGACAGGACCGCCGAAGAAGAACATTCTGCTGGTGTGCGCCTCCGGCAGGGGAAGCGCCCAGCTGCTGAAATACAAGTGCATGGAGGAATTCGGCCGCTACGTGGGAAAAATGGAAGTCTGCGATGTCAACCAGGTTCCCAACGTGGACTTTGCCGATATCGATTATGTGTTCACCACCGTTCCCATTCAGTACCATGTGCCGGTACCGGTGCGGGAAGTGCAGTATTTTATGGGAGAAAAAGAAGTGGGCGATATCCGCCGCCTGTTTTGCCGGGCTGACGGAGTCATCGAGAAGTACTACTCCAGGGATCTGTTCATCCCCTCCCTGAAAGCAGCGGACAAGTGGGAAGTGATCCGCCGGATGTGCGATGTGGCCGCGGAAAAACGCCATGTCACCGAAGAGTTTTACCAGTCAGTGGTGGAGAGGGAACGGCTGGCCAAGACAGCCTTTGGAAATCTGGTGGCCATGCCCCATCCTTACAAAGCCCAGCAGGGAGATCCCTTCGTCTGTGTGGCGGTGCTGGAAAATCCCATCCGGTGGGAGACCGGCCAGGGTACGGGGAGCGAGGAGGAGGTTCAGGTGGTCTTTCTCGTGTCTCTGGACGCGGGAGTGGGAGATGAGCTGCAGAAATTTTATGACATCACCTCACGCCTGATGCTCAGTCCAAAATATATTCAGAAACTGATCCGTCACAGAAGCTTCGACCAGCTGGTCTCCAGCCTGAAGCAGCTGGATGAGGGAGACGGAGAATAATGATCTGTTTGTAAAAAAGGTTCCGGACAGCCGTCCGGAACCTTTTTTGGCTATTATTTCTCTTCTTCGCCGTCAAACAGGCATGCTCCGTTGGAAGCGATCACATCTTTGTACCAGTAGAAGGACTTCTTCGGGATTCTCTTGTAGCTGCCTTTGCCGTAATCGTCGCAGTCCACGTAGATGTAGCCATAGCGCTTGCTCATCTGCTTGGTGGACTCGCTTACCAGATCGATGCAGCCCCAGGAGGTGTAGCCCATGCACTCCACGCCGTCGTACTCGATGGCGTCCAGCATGGCCTGCATGTGGGCTTTCAGGTAGTCGATGCGGTACTGATCGTCGATGGTGCCGTCCTCTTTTACCACGTCCTTGGCGCCCAGACCGTTCTCCACGATGAACAGCGGTTTGCGGTAACGGTCGTAGAGATCCACCATGGAGATCCGCAGTCCGATGGGATCAATCTGCCAGCCCCAGTCGGAGGAGGGAACGTAGGGATTCTTCACCGCGGTGATGGTGTTGCCGGCGGCCTGCTCCAGGTTGGTGGTGTCTGCGGCCACGCAGGAGGAGTGATAATAGGAGAAGGACACGAAATCCACCGGATATGCCTTCATGATCTCGTCGTCGCCGGTCTCCTTCACAATGTGGATGCCTTTGTTGCGGAATCTGGACAGCAGATAGGCCGGATACTCGCCGAACACCTGGGTGTCACTGTAGCAATAGGTGCTGCGCATGGACTGCTGCATGGTCAGCACATCCTCCGGCTTGCAGGTGTAGGGGTAGTAGGTGAGCTTGGTCAGCATGCAGCCCACTTTGGATCCGGGAATAATCTGGTGGCAGATCTTGGTCGCCAGGGCGGAAGCCACAAACTGATGGTGCATGGCCTGGAAGATCACTTCTTCAAAGTTCTTGCCCGGGAAACGGTCCTCGATCAGTCCGCCGGTGGTGAAGGGGTGGCGGATCATGGAGTCCACTTCATTGAAGGTCAGCCAGTATTTTACCTTATCCTTATAGCGGGTGCAGATGGTCTCCACAAAACGGACAAACATGTCGATGGTCTTGCGGTTGTACCAGCCGTTGTATTTTAACACCAGATTGATGGGCGGCTCATAGTGAGACATGGTCACCAGGGGCTCGATGCCGTACTTCAGGCACTCGTCAAATACGTTGTCGTAGAACTGAAGTCCTTCCTCGTTGGGCTCCGGGTCGTCGGCGTTGGGGAAGATCCGGGACCATGCGATGGACATACGGTACACCTTAAAGCCCATCTCCGCAAACATCTTGATATCCTCTTTGTAATGATGGTAGAAGTCTGATCCGTGGCGCTTGGGATAATACACCTCGTCGTCTGTGGCCAGGGCCTTTTCCACGTCGGCGGTGGTCACTTTGTTCTGGGCATGATAATCCGTCACGTCCACATCCAGATGGGAGCGGGCGCAGTCAGATACAGATACACCCTTTCCCCCTTCTTTCCAGCCGCCCTCTACCTGATTGGCAGCGGTGGCGCCTCCCCACAGGAATCCTTCAGGAAATGTCCGTTTGCTCATAAAATACCTCCTTATATGTATTGGCGGATTCATCCGCAGCATTTAATTTCATTATAACAGAGAAAAGAACCAGGTTCTATGAGGAAATTTACCTTTTTCCCGGCGGTAAAAAATTCCACATATAAAAAACCTGTTTAAAAAGAAAAAACGACAAATTGCACAATGGAAAAAACAAAAGAGGACCTTGTGAAATTATAAAAACAATCATTGACAGGGAAAAAACGCTGTAATATTATGCAATTAACCATAAAGGCGCTGGCGAAAGCGAAGAGGAGGGGAATGTATGAAAGAGAAAATTATGAACGGATTTATGGGGTTTGCCATGTTTCTGCAGAACCAGCGGCATTTCAGGGCCATCAAGAACGCTTTTTCATCCCTGCTGCCGATTATTATTGTGGGATCGTTCTGCACCTTGTTTTCCAATGTGGTGTGCAGCACGGCGCCCGGGTATTTCAGCCTGGCCAATGTGCCGGGATTTTCCTGGCTGGGAAAACTGGCGCCCATGTTCACGGCGGCCAACTATGGAACCATGAATTTTATCGCCATCGGTCTGGTGGTGCTGCTGTCCATGGAGCTGAGCGAGACCTATGATGTCCATGACCGGGTGCTTCCCATTGTGGCCGTGGCGTCCTACATCTCTCTGTGCTCCACCACAATTACGGTCACCGACGAGGCGGGCGCCGTCCACCAGGTGGCAAACGCCCTGTCCAACCAGTTTACCAGCGCCCAGGGCCTGTTTGTGGGCCTGTTTGCTGCCCTGGGATCCACAGAGCTCTACTGCCGTCTGGTAAACAGCGGAAAGATGGAGATTAAAATGCCGAAAAAGGTTCCCGCCGATGTGTCCCGGTCCTTTGCGGTTCTGTTTCCCTGCGTGATCACCGTATTTCTGGTGTCGGCCATGGGCATGGTCTTTGAGATGATCACCGGAATGACCATTTTTAACGCCATCACCACCTTTATCCAGCGGCCTCTTTCCAACGTGCTCACCGGTCTACCCGGATATCTGCTGCTGGTCTTTATGACCACCCTGCTGTGGTGCTTCGGAATTCACGGAACCCAGACCTTAAAGGCGATCTACGAGCCCATCCTGTTGGCTGCCTTTGCGGAGAATGAGGCGGCCTACGCGGCGGGCACGGCGATTCCCAACATTATCAGCACGCCGTTCATGTCCTGCTTTTCCACCATCACGGGAGCGGGGATCACCGGCGGTCTGGTGATCGCCATCATGATCTTTTCCAGAAGAGAGGACTACCGGGCCATCGCCAAGCTGGCAATTCCCTGCGCTGTCTTCAACATCAATGAGCCTCTGATCTTCGGACTGCCTATAGTGATGAATCCCATTCTGGCGGTGCCGTTTATGATTGCCCCTGCGGTTTCCGCGGCCTTCGCCTACTTTATGACGGCTGTGGGCTTTGCCGGCAGGATGGTGGTGAACGCGCCCTGGACCACACCGCCGGTGCTCATGGCATTTCTCTCTTCCGGCGGAAGCGGGGGAGCGGCCGTCACCCAGATCATCTGCATAGCCATCGCCGTGCTGATCTATATTCCCTTTGTGATCATCGCCAACAGACAGCAGACGGCGGAATAAGCAGAAAAATTCGGAAAACCTCCGGTGTTCCTTCATGGTGAAAAATAATAGAAAATGCCGGACTTTCGCGTAAAATACAGCAAATTACACAAATCGCAGAAGAAATTGCCATTTTGAAAAAAGAAAAAATACTCATTGAAATCAAAAATGGTGTGTGTTATTATGCAATTAACCGAAACGGTGCGCGCGCGAAACGGGAATATAGGAGGTTTGGTTATGAAAGATAAGATTATGAATGGCTTTATGGGTTTTGCCATGTTTCTGCAGAACCAGAGACACTTCAGATCAATCAAGAACGCATTTTCATCGCTGCTGCCAATTATCATCGTGGGTTCATTCTGTACGCTGTTTTCCAACGTAGTATGTAATACGACCCCGGGATATTTCAGCCTTGCAAATGTGCCTGGCATGTCCTGGCTGGGAAATTTAAGCCCCATGTTTACGGCTGCCAACTACGGAACTATGAACTTTATCGCCATCGGCCTTGTGGTACTGCTTTCCATGGAGCTGGGCGAGACTTATAACATTCACGACAAAGTACTGCCGGTTGTGGCTGTAGGCGCTTACATATCTCTGTGCTCCACCACCGCCACCTTTACGGATGACGCGGGAGTGGCTCATGCGGTTGCCAACGCTCTGACCAACCAGTTCACCAGCGCCCAGGGCTTGTTCGTAGGTCTGTTTACCGCCATCGGCGCTACCGAGATCTACTGCCGTCTGGTAAACAGCGGAAAGCTGGAGATCAAGATGCCGGAGAGCGTTCCCAGCAACGTGTCCAGATCCTTTACGATCCTGTTCCCGTCCCTGCTGACGATCCTGATCATCTCCGCCATCGGAATGGCATTTGAGATGATCACCGGAATGACCATCTTCAACGCAATCGTATCCTTTATTCAGAGACCTCTGTCCAACGTGCTGACCGGTCTGCCGGGCTATATCTTCCTGGTATTCATGACCACGTTGCTGTGGTGCTTCGGTATCCATGGAACTCAGACTCTGAAAGCTATTTACGAGCCCATCCTGTTAGCTGCATTTGCAGAGAACGAGGCTGCTTACGCAGCGGGAACGGCGATCCCCAACATCATCAATACTCCGTTCATGTCCTGCTTCTCTACCATCACCGGAGCTGGTATCACGGGCGGACTGGTAATCGCCATCCTGCTGTTCTCCAAGAGAGAGGACTACAGAGCTATCGCAAAACTGGAGATCCCCTGTGCGATCTTCAATATCAATGAACCGTTGGTATTCGGTCTGCCTATCGTTATGAACCCGATCCTGGCGATCCCGTTCATGCTTTCCCCGGCCGTATCCGCTACGGTTGCTTACTTCCTCACCAACATTGGATTCTGCGGAAGAATGGTAGTAAACGCTCCCTGGACAACCCCGCCCATCCTTATGGCGTTCCTGTCCTCCGGCGGCAGCGTGGGTGCAGCTATCACTCAGCTTCTCAGCATTGTGATCGCATTTGTAATCTACATTCCATTCGTAATTATGGCGAACAAGCAGCCGGTTGAGGCAGAATAAAAACAGTATAATCAGGCAGGAAAGGAGAGACTGGATAATGAAATTGGCAATCCCTAAAAAGCTCAAGGCGGCTCCGGCCCGCTCGAAAGAGGAGGTGGAGCAGATGATGAAAGAGGAAGAGCTTGTCCAGGCGTTTACCAAGGAGAAGATCATCAGTTATGCAGCTTTCATTTTCCTGCCTCCTTACGGTATTTATCGTATCGTGAAGAAGGATTCTCCGTTTCGGAGATCAGAAAAATATATGTGGACTATGATGTTTATCGCATATATGGCATACCTGATTCAGGCGATTGTTTTTTAAAAAAATAAAGAGTTATGGAAACGGAGGCAATTCATATGGATGAGAATAAAGTTATGACTGAGGAAGAGCTGGAAGAAATTATTATGCAGATCATCGTAAACAGCGGTGCGTCCAGAAGCCTTGCCATCGAAGCTCTGCGGGCTGCCGGAGAGGGCAACTTTGAGGAGGCGGACGAGAAGATGAAGCAGGCGGATGAGACCATCCTTGAGACTCATGAGTATCAGACCAGTCTGATTCAGGATGAGATCAACGGCAAGCACGTTCCGCTGAATCTGCTCATGGTTCACGCTCAGGATCATCTGATGAACGCCATGACCGTAATGGATCTGGCAAAAGAAATTATCGCAATCAAGAAGGAGGAACATAAATAATGAGAAAGGTTGTTTTACTTTGCGCTGCTGGTATGTCCACCAGCCTGCTGGTTAATAAAATGAGAGACGCTGCGAAAGAAGAGGGATATGACTGCGAGATCAACGCATACGCCCTGGCAACTGCCAAAGAGCATACGGATGCGGATGTGGTGCTCTTAGGGCCGCAGGTTCGTTTCGGATTAAACAATGTAAAGAAAGACCTTCCCGGCATTCCGGTGGAAGCCATTGATATGCAGGCTTACGGAACCATGAACGGCAAGAAGGTAATTGCTCAGGTTAAGAAGCTGCTGGGCGACTGATCAGAGCAACTGATATCCCGGTTTCCCGCGGGAACATTCCCGCGGGAGTAATCGGGATTTAATTTTGTGTATTTTGGGGCGGAAGAGGAGAAGTATAGAAAGAGGAGAGAACATAGAATGGCTGAGATGGAAATGACCATGGTAATAACGGAAAAGATATTGGAGATGGTGGTCCTGCTTCTGGTGGGCGCGGTCGTCTACAAAACAGGAGTCATTGACGCGGCTTCCAATAAGAAGCTGTCCAATTTTCTTTTGATGGTGATTTCGCCGGCGCTGATTATCAGCTCCTATCAGATGGAGTTTGATCCCAGGCTGCTGAGGGAGCTGCTGCTCACTTTTGCTCTGTCTGCGGCCAGCTTTGCCGCGGTGATCCTGTTCTGCCGGGTGGTGCTTCGGGAGCGCCCCGGAGTGGACAGCCCGGTGGAAAAGATGGCGGTGATCTATTCCAACTGCGGCTTCATCGGAATTCCCCTGATCAACGGTATTCTTGGAGCTGAGGGCGTATTCTGTATGACAGCGTACACCACAGTGTTTAACGTGCTGGTGTGGACCCACGGCGTGATCCTTATGAGCGGCGGAGGGGAGAAAATCAGGCTGAAAGATATGTGGAAAAACCTGGTGACGCCCGCAGTGATTGCGGTGGTCATTGGAATTGCCCTGTTTCTCACGGAGACCAGTCTTCCAGCGGTGATTGCCAACCCCATCGCCAGCGTGGGAGATATGAATACCCCCATTGCAATGATTGTGGCCGGTGCCAATCTGGCTCAGGGCAATGTCCTCGCCAGCCTGAAAAAGGTCCGCGTATATTACATCAGTTTCCTGAAGCTGATCGTGGCTCCTGTGATTACGGTGGTTCTGCTGTTCTTTCTGTCCAGCGATTTCAACGTGTCCATGACAATTTTTGTGGCCTCTGCCTGCCCGGCGGGAGCCATGGGAACCATGTTCGCTCTTCGCTACAACCGGGACAGCAATTACGCTTCCGAGCTGTTTGCTGTTTCCACCATTTTGTCCATGGTGACGATTCCTCTGATCGCGGCGGCGGCGATTCCTCTTCTGAGCTGAGAAGAGGGGCCGGCGGCGGGAAAAAACGGATTTTGCCAGAATTTCTGTCTGGCGAAGGTTTTTTGCCCTGGGACTTGACAAACGGCAGGGGGCTGGCTATAATCGGATTTGAACAGAAAAGATAAAACGCTGATGGGAAGAGTACACAGCCTGCGGCCATTCAGAGAGAAATGCGATCTGCTGCGAGCATTTTATGGAGGCGGCTATGGAAGACCACCCCGGAGTGTCCCTTAATCGGGAACGGTGATTCCGTTATCGTCAAAATGAGAGGTCCGCTGTATCTGCGCGGGCAAGCAGGGTGGAACCGCGATGATTGATCGTCCCTTGTCATACCGAACCGGTATGGCAGGGGACTTTTTTATATCACAGGACCCCTAAGTTTCTCGGCATGAGGACCAGAAGAAGGAGAGAAAGCTATGAAAATTACACTGAAAGACGGCTCTGTAAAAGAATATGCACAGCCGATGGCGGTTATTGACATTGCCAAAGATTTGAGCGAAGGACTGGCCAGAGTGGCCTGCGCCGGAGAGGTGGATGGAGAAGTGGTAGATCTGCGCACCGTGGTGGATCGGGACGCAAAGGTGAATATCCTGACCGCCAGCGACGAGGGAGGACTTTCCACCCTGCGCCACACCGCGAGCCATGTGATGGCTCAGGCTATCAAGCGGCTGTATCCCAACACCAAGCTGGCCATCGGACCTTCCATCGCGGACGGCTTTTACTACGATGTGGATCCGGAGACTCCCCTTACCGCAGACGATATGGAAAAGATTGAGGCGGAGATGAAGAAGATCGTGAAGGAAGCCTTCCCCATCGAGCGTTTCACCCTTCCCAGGGAGGAAGCCATCGCTCTTATGAAGGAGAAGGACGAGCCCTACAAGGTGGAGCTCATTGAGGATCTGCCGGAGGGAGAGGAGATCAGCTTTTACCGCCAGGGAGAATTCACCGATCTGTGCGCAGGCCCTCACCTGATGAACACAAAGGATATCGGCAAGGCCTATAAGCTGATGAACCTGGCGGGAGCTTACTGGAGAGGCAGCGAGAAGAACAAGATGCTCACCAGAGTATACGCCACCGCTTTTGGAAAGAAAGCAGATCTGGACGCTTACATCACCATGATGGAGGAGGCGAAGAAGAGAGACCACCGCAAGATCGGCCGGGAGCTGGGCCTGTTTATGATGAATGAGGCGGGTCCGGGATTCCCCTTCTTCCTTCCCAATGGCATGGTGCTGAAGAACGCGCTGCTGGACTACTGGAGAGAGATCCACAGAAAGGCGGGCTACGTGGAGATTTCCACTCCCGTGATTTTAAACAGAAAGCTGTGGGAGACTTCCGGTCACTGGGATCACTATAAGGAGAATATGTACACCACGGTGATCGATGACGAAGATTATGCCATCAAACCTATGAACTGCCCCGGCGGCGTGCTGGTATACGCTTCTGAGCCCCGTTCCTACCGGGATCTTCCTCTGCGGATGGGCGAGCTGGGACTGGTTCACCGCCATGAGAAGTCCGGTCAGCTTCACGGCCTGATGCGGGTGCGCTGCTTTACTCAGGACGATGCCCACATTTTCATGACTCCCGAGCAGATTAAGGACGAGATCAAAGGTGTGGCGGGCCTGATTGACCAGGTATATTCCCTGTTCGGCTTCAAGTACCATGTGGAACTGTCCACCAGACCGGAGGACAGCATGGGAAGCGATGAGGACTGGGAGATGGCTACGGCCGGTCTGCGGGACGCTCTGGACGAGCTGGGACTTCCCTACGTGGTAAATGAGGGAGACGGCGCGTTCTACGGACCGAAGATTGACTTCCATCTGGAGGACTGCATCGGCAGAACCTGGCAGTGCGGCACCATTCAGCTGGATTTCCAGCTGCCCCAGCGGTTTGAGCTGGAGTACACGGGAGCAGACGGAGAGAAACACCGTCCCATTATGATTCACCGTGTGGTATTTGGATCCATCGAGCGTTTCATCGGTATCCTGATCGAGCATTATGCCGGCGCGTTCCCCACCTGGCTGGCTCCGGTGCAGGTGAAGGTTCTTCCGATTTCTGACAAGTACATGGACTATGCGGAGAAAGTGACGGAGAAGCTCTTCGACGCCGGAATCCGGGCAGAGGTGGACACCCGTTCCGAGAAGATCGGCTACAAGATCCGGGAAGCTCAGACCCAGAAGATCCCCTACATGCTGGTGGTAGGCCAGAAAGAGGAGGAAGAGGGAACTGTTTCCGTGAGAAGCCGGTTTGCAGGAGATGAGGGAAGCGTGTCCCTGGATGCATTTATGGATAGAATCCAGAAAGAGATTGCTTCCAGAGAAAGCCGCAGAGTGGAGAAGACAGAAGAAAAATAAGGGATAAAAAACTGAAAAATTACGCCGGATGGAACGGGCCCGTGAATAAAACGGGCCCGTTCTGCACATTCTAAAATTGTTTCAAAACAATATTCATCACCGAAGGAGGAGTGTGCAATGACAAAGCTGGATTGTAATGTGACGAGCTGTGTGCACAATGCGGACAACTGCTGCTGCAAGAGGGAAATTATAGTGGAAGGACAGACGGCGAACAAAGCCTGCGATACCTGCTGTGGCAGTTTTGACGAGAACAGGGACGGTTCCTTTAAGAATATGTTCAAGTCACCGGAGAGCCGGCTGGAGATCGAGTGTGAGGCAGTCAACTGTGTGTACAACGCCGGGCGGAGATGTACGGCAGACCGAGTGGGAATCACCGGCATGGGCGCCAACCAGGCGGGAGATACGGAGTGTTCCACCTTTAAGGCGAGATAAAGAGACAGAGACAAAAAAGCAGGCGCGGCGCGGTCCAAGAAGGGCCGCGCCTTTTTTAGCTTCCGTTTGTCACGGCTCTGTGATAAAATGAAGACTGACAGAACAAAACAGCCATTCATCTCTACAAAAGGCGGGGTTTCCGAAATGTCTTCCTTATTAATATATAACCCAATGGAAGCTGCGGTTTATTTCAGAAAGGAGCTGGGACTATGATCCGAATTTTAACCCTTGTGGAAAACCAGACGGGCGCCAGAAAAGGCCTGGAGGCGGAGCACGGCCTCTCTTTTGTCGTGGACGCGGATGGAGTCCGGATCCTCTTTGACTGTGGGGCAGGCCGGGCGGCGGCGAAAAACTGCAGGCTGCTGAACGTAGCCCCTGCCTCTGTGGACGTGACGGTTCTCAGCCACAGTCACTATGACCACGCCGCGGGGCTTCCTTTTTTGGCGGAGCGGGGACTTCGGGCGGAGACGGTGATCGGCGAACATTTCTTTGAAGAAAAATACGGGGCGGGGGAGGGAGGAACCTTCGCCTATCTGGGCTGCGGATTTGACGAGGACAGCCTGGGAACCTGGACCCCGTCCGTTACGGTCAATGGGAGGACGGTCCGGCTGACTGCCAGGTGCACGGCGGAGACGGGATTTCCCAGGAGATTTTCGTGGGAGACCATCCCGGCCCGGTTTGTAAAACGCACCGCCCAGGGCCTGGTGCCTGATGATTTTGCGGATGAGCAGTGCCTGGTCCTGGAGCTGAAGGACGGACTGGCCCTGGTGACCGGCTGCAGCCATCCGGGGATTCTGAATATGGTCATGGAAGTGGGAGCGCGGTATGGAAGACCGGTGACAGCGGTGATCGGAGGAATTCATTTAAAAGGAAGCGGTGAAGAGCGGATCCGGAACACTGTTCAGGAGCTGAAGGCGGCAGGTGTCCGCCGCATGTGGTGCAACCACTGTTCCGGGGCGGAAGCGGAGAAAATCATGAGGGAGGATCCGGAGATCTGCTGCGGCCATCTGGGGGCGGGGGACTGTCTGTTCCTGGAGTGAGGATCTCCGGCAGAAATTTTTAGAAGAAAACGGAAGAAAGCGAAAGAAAACAGAAGAGAATAGAAGAAAACAGTTGACAGATTGAGGCGGCTGTGCTAAACTAACAAAAGTTGTGAGAACGACTGACAGGAAAGCAGGTGTCCGCCTCACCCTGGCACGAGCAATTGACCCGGGTTCATATTGGAAATGCAGCAGTCCCGGCAGGGAGAAGACTGGCTGTGTCTACCATAGGCGGATGGAAATTATTTCCATCTGTTTTTTTGTGCGGCAGGAAATGTCTATTTCACTTTGGAGGTGCACGACTATTAGCGATTTAATGATTAACGAGCAGATTCGTGACAAGGAAGTTCGTCTGATCGGACAGAATGGGGAACAGCTTGGGATTATGTCCGCCAGAGAAGCGTATAAGCTGGCTCAGGAAGCGGAGCTGGACCTGGTAAAGATTGCTCCGACGGCAAAGCCGCCCGTATGCAAGATCATCGATTACGGAAAGTACTGCTACGAGCAGGCGAGAAAAGAAAAGGAAGCAAAGAAGAAGCAGAAGGTCATTGAGGTAAAGGAAGTCCGCTTATCACCCAATATCGACACCAATGATCTGAATACCAAGACCAGTGCGGCCAGGAAATTCCTGGAGAAGGGCAACAAGGTGAAGGTTACCCTGCGCTTCAGAGGCCGTGAGATGGCGCATATGTCAAAGTCCAAGTATATTCTGGATGATTTTGCGGAGAGCTTATCCGATATCGCCGTCATTGATAAGCCGTCCAAAGTGGAGGGACGGAGTATGGTCATGTTTTTAACTGCAAAACGTTAAAATATAGACAACAGTCAAGGAGGAAAATACAATGCCGAAATTAAAAACTAGCAGAGCTGCAGCAAAGCGTTTCAAAGTAACGGGAAGCGGAAAACTGGTAAGAAATAAAGCTTACAAGTCTCATATCTTAACGAAGAAGTCCACTAAGAGAAAGAGAAATCTCAGAAAAGACATCGTTACCGACGCTACCAACGCAAAGGTAATGAAGAGAATTTTACCCTATCTGTAAGGATTTTTGAAATTAAGAAGGAGGAAATTGACCCATGGCAAGAGTAAAAGGCGGATTAAACGCAAAGAAGAAACACAATAGAGTCCTGAAAATGGCAAAGGGCTACAGAGGTGCCCGTTCCAAGCAGTACAGAGTGGCTAAGCAGTCTGTAATGAGAGCTCTCACCAGCTCCTACGCAGGCCGCAAGGAGAGAAAGAGACAGTTCAGACAGCTGTGGATTGCCCGTATCAACGCGGCTGCCCGCATCAACGGCTTATCCTACAGCAAGTTCATGTACGGCTTAAAGCAGGCCGGCGTGGAGATGAACAGAAAGATTCTTTCTGACATGGCTATCAACGACGCTGAGGGATTTGCAAAGCTGGCTGAGCTGGCAAAATCCAAGCTGGCTTAATTTCAGCTTATCATTATTAGAAATAAGTAAGAGAGAGCCGCTGTCCGGCAGATAACAGATCTGCCCGGACAGCGGCTCTTTTTCGTTTTCTGTCCGGCGGTTCCAGGATTGACAGACTATTCTGGATAGAGTATAATTTGGGGAAATTGCCTTTGTTTTTCATAAAAAGACATTTGAACGTCCGAAAAGGAAAGACGGCCGGGCGTCCAGGGCAGAGAATACATCAATGAGAGGGAATAAGTATGGTTCGATATTTTGCAAAGCGGATTGCCACCATGGTCATCGCGCTGTTTCTCATCGCGCTGCTGACCTTTGTGATCATGCACTCCATTCCAGGCGGGCCCTTTACCAGCGACCGGAAGGTGAGCCCGGAGGTGGAGGCGGCGCTCAACGCCAAGTACAATCTGGACGCTCCCCTTGCGGAGCAGTTTTTTGACTACATAGGGGGACTTCTCCACGGAGATTTCGGCCCGTCCTACAAATACCCGGGAAAGTCGGTGAATGACTTCATCTACAATGGATTTCCCGTGTCGGCGAAGCTGGGCGGCATCACCATCGTGTTTGTGCTGCTGGCGGCCATCCCCATGGGAGTGGTGGCTGCGGTGAAAAACGGGAAATGGGTGGACATGGCGGTGATGGCCGTCGCCACCATCGGGGTGACGATTCCGTCGTTTATCATCGCGTCCCTGCTGATCTACGTGTTTTCCTTCCGGCTGAATCTGCTGCCCACCTACGGCATTGACACCTGGAAGGGCTATATTCTGCCGGTGATCGCCCTGGGAGGCTATTCCATCAGCTATATGGCAAGGCTGATGCGTTCCAGTCTGCTGGAAGTCATGGGTCAGGATTACATCCGCACCGCCAGGGCCAAGGGACTCTCGGAGGTGAAGGTGGTGTTCGGCCATGCCATGAGAAACGCCCTGATCCCGGTGATCACGGTGCTGGGGCCCACCATCGCCAATCTGATGACGGGAAGCTTTGTAATCGAGAAGATTTTCGCCATTCCCGGATTGGGCGGCTATCTGGTAAACAGTGTGTCTCAGAGAGACTACACCACCATCATGGGCGTGACGATTTTTTACGCTACTTTTCTCATGGTCATGATTTTTGTGGTGGACATTTTTTACTGCCTGATTGACCCCAGAATCAAATACGAGTAGGACGAGGTTGGAAGAGATGGATAATAAATGGGAAATGCTCAACTCCTCCAGTGAGGAGAGGGAAAAGATATGGACGAAAAACAGAACCTTTGCCGGAGATGTGTGGTTCCGGTTTCGCAGAAAGCCCACGGCCATAGCGGGATTTGTGATGATTATTCTGCTTCTGCTCTTTGCCCTGGCAGGGCCTCTGTTTACCGATTACAGCTACTCCGTTCAGGATCTGGAGGTGGTGAATATTCCGCCGGTGATGCGGGTCTACGACACGCCGGACGGAGACGGCTATCTGTATATCACCCAGGGCCTGAAGGTGCTTTACGTCAATCCCGACGGCACCCTGGGAGAGCAGCTGAATAAAGTCCGGGAAGAATCGGACATGAGCATGACAATTTTTGACTACAAGGGGACGGAAGTAGGCCTGTATTACGGCCAGAAACCCTATGTCATGGCGGATCCGGCCACGAAAGTGATCTATCCGGATTCCATGATGCGCAACGCCTCCTATCTGCTGGGAACGGACTCTCTGGGACGGGATATTCTCACCCGCCTGATGTACGGCGTCCGGGTGTCCCTGCTGGTGGCCTTTGTGGCTGCTGCGGTGAATATGGTGATCGGAATTCTCTACGGAGGCATTTCCGGCTACCTGGGAGGAAACGTGGATACGGTGATGATGCGGGTGGTGGATATTATCAACACCATTCCCCTGACCCTGTACGTGATCCTGATCATGGTGCTTTTGGGCTCCGGTCTTCAGAGCATCATCGTTGCCCTGGGGAGCGTGTACTGGGTGGATATGGCCAGAGTGGTGAGAGGCCAGGTGCTCAGCTTAAAGCAGCAGGAGTTTGTGCTGGCGGCAAGGACCATCGGATCCTCCACAAAGACAATTCTGTTCCAGCACCTGATTCCCAACGCCATGGGTTCCATCCTGGTGACGGTGACCATGCTGATCCCGTCGGCCATCTTTATGGAGGCGTTTTTAAGCTTTTTAGGCATCGGCCTTCAGCCGCCCCTGGCCAGTCTGGGCACCATGTGCAACGACGCGTCGGCAAACCTGAGGACCTGTCCCTATCAGCTGTTCATACCGGCGCTGGTGATCTGTCTGATTATGTTCGCGTTTAACTTTGTGGGAGACGGTCTGCGGGACGCTCTGGATCCCAAATTAAAGAAGTAGGAGAGGGAAAATGGAACCGATCTTAAAAATAGAGAATCTGAAAACATCATTTATGACCAGCAACGGCGAGGTCCAGGCGGTGCGGGGCGTGAGCTTCACCGTGGAAAAGGGAGAGATCGTGGGACTGGTGGGAGAGTCGGGAAGCGGAAAGAGCGTGACCTCCATGTCCATTCTGAAGCTGCTGGCGGACACGGCTAGGATCAAGGAGGGAAAGATCCTGTTTGAGGGGGAGGATCTGACCCAGTATTCCCGGGCGCAGATGAGAAAGATCCGGGGAGGAAAGATCTCCATGATCTTCCAGGACCCCATGTCCTCCTTAAACCCCCTGATTCCCGTGGGAAAACAGGTGGCGGAGATGATCCGGGAGCATCACCGGGAGAAAAGCAAAGAAGAGATCAAAAAAGAGGTGCTGGAGCTGTTTGCCAGAGTCCGGATCCCGGAGCCGGAGAAGCGTTACCGCTCATTTCCCCATGAGTTTTCCGGCGGAATGCGTCAGCGGGTCATGATCGCCATGGCCCTTGCCAACCGGCCGGATCTGCTCATCGCCGATGAGCCCACCACGGCTCTGGACGTGACCATTCAGGATCAGATCTTAAAGCAGCTGCGGGAGCTGAAGAAGGAGTACGGCACCAGCATTATTTTCATCACCCACGATCTGGGAGTGGTGGCGGAGCTGTGCGACCGGGTGGTGGTGCTCTACGGCGGTCTGGTCATGGAGGAAGCCACCATCTATGATATCTTTGAAAATCCGAAGCACCCCTATACATTGGGACTTTTGGCGTCCATTCCCGCCCTGGATCAGGACAAGAGCCGCAGGCTGAAGCCCATCCCCGGATCGCCGCCGGATATGACAAAGCCTCCCCAGGGCTGCCCCTTTGCTCCCAGATGTCCCTACGCCAGGGTGGTCTGCGGCAGAGAGCTGCCGGAGATGACGGAGGTCGCAGAAGATCACCGGTCCAGGTGCTGGCTGCTCAGCCCCGACGCGCCGGATGAGAACAATCCGTTCCGGAAAAACGGCCGGGCCGGCGAGGAGAGGAGGGAGAGCCATGAGTAATACTGCCATGCTGGAGGTAAAGAACCTGACCAAGCACTTCAAGGCGGGTAAGGGCCAGGAGGTGCACGCGGTGGACAACGTGAGCTTTACCCTGGAGAAGGGAAAAACCCTGGGTCTGGTGGGAGAATCGGGTTGCGGCAAGTCCAGCTGCGCCAGAACCATTATCCGAATTTATGATCCCACGGAGGGACAGATTCTCCTGGACGGCCAGGATATTACCCACATGAAACAGCGGGAGCTGAAGCCTCTCCGGAAAAAGATGCAGATGATTTTTCAGGATCCCTACGCCTCCCTCAACGCCAGAATGACGGTGCGGGATATTATCGCGGAGCCTCTGCTGGCCCACGGGATCGTAAAAAAGAAGGATCAGGCCAATGAGTACGTCTATCCCATGCTGGAGCGGGTGGGCCTGACCAAAGAACATGCCAACCGCTACGCCCATGAGTTTTCCGGCGGGCAGAGACAGCGGGTGGGCATTGCCAGAGCCCTGGTTCTTCAGCCGGAGCTGGTGATCTGCGACGAGCCCATTTCCGCCCTGGACGTGTCCATCCAGGCCCAGGTCATCAATCTGCTGAAGGATTTTCAGGAGGAGCGGGGAGTTTCCTACCTGTTTATCGCCCATGACCTTTCCATGGTGCGCTATGTGTCCGACGACGTGGGAGTGATGTATCTGGGGCAGCTGGTGGAGGTCTGCGAGGCCGATGAGATTTATAAAAATCCCCTTCACCCCTATACCAGAGGACTTCTGGGAAGTATTCCCATCGCCAATCCCAGACTGGCAAGGGAGAAGGAAAAGAGCAGCATCGAGGGAGATATTCCCAGCCCCATTGATCCCCCCGCGGGATGCCGGTTCCACACCAGGTGTCCCTACGCGAAGCCTGCCTGCTCCCAGCAGGCGCCGGAGCTGAAGGATGTGGGTGCGGGCCATCAGGTGGCCTGCCATCTGTACTGACGGGAGATGGGAGAGCCGCGGGACGAGTATCCGCGGCGGCTGAATCAGCGCTTGGAGCGGCCTGTTTTGGGCCGATGCCATAGATATGTCCTAAATAAATCAAAAGGAGGAGAATCACTATGAAAAAGAAACTCAGCTTGAAGCTGGCAGCCGGTCTTGTGTGCGCGGCCATGCTGGCCGGCTGCGGCTCAGGCAGCAGCGGAACAGAGCCCCAGACCATCGGGGAGCCCACCCAGGCAGCGGAGGAGAGCGCCGCAGAGACGGCGGCGGCAGAACCGGCGGAGGCACAGGAACTGACCTTCGTACTCAACAATGAGCCGGACAGCCTGGATCCGTCCTACACCAACAATTCCTTTGCCTCTCCGTTTCTCACCAACCTGTTTGAGGGCCTGGTGACCTACGATGAGAATGGGGAGCTGGCTCCCGGCAATGCGGAATCCTGGGAGTCCAACGATGACATGACCGTGTGGACCTTCCACCTGAGAGACGGGCTGAAATGGAGCGACGGCACTCCTCTGATGGCGAAGGATTACGTGTATTCCGCCCTTCATGTGATGACGCCCACCACCACATCTCAGTATGTGAACATGATGACGGACTACATCGTGAACGGCCAGGAGTACTATGACGGCACCGCTTCCGCGGAGGATGTGGGCGTGAAGGCTCTGGATGATAATACAGTGGAGTACACCTTAAAGCAGCCCACCCCCTTCTTTGCGGATGTGACCAGCATGTGGGTGTACGCCCCGGTGCAGGAGGCCACAGTGGAGGCAAACGGAGATAAGTGGTCCACAGCGGCGGATACTTATGTGTGCAACGGTCCCTTCAAGGTGTCTGAGATCAACATGGGGGAGAGCGTGGTTCTCACCAGAAATGAAAATTACTGGGATGCGGAGAACGTAACCCTGGAGAAACTGACTTTCCGCTACATCCTGGATCTGTCCACTGCCCTCACTGCCTATGAGAACGGCGAGGTGGACGGCGTGAGAAATATTCCTGCCGGAGACATTGCCCGCCTGAAAGCGGAGGGCGCGGGAACCCATACCATCAACGTGTACGGAACCGTATACTACAACTTCAACTGCCAGAAAGAACCCTATAATAATCCTCTGGTGAGAAAGGCTCTGAACCTGGCCATTGACCGGGAGGCTATCATCAACAACGTGGCTCAGCTGGACGCTCAGCCGGCTTACAGCATTCTGGCTCCCGGATACATGGTGGATGGCAAGGACATTCTGGACGGCAGATCCACCTTTGAGATGTCTCCCACGGCGGATGTGGAGGCTGCAAAGGCCGCTCTGGCGGAAGCGGGATATCCGGACGGAGAAGGATTCCCCACGGTACAGCTTTCCTTCTACTCAGACGATACGGTGAAGAAGGTGGCGGAAGCCATTCAGGAAATGTGGGAGACCAACCTGGGAATTGACGTGGAAGTGACCTCCGCGGACTGGGCTGTATTCTACAGCGGCGTTCAGAGCGGAGACTATGAAGTTGCCGCCATGGGCTGGAGCGCGGACTATGTCAATCCCATGAGCTTCCTGCCTCTGCTGGTGACGGGCGATGTGACTAACACCTCCTTCTACAGCAACCCGGACTACGACGCTCTGGTGGAGCAGATCAAGGTGGAGAAGGATCCGGCCGCCTTTGCCCAGCTGGTAAAGGATGCGGATGATCTGGTATCTTCCGACTATCCGGTTCTGCCTCTCTACTACAAGGCGGATACCTATCTGTTAAAGGACTATGTGAGCGGCGTGTACACCGATTCCTCCGCCCACCTGTACTTTAAAGACGCGGTTGTGACCAAATAAAAGAGGAGCATTTATGAAGTGCATCATCACGACAGAAGGCTTCGGGGATATGGTGTTTGAGCTGTTCCCCGAAACCGCTCCCATTACGGCGGAAAATTTTGCCCGCACGGCGGAGAGCGGATTTTACGACGGTCTGGCCTGGTGCCGGATCGTGAAAGATTATGTGATCCAGGCGGGATCGCCGGACAACGATATTATGACAGACAGCGACTGGCACATCACCGGGGAGTTTGAGGAAAACGGAATTCCCAATCCCATTCCCCACCGGCGGGGGGCCATATCCATGGCCAGAGACGACGGCTATGATACAGCGGGCACTCAGTTTTTTGTGGTTCACAGGGACGCGCCGAAGCTGGACGGCAGATATGCCGCTTTCGGGCAGATGGTGTCCGGCTTTGATGTCCTGGACCGGATCGCAGAGCTTCCCACCCACGGGCCGGAGACCTGGAACAAACCGGTGGTTATGCCGGTGATGACCAGGGTGCAGATTGTGAGAGACTGATAAAACAGAGGTGAGAGCCGGATGAAAGACAGGAAAAGACCTGTTCTCAGAATGATTCTGGGAACGGCGTGGGCGGTCTGTGTTCTGTGCCTGCAGCCGGGAAGTCTGACGGCCATGGCGGAAACGGCCATGGCAGAAACGGCGCCGACGGGAACCGCCCCGGCAGAATCCGGAGCCGGCAGCATAGATGGGGCCGGGTTGCGCCTTTGGGAAGCGGCCCAGGAGCGGCAGAGAAATCTTCCGGAGCTTAGCGCCTCGGGAGAGGGAAGCTGGTCCTTGGAATGCGGAGGTTTAAAGCTGGAGCGGCCGTTTTCCGGCCGGATGACAATGACCGGACTGGGAACGGAGCAGATGGATGGAACCATCACCCTGATCTCTCAGGAAGAGGAGACGGAGATCCTTTTTCGGAACGGCGGGGTGACCATGAAACAGGGCGGAGAAGAGACAGCTCTGACGTCGGATCCGCGGGCCTGGGAAACCGTTTACAGAGAGTTTGCGGACTGGACCACCTATGATCTGAGTCTGGTAAGGCGGCTGTGGGTCAGCGGCCATGAGGAGGACCGGGCGGACCGAAGCACGGTTCTCTCCTATGAACTGGACGGGGCCGCCGCCGCGTCCGGACTGGAACCGGCGGTGAAAGGCTGGCTGGAGAATCTGGGAATTCACATTTCCCAGGACCGGGGCTGGCTGACACTGAACCAGGTGGAAGGTGAGCTGACCATTGACTCCGCCGGATATATGATGACTGACCGGCTGCGGGCAGAAGCGGCCATTCCCCTGGGGCAGAAGACTGCCTCCTGGGTGTTTGAAATCTCCATCACCTACGATCCGCCGGCGGGCCGGTGACCGCTGTATTGGCTGCGGAAAAAAGTAAACAGTACTCTTTGTCAGGAGTGAGAAAAGAAGGCGTTGATTCCTATTTATGTTTCAGCGTCTTTTTTTATTGCAAAGTTTACTTGACATTTTGTGCAAAGCAGACTATACTAAAATTGCAAAGCGAGCTATGCAAAATGGAGAGGATGAAATGAAGACGAGGATTCAGGAGCTGAGAAAGCAGCGGAAAATGTCCCAGGAAGAGCTGGCGGAGGCAGTGGGGGTGACGAGACAGACCATCACTTCTCTGGAATGCGGAAAATATGTGGCGTCTCTGCCTCTTGCCCACAAAATTGCCAGATTTTTCGGGATGAGCATCGAGGAAATTTTTCTGTTTGAGGAGGAAGAATCATGAGAGAGTGGCTGAAAGCGATGCACGGGGAGGATTACGATTACAGGAAGATGGTAAAGGGGCGGGTGCTCCTGGGAAAGGTCTATATGGGGCTGGGGGTTTTGGAGATTCTGGTGATGGGCCTCCTCTGCGGACGGTCCGGGGAGTTTGCGGAAAATTTTTATCTGTACAGCGGAATCGCCATTATTGTGTGCGGTTTCCTTATCGCCAGAAAGAACAGAAAACTATTGTCTTTCCAACAGGAACTGAGTAAAATGGAAATAAGGGAAAAGGACGAGAGATTCCGCAGCATCGGCACCAGATCCTGGGCTATGGCGGGCTATGTGATGATGCTGGGGCTTTACGGAGCGATTCTGGTGTTTGTGGCTGTGGACGGCCAGGTGGCCCGGACACTGCTGCTGGTGATGCTTGCCTTCTGGATTCTCGTCCTCGCGTTCCAGATTTATTTCCGGAAGACCATGTGACCGGAAATCTCTGGGATGTGTTCCTGCGCGCGGTCCGCTGTGGATCGTGAAAATCTCAGAGATAGGAGGAGGATATGAGATGAAAGAAACATGGAAGAAACGGTTTCTGCCCCTGCTTTTGACCTTGTCCATGGTGTTCGCTGCTGCGGCGCCGGGGATGACGTCCCAGGCGGCAGAGACGCCGGATCAGAAGATTGTGATCCTCTACACCAATGATGTGCACTGCGGCGTGGACGACAACATTGGCTATGCAGGACTGGCTCTCTACGAGAAGCAGATGGAAGCCCAGACTCCCTATGTGGCTCTGGTGGACGCCGGGGACGCCATTCAGGGAGCTCCCATTGGAACGCTGTCCGAGGGAGGAGACATTGTGGCCATCATGAATCAGGTGGGGTACGATTTCGCCATACCCGGCAATCATGAGTTCGATTACGGCATGGACCGTTTCCTGGAACTGGCGGATGAGCTGAACTGCGGCTATTATTCCTGCAATTTCATGGATCTGCGCACAGGCGGAACGGTATTTGCTCCTTATAAGATCATGGACTTCGGGGATACCCAGGTAGCTTTTGTGGGAGCCTCCACGCCGGAGAGCTTTACCAAATCCACACCGAAGTATTTCCAGGACGGAGCGGGAAATTATATCTATGGATTCTGTGAGGATGAGACAGGACAGGCTCTCTACGCTCAGGTTCAGAGAAGCGTGGACAGCGCGAGAGAGGCGGGCGCCGATTATGTGATTCTGGTGGCCCATCTGGGAAATGAGGGCATTACGCCCCGGTGGACTTCCAGCGCGGTGGTGGCCAACACCAACGGCATTGACGCGGTGATCGACGGCCACTCCCATGAGACAGTACCGGCATCCACCCTGACCAACATGGACGGGGAGGCTGTTCCCATGAGCCAGACCGGCACAAAGCTGGCCAACATTGGAAAGATGACCATCGGAACGGACGGCTCCATCACCACGGAGCTGGTGAGCCAGGTGAGCGGTGAGGGAATGGGCGCTTCCTACACGGTACAGAGCGGAGACAGCCTTTCCAGGATTGCCAAGAGAGAGCTGGGTTCCTACCATCTGTGGAATGTGATCTATGAGGCCAACCGGGATCAGATTTCAGACCCCAACATGATCCGGCCCGGTCAGGTGCTGGTGATCCCCGGCAGCCAGACGGCGGAGGGAGAGAAAGCGGAGGATCCGGAGACGGCTCAGTTTATCGACCAGATCATGGCACAGTTCAATGAGACTCTGAATACGGTGCTGGGCACCACCTCTGTGGATCTGACGGTGAATGACGCGGAGACCGGAGAGAGAAGAGTGAGAAGGGGTGAGACCAATCTGGGAGATCTGACGGCAGACGCTTACCGGTATGTGCTGGGGGCGGAGATTGGCTTCAGCAACGGCGGAGGAATCCGTGACAACATTCCGGCGGGAAATATTACATACAACGACACTCTGCGGGTGTTCCCCTTTGGCAACATGGGATGCGTAGCGGAAGTGACGGGCCAGCAGATCAAAGATGCTCTGGAGATGGGAGCGAGAAATTATCCGGAGGAGAACGGAGCTTTCCAGCAGGTGTCCGGACTGACCTACACCATTGACAGCTCCATTCCCAGCAGCGTGCAGCTGGATGACAAGAGAAACTTTGTGGCTGTGACCGGTCCTTACCGCGTGACGGATATTATGGTGAACGGTGAACCCCTGGATCTGGAGCGGACCTACACCCTGGCTTCCCACAATTATCTTCTGAAGGACGGGGGAGATGGAATGACCATGTTTGCAGGCTGCAACATTATTCAGGATGAAGTGATGGCCGATGTGGATCTGCTGTCCACCTATGTGAGAGACAACCTGGGCGGAACTGTGGGCGAGGAGTATGCCAACCCTGCAGGACAGGGCAGAATTACCATCCGGTAAGGGATCATAAAAAACAAAATCGGAAGAACTAAAAACAGCCGTCAGGCCGGCGGGACTGCCAGATTTTCTGATCTGGGGCCCTCCGTTATGACGGCTGTTCTGCTGTCTGCGGATGGAGATAAAAAAAGCAACAAAAAAAGCTGCCGGACAATCCGACAGCTTCGTGCAGAAGAAGAGACTTGAACTCTCACGGTATTGCTACCACACGGACCTGAACCGTGCGCGTCTGCCAATTCCGCCACTTCTGCGAACCGTCTTGCAAGAACCTGTCTCACAAGCACGAGACTTATTATAAGAGATGAAAGTGGATTTGTCAACAATTTTTTTTAAAAATTTTTCAATTTTTTTCCAGAGGTGGGATGGCGCCTGAATTCCTCCGTCCCAGGCGGAGAATCCGGCGGGGCAGGATTCTTTGCTAACTTGAAAAAGTAAATTCCAGTGCAGAGATAAATTCCACCATAC
>DXFM01000045.1 GCA_019114465.1 Candidatus Lachnoclostridium avicola
CTGTTTGTGGCGGTTATCATCATGCTGGTAAAATCCGTGATGCCGTCCTACATGATCTTTATCCTGGCGTCCGCCCTTACCATCCTGGTGGACTATCCCAACGGGGGAGACCACAAGAAGCTGATTTCCAAAGCGGGAGGACGGTTCTTCAACACCATCCAGCAGCTGATCGGAATTTCCTTCTTTATCGGAATTTTCCAGGGAACGGGAATGACGGAGGCGCTGGCGACCACCATTGTATCCCATGTGCCGGAATTCCTCACCAGATACATCCACATTATCCTGGCGATGTCCATGGTGCTGGTAATCCGCTACATCCCCAACAAGATCTACAATTCCATGTATCCGGTGCTGATCTCCGTGGGTGCCAGATTCGGCCTGACAGGAACAGACGTGATCGCTCCCTTTGTGTGCAACATGTCTCTGGCCACCGGATCCTCGCCCTTTACGGCGACCACCCATATCGGCACAGGACTTCTGGATATGGATGTAAATAAATACTGCAACCGGTCCATGGCGGTGCAGACAGTGACCAATATAGTGATTATCCTGACGGCAGTGATCGTCGGAGTGGTAAGATAAGGAGGAAATTAAAATGAAATTCTGGGGTTATAGACGTTCTGACGGAACTGTGGGAATCCGCAACCATGTGCTGATTCTGCCGGCCTGCGCCTGTGGAAGCGAGAGCTGCCGGGTGGTGGCCAGCCAGGTGAGAGGGGCGGTAAACATTGTATTTAACACCGGCTGTTCTGACGTGGCCGCCAACACGGCCATGTCTCAGAAAGTGCTGACGGGATTTGCCTGCAATCCCAATGTGTACGGCGTGGTGATCATCGGCCTGGGCTGTGAGACCGTGCCTCACAAAGAACTGCGGGAAAAGATTCAGAAAATGACGGACAAGCCTGTGGTGTCCTTCGGCATCCAGGAGGAAGGCGGCACTTTAAAGACCATCGAGAAAGCGGTGCGGGCAGCCAGAAACATGGCAGCGGAGGCCGCTCTTCAGCAGAAAGTGGAGTGTGATATTTCCGAGCTGTTGGTGGGCATTGAGTGCGGCGGCTCCGACGCCACCTCAGGAATTGCCGCCAACCCGGCAGTGGGAGAGATGAGCGACCTGCTGGTAGATATGGGTGCCTCCACCATGATGAGCGAGACCATCGAGTTCATCGGGGGCGAGCATGTGCTGGCCCGCCGGGGAGCGACGCCGGAGATTCACAATCAGATCATCCGCATCTGCCAGGAATATGAGGAGCACCTGGCGGGAGCGGGACAGAACTGCCGCGCCGGCCAGCCCACCCCCGGCAATAAAGCCGGCGGACTCTCCACCATCGACGAGAAGAGTCTGGGCTGCATCCGGAAGGGAGGCACCAGACCGGTGGTGGAGGTGATTGAGCAGGCGGCCCGCCCCACCAAAAAGGGAGCTGTGATTATGGATACCGCCGGATATGACATCTCCTCCGTCACCTCCATGGTAGCCGGCGGATGTACGGCTATCGTGTTCACCACCGGACGGGGCACGCCCACCGGCAACGCCATCGTCCCTGTTCTGAAGGTGACGGCCAATAAAAAGACCTACCACAATATGGAAGACAATATGGATGTGGATTTAAGCGCCATTGTGGATGGAACTTCCACCATTCAGGAGTGCGGAAAAATGCTGGTGGACGAGATCCTTCAGGTCAGCAATGGAAAGCTGACGAAGGCGGAGGCCTACGGCTTCTCAGACATCGCTGTGGACCATGTGTGCCGGTTTGTGTAAAACTGCTACAGGACTTTCTCGTATGCCAGCTTGTCCCCGCCGGCAAACCAGATGGTTCCGCAGGGGACAAAGCCGTTTTTCTGCAGAATATGCTGCATGATTTTGTTTTTTTCATCCGTATCCACCCGGATACTCTGGGCACCGCAGTTCCGGCATAATTCCTCGGCCAGGGAAAAGATCTCCCGGGAGAGCCCTTTTCCCCGGCTTTCGCTCCGGATGGCAAGCCGGTGGATCACCCCGTAAGGGGAGCTGTCTGTGAGCCACTGTCCGCGAATCTGGCCGTATGCCGGCTCTCCCTCAAAATCCACGCACAGGTAGGCAAGAGGCTGCGTCCCGTCAGTGACAAAATATCCCCGTCCGCGGAGGATATCTTCCCGGATATCCGTTTCATCCGGATATCCGGTCTGCCACTGATCGCTTCCCTGCTCTTTCAGATATCGCTTCCCATCGCTGATCAGATCCATGGCGGCGGAGAGCTGATCCATTTCTGCTTTTTTCAGTACATATGATCCCATTATACGATCTCCTTTCCTTTATCAGCCGGCAGCGCCTGTCAGCCGGAAGTTCTGTGTGATTCAGGATGGAATTCATCCTCTCTGTATGTTAGAATATCCCATAACAATATTTTAATCAAATAGAAATATTTAAAAATATATTTTAAAATAAATGAAGTATTGCGGAGGGGAAGCCATGGATTTGAAATATCTGCAGACATTTGAGGCGATTGTGGAGGAGGGCAGTTTTACCAAAGCGGCCAGAAAATTAAATTATACCCAGTCCACTATCACATTTCAGATGGATCAGCTGGAGCGGGAACTGTCCGCCCGGCTGTTTGAAAAAGTGGGGAGAAACATGGTGCTCACAAAGGCCGGGGAAAGTCTGATCCCCTATGTGGAACGGGTGCTGAGGGCAGTGGAGCAGATGAGCTGCTTTCACAGTGACCTGGCGGAGTACCAGGGAGACTTGAAGGTGGGAGTGGGAGAGACGCTGCTGTGCTACAAGACAGCTCCCGCGGTCCGGGAATTCTGCCGCCGGGCGCCGAAAGCCAGGCTGTTTCTCCGGTCTATGAACTGCTATGACATCCGGGACGCCCTGCTGAGCGGGAGTCTGGATCTGGGGGTATTTTATGAGGATATCGGCGTGGGAAAGGACAATCTGACAGTTTATCCCATAGCTTCTTACCCCCTGGTTTTGACGGCCTCTCCCCAGGTGAAAGAAAAATTTCCGGATTTTGTCACCCCTGGACAGAACCTGGAGGTTCCCTTTGTCATCAATGAGACGGCCTGCGTCTTCCGCCAGATTTTTGAGCGGTATCTCCAGGAAAAATCCATCACCCTGGGTTATACGGTGGAGCTGTGGAGCATTCCCACCATTAAGAACCTGGTCAAAAGCGGAATGGGAGTCACCTACCTTCCCCGCTTTGCGGTCCAGGAGGAGCTGGAGCGGGGAGAGCTTGCGGAGATTCCTACGGAGGTTGCCCATTCTTCCATCACAGCGGTGTGCGCCTGCCGCCGAAACAAGTGGATGAGTCCGGCCATGGAGCTGTTTGCGGAGCTGATGGCGGGAGGGGAAGAAAATTCTGCCGGCAGGTGAAATTCTTTTTACTTGATATAAATATCACAATATGAGATAATAATTTCAATTAATTACCGGCATATTGACGAAAGTCATGCCGGAAATCTAAATGGAATTTTGCGTATTTGGAGGTAATAATCATGAGGGTAACCATATGTATCGGAAGCGCCTGCCACTTAAAGGGATCCAGGGATGTGATCTCCCAGATGCAGGATCTGGTGGCGAAAAACGGGCTGGGGAGCAGGGTGGATTTAAACGGTGCCTTCTGCTCCGGAAACTGTGTGAAGGAAGGCGTCTGCGTGACGGTGGACGGGGAGCTGTTCTCTGTGAAGCCGGAGGAGACCAAAGACTTTTTTGAGAGAGAGATCCTCGGGAGGATATAGATATGGGGATCATAGATTTTAAGGCGACAAAATGCAAACACTGCTACAAATGTGTCCGCTACTGCGACGTGAAGGCCATTATGATCAAGGATGAGCGGGCGGAGATCATGCCGGACAAGTGCATTCTCTGCGGCCACTGTCTGCAGATCTGTCCCCAGGAAGCGAAGACCTTAAACAGCGATCTGAGTCTGGTGCAGGCCATGGTGCGCAGAGGGGAAAAAGTAATTGTGTCCATCGCCCCGTCCTACATGGGACTGCTCACCTACAAGACCATCGGCCAGGTGAAAAATGCCCTGAAGTGCCTGGGATTTTACGATGTGAGGGAGACGTCCGAGGGGGCGGCGGTGGTGACGGAGGAGTACTCCAGACTGCTGGCGGAAGGAACCATGGAAAATATCATCACCACCTGCTGTCCCAGCGTCAACTCCCTGATCGAGATCTACTATCCCCAGCTGGTGCCCTATATGGCCCCGGTGGTTTCCCCCATGATCGCCCATGGGATGATCATCAAAAAGCAGCATCCAGACGCCAAAGTGGTATTTTTAGGGCCCTGTATTGCCAAAAAACAGGAGTCGGAGGACGTGCGCCACGCCGACATCATTGACGCCGTGCTGAATTTCAATGACATCAGAAGCTGGCTGGCGGACGAGCATGTGGTCATTGAGGAATGTGAGGATGAGCCCTTTGTGCAGATCGACCCGAAAGTGAACCGGCTGTATCCGGTGACCAACGGCGTGGTGAGCTCTGTTTTATCCACGGAGAAGAAGACGGACGGCTACCGGAAATTTTACGTGCACGGTCTGTCCAACTGCATCG
This sequence comes from Candidatus Lachnoclostridium avicola, assembly GCA_019114465.1. Taxonomy (GTDB): domain Bacteria; phylum Bacillota; class Clostridia; order Lachnospirales; family Lachnospiraceae; genus Lachnoclostridium_A; species Lachnoclostridium_A avicola. The sequence goes on from DXFM01000045.1 coordinate 4,531, forward strand.
ACCTGTGCAAGTCCATGGTCAGAGGAGAGATCAAAGGCTGCTTCATCGAGATGAACAGCTGCTCCGGCGGCTGCATCAAGGGGCCCACGGTAAATGACGAGACCATCTCCCGGTTTAAGGTAAAGCTGGATATGGAGGAGACCATTTCCAGAGAGCCGGCAGACAGCGGGGAGATCGAAAAGGTGCTGTCCCAGCTCTCCTTTGTGAAGAATTTTGAGGACCGGTCCGTGGACGATCCCATGCCCACGGAAGAGCAGATCCGGGAGATCCTGCGCATGACGGGAAAGACCCGGCCGGAGGACGAGTTAAACTGCGGCGCCTGCGGCTATCCCACCTGCCGGGAGAAGGCCATTGCCGTGTTCCAGAAGAAAGCGGAGTTAAACATGTGCATCCCGTTCATGCACGACAAGGCGGAGTCTTTCGCCAATCTGGTGATGGAAACCTCCCCCAACGTGGTGCTCATTGTGGACGAGGACATGAAGATTCTGGAGTACTCCGCTGTGGGAGAGAAATATTTCGGAAAGACGAGAAAAGAAGCTCTGGACATGTATCTCTACGAGTTTATCGATCCGACGGATTTCCAGTGGGTATTTGACACTCATCAGAACATTCACGGAAAGAAAGTGACCTACACGGAGTACGGGGTGACCATGCTCCAGAATATCGTTTACATAAAGAAAGAAAACGCGGTGCTTGCCACCTTTATCGACATTACGGCCCAGGAGGAGAAGGCCAGACAGGATTATGAGACGAAGCTTGCCACCGCCGATCTGGCCCAGAAGGTGATTCACAAGCAGATGATGGTGGCTCAGGAGATCGCCGGACTTCTGGGAGAGACCACGGCGGAGACGAAGACCACTCTGACGAAGCTGTGCCAGTCCCTGCTGGACGACGGGAACGAAAGCGAGGTTCGGTAATGGGAATTACAGTGGATGTTGCCTATAAGAGCTTTAATAAATTCGGAGAGGTTCTCTGCGGGGACAAGGTGGAGATACTGAAGACGGAGGACGCGGATATTCTGATTCTGGCCGACGGCATGGGCAGCGGGGTGAAGGCCAACATTCTGGCCACCCTGACATCCAAGATCCTGGGGACCATGTTTTTAAACGGGGCCACTCTGGAGGAATGTGTGGAGACCATTGTGGATACTCTGCCTATCTGTCAGGTGAGAAAGGTGGCCTATTCCACCTTCAGCATTCTTCAGTTGTTCCACAGCGGAGAAGCCTATCTGGTGGAGTTTGACAACCCGGGATGTATTTTCATCCGGGACGGGCAGCTGGTTCCCATACCGGAGAACATCCGGGTGATCAAGGACAAAAAGATCAATGAGTTCCGGTTTCAGGTGAAGAAAGGGGACGCCCTGATTCTCATGAGCGACGGCACCATTCATGCCGGAGTGGGCCAGCTCTTAAACTTTGGCTGGCAGTGGGAGGACATTGCCGCCTACGCGTTAAAACAGTACGGAAAGACCATCTCCGCCTCCCGCCTGGCCACAGCCATCTGTCAGGCCTGCGACGAACTCTATATGTACCGTCCGGGGGACGACACCACTGTGGCCTGCATGAGGATCATCGGGGCAAAGCCGGTTCATCTCATGACCGGCCCGGCGGAGAACAAGGACGACGACCAGAAAATGGTGGCGGATTTTATGTCAGGCGACGACAGCACAAGACGGATCGTGTGCGGGGGAACCAGCGCCACCATTGTATCCCGGGTGCTGGAAAGACCCATGGATGTGTCTCTGGACTATGTGGATCCGGACATTCCGCCCATGGCGTACATTGAAGGAATTGATCTGGTGACGGAGGGCGTTCTCACCTTAAACCGGGTGGTGAAGCTGCTGCGCCGCTATGTGGATAAAGATGTGGTGACGGAGAACTTTTTCCTGGAGCTGGATGAGCCAAACGGGGCTTCCATGGTGGCGAAAATGCTTATCGAGGACTGTACGGAGCTCCACCTGTTTGTGGGAAGGGCCATCAACAGCGCCTATCAGAACCCCAACCTGCCCTTTGACCTGGGCATCCGCCAGAACCTGGTGGATCAGCTGCGCCACGCGGTGGAGGATATGGGGAAAAAGGTGACGGTCACCTACTATTAAGTTTCCGGCCGGAGCGAACAGGGGAAGGCCGTGTATGAGGATGAGAATGAGGAGGAAGAAGATATGGTAACCAATGACGCGACACTGCTTCGCATCAAACATGATGTGCTCTGTGAGGTGGCGAAAGGAGCCTGGGAGGGAAACCTGGACCAGAAAAAGGAGGACATTCCCTATATTCTGATTCCAGGCCCCCAGGCCCAGTTCCGCTGCTGTATCTATAAAGAGCGGGAGATTATCCGCCAGAGAGTCCGGCTGGCCGTGGGCCAGTGCCCCACAGGAAAGGATTCCTACAACGTGGTGCAGGTGATCAACGCGGCCTGTGAGGAGTGTCCCATCGCTTCCTACATTGTCACAGACAACTGCCGGAAATGTATGGGAAAGGCCTGCCAGAATTCCTGCCGTTTCGGGGCCATCAGTATGGGACAGCACCGGGCCCACATCGATCCCAACAAGTGCAAGGAGTGCGGCATGTGCGCCAACGCCTGCCCCTACAACGCCATCGCCCATCTGGAGCGGCCCTGCAAAAAAGCCTGCCCTGTGGACGCCATCACCTACGACGAGTACGGCATCTGCGTGATCGATGAGAAAAAATGTATTCAGTGCGGGATGTGCATCCACAGCTGTCCTTTCGGAGCCATTGGATCCAAAACCTTTATCGTGGACGTGATCAATCTGATCCGCGCCGGAAAACGGGTGGTGGCCATGGTGGCCCCGGCGGTGGAAGGCCAGTTTGGCCCGGACATTACCATGGCCAGCTGGAAAACCGCTTTAAAAAAGATCGGTTTTGATGATATGGTCGAGGTGGCTCTGGGCGGTGACATGACGGCGGCTGCCGAGGCAGAGGAGTGGGCGGAAGCCTACAAACAGGGAAAGAAGATGACTACCTCCTGTTGTCCCGCGTTTGTGAATATGATCCGCCAGCACTTCCCCACCCTGCTGGAACATATGTCAACCACCGTTTCTCCCATGTGCGCCGTGTCCCGGATGCTTAAGTCGGAGGACCCGGACGTGGTGACGGTGTTCATCGGGCCCTGTATTGCCAAAAAGAGTGAGTCTCTGGATTTAAGCATCCAGGGGAACGCGGATTACGTTCTGACCATGGAGGAGGCCAGGGCTATGATGCGGGCCAGAGGCGTGGAGCTGGAGCCGGAGCCCAACAGTCTCCAGGACGGATCTGTCTTTGGAAAGCGGTTCGGCAACGGAGGCGGCGTGACGGCTGCCGTGCTGGAGTGCCTGAAGGAGAGCGGCGAGAACACGGACATCAATGTGATGAAGTGCAACGGAGCAGCGGAGTGCAAGAAGGCCCTGCTTCTGCTGCGGGCGGGCAAGCTGCCGGCAGATTTCATCGAGGGCATGGCCTGCGTGGGCGGCTGCGTGGGCGGTCCCAGCAAGCATAAGAGCGAGCAGGAGGCAAAGAAAGCCAGAGATCTGCTCATCGGCCAGGCGGACGCCAGGGAGGTTCATGAAAACCTGAGCCGCTATCCCATGGACCGGTTTTCCATGCACCGCCATTGATGGTTCCGGGAGGATGTATTCCGGCGAGGCGGGTTTTTAGAGAATTTTACCAGTGACTTTTCCTCAATGCTGTAGTATAATAAATATACTACATTTTGGGAGAAAGTTATGAATAAGTTATGGAAAGCGGCAGCTGCGCTCTTTGCAGCGGTTTGGATAGGAGTGCCGGCGCCTGTGTTTGCAGCAGAAGGCGGCACAGAGACGGCGGTGACAAAAGAGACGGCCAGGGCGGTCGCCAGCGGTCTGGTACCGGAAGACAGTGAATTTCAGTACGCAGAGCAGTGCGGCGACGCCTTTGAGGTGCTGTACTACAGCGACGCGGACAAGGCCTATTACACCGTTCGGGTGTCTATTTTTACAGGAGAGGTCACCTCTGTTTCCTCAGTCCTGGTGGACTGCAGGGGAAGCAGGGAGGCGGTTCTCACGGAGGATCAGGTGACAGCCATCGCCTCTGAGGATGCAGGAGAGGTGGATGTGGAGTCCGTGGCCCTGGACACCGTGGCGGGACGGAAAAAATATGAGGTTTTGTGCAGCGGCGACGGATTTGCCGTCAGCTACCAGATCAATGCGGAGAGCGGTAAGATCTTGAAAAAGACAGTTCAGTATCATTGAGAGATGAGGAAAAAAGCCTTTGCTGGAAGAAAAAATTCCCAGCAGAGGCTTTTTCTGCTATAATATCTCCAGAAAACGGCGGCTCCCTTTCGCGGAGCCCGGACGAAGGAGAATATGCCGATATGGGACCGTTACAGCTTCTGATTAAACCGGCGTCCGCCGGATGCAATTTAAACTGCCGGTACTGCTTTTACTGCGATGAGGGAAAAAAACGGGAGAATTTCAGTTATGGAATGATGAGCGGGGAAACTCTGGAGATCCTGATAAAGAAAGCACTGGAGGAGGCGGACGGGTACTGTGGCTTTGCCTTTCAGGGCGGGGAACCGACTCTTGTCGGCCTGCCCTTTTTTGAGCGTGTTCTGGAGCTTCAGAAAAAATACAACCAAAAGAAAGTTCGCGTGGACAACAGCATCCAGACAAACGGATACCAGCTGGCCGAGGACTGGACCCGCTTTTTTGCCAGGGAAAATTTCCTGGTGGGTCTGTCCCTGGACGGGATCAAGGCCACCCACGATGCCTTTCGGGTAAACGCCCGGGGAGAGGGAAGTTTCGCGGAAGTGATGAGGACGGCGGAGTTGTTTGAACGGTTTGGAGTAGAGTACAATATTCTCACGGTGGTTAATGGAAAGACGGGACTGCGGGCAGCGAAAATTTATGATTTTTACAAAAAAAACGGTTTCCGCTATCTGCAGTTTATTGCCTGTCTGGATCCATTGGGAGAGGAGCCGGGAAAGCAGGCCTATTCCCTGACGCCGGAGGTGTACGGACAGTTTCTCATGGATCTGTTTGACCGGTGGTATGAGGATGTGAGAACAGGAGACCAGCCCTATATCCGTCAGTTTGAGAACGTGGTGGGAATGCTGGCCGGCAGGGAGCCAGAGTCCTGTGAGCAGAGGGGAATCTGCTCCGTTCAGAATGTGATTGAGGCGGACGGGTCGGTCTATCCCTGTGATTTCTATGCCCTGGATGAATATTGTCTGGGGAATGTGAGCACTGGAACTTTTGAGGAGTTTCGGACCAGCCCCGCGGCGGAGCGGTTTGTCAGGGATTCTGCGGAATCCCTGAAAGACTGCCGGTCCTGCCCCTATTTTGCCATCTGCCGGGGCGGCTGCCGGAGAAACAGGATTACTCTGGCAGACGGGAAACGTGCCAATTACTTCTGCCGGGCTTATCGGATGTTTTATGATTATACAATAGAGCGGTTTCTGCGGCTGGCGGGGAGGTGAGATGACAATGAAATGCGCAGTCAGCGACTTCGACCGTACATTTTCCATGGACGGAGCAGTCAGCAGAGAGAATCGGGAAGCAGTGAGACGGTGGCAGCAGGCGGGGCATTGGTTCGTCATTGCCACTGGAAGAAACGAGGCATCTCTGAGAAAAAAACTGGCGGAGGATCCGGAGCTGGGAGCGGTGCGCCCGGATGTGCTGATCTTAAACAACGGGGCCCTGATTCTGGACCGGGAGGGAAGAGAGCTGTTTTGCCGGGAGCTGGACCGTGAAACTGCCGCCGGCGTTCTGGCTTATTTTGACGGGCAGGACGAGGCGGGAAGCGGAATTACTCTGAGATACCGGAAGCTGAATGTGGTGCGGGAGCTGGGAATGGCCACGACACAGCGTCCCTGCGACGGGGAGATTCTGCTGAGAGAGGCGGAAAAAATGGAAGGAATTCTTCAGGTTCACCACCGCCGGCCGGACAGTACGGAGGAAATCACCCGGATGTGCCGGGAGATCAACCGCCTTTTTCCCCATGCCAGCGCCTATTCCAATGTGAGAAACGCCGATGTGGTGGCAAGGGGAGTGGGGAAGGCCCAGGCTGTCCGTTTCCTGCAGGAGCGTTTCGGCCCCTTCGAGGAGATTCTGACCATCGGTGACAGCGCCAACGATACGGATATGATCCGGGAGTTTCAGGGGGCGGCTGTCCCCGCGGCGGTTCCGGAGGTGAGGGCAGCGGCGGCAGAACAGTTTCCCACCGTGGCCGCCTATTTAAACAGCCGGCTGGAGGTTTTTCACCGGCAGGATAACTTCTGATAGCAAAACAAAACCCCGGGCATCAGCCCGGGGCATTTTTTGTGAATTGGATCAGCCTTTTCCGTTCCAGCAGTAGGTGCACAGCTTGCAGGGCTCAATTCCGATGGATTCCATCAGGTCATCCAGCCGGTGGTAGCGCAGGGTGGTGAAGCCCAGACGTTTGCGGATTTCCTCCACCATCTCCTTATAGTTCTGGCTGTCCGGATTGGCGTAGTCCTCCAGGGTTGCCTGGGAGACATTGTCTCCTTCCCGATCCCGGATGATCCGGCGGGTGATCAGATCCAGATCGGAGGTGGATCTGGAGAAATTCAGATAGGGGCAGGCAAAGGTGATGGGCGGACAGGCAGGCCGCACATGAACCTCTTTCGCACCGCTCTTATACAGAAACTCTGTGGTCTCTCCCAGCTGGGTGCCCCGGACGATGGAGTCGTCGATGAGCAGCAGCTTTTTATCCCGGATCAGGCAGTCCACAGGGATCAGCTTCATCTTTGCGATGAGATTTCTCTGGTTCTGATGCTGGGGCATAAAGGACCGGGGCCAGGTGGGGGTGTATTTGATAAAGGGGCGGGAGAAGGGGATGCCGGACTCATTGGCATATCCCACGGCGTGGGCCGTTCCCGAATCGGGGACCCCGGCCACGCTGTCGGCGGTGACGCCCTCGTCTCTCTTGGCCAGCAGCCGTCCGCAGTTGTAGCGCATCTGCTCCACATTTACCCCCTCATAGCTGGAGGTGGGATAGCCGTAGTAGGTCCACAGGAAGGAGCAGATCTTCATCTCTTTTCTGGGAGCGCTGATCACCTCCACGCTTTCCGGCGTGAGGAAATCGATCTCGCCGGGGCCCAGCTCGGAATAGTGGGAGTAGCCCAGATTTAAGTAGGCAAAGTTTTCAAAGGATACGCAGAAAGCGTCTGCCTTCTGTCCGATGGTAATGGGAGTCCGTCCCATCCGGTCCCTGGAGGCGTAGATGCCTTCCGGGGTGAGGATCAGAATGGACATGGATCCTTTGATCTTTTCCTGGGCGTAGAGGAGGCCGTCTTTTAAGGTGGCCTGCTGGTTGATCAGGGCTGCCACCAGCTCGGTGGAGTTGATTCGGCCGCCGCTCATCTCCATAAAGTGGATGTGGCCGCTCTGAAACGCCTCATCGATCAGTTCCTGGGCGTTGGAAATATGGCCCACAGTGGTGATGGCGTAGCTTCCCAGGTGGGAGTGGATCAGAAGGGGCTGGGGGTCGGTGTCTGAGATGCAGCCGATGCCCAGATTGCCTTCCAGCTCGTCCAGATCATTTTCAAATTTCGTCCGAAACGGGGAATTCTCAATGTTGTGGATGGCACGGTGGAATCCGTCCTTTCCGTAGACCGCCATGCCGCCCCGCCGGGTTCCCAGGTGGGAGTGGTAGTCAATTCCGAAGAACAGGTCCAGTGTGCAGTTGGATTTTGATACGACGCCAAAGATTCCGCCCATGAGTAAACTCTCCTTTATATGACAAGATTAAAATTAACATAAGTTCGATACCATAGTACCACATATTAGTATTGTATAACAATAGAATTTACTTATTAAAAATACTAATAAATACTGCAAAGGAGAAAATACGGTGTGCCGTCTGTTACCTGGCAGCGGCTTCCGGTCTCCGCTTGGTGAAGAGCACCAGCAGATCTCCGCTCTCGATCACCGTGTCCCCGTCGGGGATGATGTCGGAGCCGTCCCGCTGAATGAGAACGATGAGGGAGTCCCGGCGGAGATCGGCGGCTTTCAGCTTCTTCCCAGCCAGACGGCTGTCCGGGCCCACGTGGAGCTCTGTCAGCTCGATTCCGTCCTGGTCCCGGTACTCCTCTCCGCCGATGATGACCGAGTCCCCTGCCTCCAGCAGAGTATCTCCCTTGGGGATAATGGCGGAGCCGTTTCGGATCACGGCGGCAATGAGGGTGCCGGGGATGGACGCGATGTCCCGGATCCGGCTGCCGCTCCAGGGGTGGCCTTCCCCGATCTCCAGCTGGATAAAACGGATGCTGCTCTCCTCTGAGTAATCGTTGAAGGTCTTCAGCACGTTCTCACTGTCATCGATCATGTCCAGCTTCCGGGATGCCAAGGGCAGCAGGGTGCCCTGAAACAGGAGGGACAGAAGGACGACGCAGAACACGATCTGAAAAATGGACTCTTTTCCGTACTCCGGGGACACGGCGGCAGTGATGGAAAACACAATGGATGCGGCGCCCCGAAGTCCTGCCCAGGAGACAATCATCTGCTGGTTCAGGGGAGCCTTAAAGGGGGTGAGAAGGAGAGCCACAGTTGCCGGCCGGGCGATCACCGTGAGAAACAGGGCGATGAGGACGGCGGGCAGAAATACCTGATGAAGCTGGGAGGGGGATACTAAAAGACCCAGCAGGAAAAAAATCAGCATCTGCATCATCCCGTTGAAGGCGTCGAAGAAATTGACCAGGCTCTTTTTTCCGGGAATCTCCTGATTTCCCAGAAGGATGCCGGCGATGTAGGCGCTTAAATACCCGTTGCCGCCCAGAAGAGCGGGAAGGGCGTAGGAGGCCAGGGCCACCGCCACGAGAAAGATGGATTCAAACCCGTCGGAGCTCAGATTGGTGCTGCGCAGAACCCAGCCGGCGGCGTAAGCCGCCAGAATGCCGCCGCCGATGCCGAACAGAAGCTGGGCGAAAACAGACCATGCGATGCTGCCAGCGGACACGGAGCTGCCCATGGCGGACAGAATGGTCACTGTCAGCATGTAGGCGCAGGGATCGTTGCTTCCGCTCTCAATTTCCAGCATGGGAGCTGTGCCGTATTTTAAATTCAGGCGCTGGGAGCGGAGGATGGAAAATACGGACGCGGCGTCCGTGGAACCCAGCACAGAGCCGATGAGCATTCCTTCCAGCAGGCTGACGCCCAGAACGAAATGACAGAACAGCCCGGTGAGCCCGGCGGTGATCAGTACCCCCAGGGTACTGAGAAGGACAGACTGGACAGCCACCGGCTTTGCGGTGCTCCATTTGGTGCCGAAGCCGCCGTAGAACATGATGATAATCAGGGCGGCGGAGCAGACCTTTTCCGAGAACGCGTAGTCCTCGAACTGGATCCGGAAGATTCCGTCGGAGCCGAACAGCATTCCGAGGGCGATGAACAGGAGCAGAGTGGGAATACCCAGGCGGCCGGACAGTTTATTTCCGGCGATGCAGGCGATCATAATCACCGCGCAGAGAAGAAGAATCAGATTCACAGGCATGCCTCCTTTAGGGGAAAACGGTTGACTGGCTGCAATGAGAACCGGAATTTCCGGTCAGAATGAGTTGATTATACCCAAAGGATGGGAAAAAAGCAAGAAATGCCGGGGAGCAGCTCCCCGGCATTGAAAGATTTCTGAATACTTGAAGAATCAGATTTCGTTGATTTTTCTCTTAATATAGGTGGTGTGAAGGAGGTGGTGGGCCTTCTCGCTTCCCGGCTCTCCCAGATAGGTGGCATACAGCTCCTTAATGGCCGGATTCTCGTGGGATTTGCGGATGGTGTCCGCCTTGTCGTCGTCGTAGAGAACCTTTGCCCGGAGCCCGCGGATATCCACGGTGTTGCGGACCCAGCCAGGCTGCTGAGGCTGGCCGCCTCCGTTGACGCAGCCGCCGGGACAGCCCATGATCTCAATAAAGTGATAGTGGGCCTCTCCGTTTTTCACCCGGTTCAGCAGCTCTCTGGCGTTGCTGAGGCCGGAGGCTACAGCCACATTCACATCCATTCCCGCCACGTGGTAGGTGGCTTCCTTGATGCCTTTGGTGCCGCGGACCTCGGTAAAGTCCACGCTCTCAAGCTCCTGGCCGGTGAGTGTCTCCACAGCAGTCCGCAGAGCTGCCTCCATAACGCCGCCGGTGGCACCGAAAATAGTGCCGGCGCCGGTGCTTAAGCCCAGAGGAGCGTCAAAATCCTCATCCGGCAGGTTCTGGAACTTCAGGCCGCATTTGCGGATCAGTCTGGCCAGCTCTCTGGTGGTCATGGAATAGTCCACATCCGGCACGCCGTTGGCGTCCTCGTCGGGACGGCCGATCTCAAACTTCTTGGCGGTGCAGGGCATGACGGACACGGACACGATGTCTTTCGGGTCAATTCCCGCTTTCTCCGCGTAGTAGGATTTGGCGATGGCGCCAAACATCTGCTGGGGAGACTTGCAGGAGGACAGATTTTCCGTCATATCCGGGAAATAGTGCTCGCAGTATTTCACCCAGCCGGGGGAACAGGAGGTGATCATGGGCAGAACGCCGCCATTTTTCACCCGCTCCACAAACTCGTGGGCTTCCTCCACAATGGTCAGATCCGCGGCGAAGTCGGTGTCAAATACTTTGTCAAAGCCGATCCGTCTTAAGGCAGCCACCATCTTGCCTTCCACATTGGTGCCGATGGGGTAGCCGAACTCCTCGCCCAGGGCCGCACGCACAGAGGGAGCGGTCTGAACGATCACATGCTTTGCGGGATCCGCGATGGCAGCCAAAACCTCATCGGTGCAGTCTTTCTCATAGAGGGCGCCGGTGGGGCAGACAGCGATACACTGGCCGCAGGATACACAGCTGGTCTCTCCCAGGCCCATGCCGAAGGGAGAGCCGATGAAGGTGGCAAAACCTCTCATGTTGGCTCCGATGACACCGATGCCCTGGATCTTCTCGCAGACGGCCACGCAGCGGCGGCAGAGAATGCACTTGCTGTTGTCCCGGATCATGTGGGGAGCGCTGTCATCGATTTCTGACGGGGTCTTTTCTCCGTCGTAGTAGTCTTCGTCAGTGACGCCCAGCTCTTTGCACAGCTGCTGCAGTTCGCAGTTTCCGCTTCTGACACAGGAAAGACAGCTGCGGTTGTGGTTGGAGAGCAGAAGCTGAAGGGTCTTTTTCCTGGATTCCATGACCTTCGGAGTGTTGGTCCAGACTTCCATGCCCTCATTGATGGGATATACGCAGGAGACCACCAGGCTCTTTGCCCCCTTGACCTCTACCACGCACATCCGGCAGGCGCCGATCTCATTGATTTCTTTTAAGTAGCACAGCGTGGGAATCTCAATGTGCGCCAGTCTGGCGGCCTCCAAAATGGTAGAGCCTTTGGGAGCACTGACTTCCATGCCGTTGATTTTGATTGTGATATTCTCCATAGTGATCCCCTCCATTACTGTTTGTAGATTGCGCCGAACTTACATTTCTCCATGCAGGCGCCGCACTTGATGCACTTATCCTGGTCGATGACGTGCGGATTTCTCACGGTGCCGGAGATGGCGTTGTTCGGACAGTTGCGGGCGCACAGAGTACAGCCGCGGCACTTGTCAGGATCAATATGGTAGGAGAGAAGGGCCTTGCAGACGCCTGCGGGGCATCTCTTCTCCTTAATATGGGCCTCGTACTCGTCCCGGAAATAGCGGAGCGTGGACAGAACCGGGTTGGGAGCCGTCTGTCCCAGGCCGCAGGCAGAGTTCTCCTTCACATAATAGCAGAGCTCCTCCAGCTTATCCAGGTCTTCCATGGTGGCCTGGCCCTTGGTGATCTTGGTCAGGATCTCCAGCATGCGCTTCGTTCCCACACGGCAGGGAGTACACTTGCCGCAGGATTCCTCCACAGTGAACTCCAGGAAGAATTTGGCGATGTCCACCATACAGTCAGTCTCGTCCATGACGATCAGTCCGCCGGAACCCATCATGGATCCGATGGAGATCAGGTTGTCATAGTCGATGGGAATGTCGAAGTGTTCAGCGGGGATACAGCCGCCGGAGGGACCGCCGGTCTGGGCCGCCTTGAATTTCTTGCCGCCGGGGATGCCGCCGCCGATTTCCTCGATGACCTCCCGCAGGGTGGTTCCCATGGGGATCTCCACCAGTCCGGTATTGTGGATCTTGCCGCCCAGGGCGAACACCTTCGTGCCCTTGGATTTCTCCGTGCCCATGGAGGCGAACCACTCCGGTCCGTTTAGGATGATCTGGGGAATGTTGGCGTAGGTCTCCACGTTATTTAAAATGGTGGGTTTGCCGAACAGGCCCTTCTGTGCCGGGTAGGGCGGTCTGGGCTTCGGCTCGCCCCGGTTTCCCTCGATGGAGGTCATAAGGGCGGTCTCCTCGCCGCAGACGAAAGCTCCTGCTCCCAGACGCAGGTCGATGTCAAAGTCAAAGCCGGTGCCGAAGATGTCCTTGCCCAGAAGTTCCATCTCTCTGGCCTGTTGGATGGCGATCTTCAGACGCTCCACGGCGATGGGGTACTCGGCCCGGACGTAAATATATCCCTGGCTGGCCCCGATGGCATAGCCGGCGATGGCCATGGCCTCCAGCACTGCGTGGGGATCGCCTTCCAGGATGGAGCGGTCCATGAACGCGCCGGGGTCGCCCTCGTCAGCGTTGCAGCAGACGTATTTCTGGTCGGCATCGTTCTGTTTGGCCAGCTTCCACTTCAGGCCGGTGGGGAATCCGCCGCCGCCTCTGCCCCGAAGGCCGCTGTCCATCAGAGTCTGGATCACGTCGTCGGGAGTCATCTCCGTCAGAACCTTGCCCAGGGCCTCATAGCCGCCGGTTCCGATGTATTCTTCGATGGATTCGGGGTTGATGATGCCGCAGTTGCGCAGAGCGATGCGGTGCTGTTTCTTATAAAAATCCGTGTCGATCAGAGCTTTGACTCCAGCGGGGGTTACCGTCTCCTGGTACAGAAGCCGTTTTACCACACGGCCTTTCAGCAGATGCTCAGACACGATCTCCGGAATGTCCTCCTCCTTTACCATGGAGTAGAAGGCGGCGTCCGGATAGACGATCATAATGGGACCCAGGGCACAGAGGCCGTGGCAGCCGGTCTGCACAACGGCCACCTCGTCGGTAAGGCCCTGTTTAGCCAGCTCTTCTTTCAGTTTTTCCATAATTTTGTGGCTTCCGGAGGAGGTACAGCCCGTTCCTCCGCAGACCAGTACATGCGAACGATACATAGCAGTTTTCCTCCTTATTTAATATCTGCGGAAGCCAGGGTGTATTCTTCAATCACATGGCCTCCCACCAGGTGGCGGTCCACCACTTCGGCCGCCTTCTGGGGATTCATTTTGATATAGGTCACTTTGGGTTTCCCCGGTTCCATCACTTCCACGATGGGCTCATACTGGCATAAGCCGATGCAGCCGGTCTGGGTGACGGAGATCCGGTCCGTCAGTCCCCTCTCCTGAACCAGATTGGAAAGGGTGTTGAGTACGGGACGGGCTCCGCTGGCAATGCCGCAGGTGGCCATTCCCACCACAACCCGTGTATGTGTATGATCTTCCGCTCTCATGCTCACCTGATTCTGCATTTTCGCGCGGATTGCTCTCAGCTCTTCAAGAGATTTCATAGTCGTTCCTCCTATCCGGCAAGCCTACAGGCTTGCCCCGCCGTCAGTTTCCAGTTTGTTTTCCGTCAGATAGTCCATGATGTAGGACGACACCTCCGGGGCGTCGAAGGGGATGTCTCCCAGAATTTCCCGGAACTGTCTCGTATCCAGGGTGAAAGACTTCCCGTCATATTCGTAGGTGTAGCAGAAATCCGTCCCGGGGTGGTAGACCACCAGGTTGTGAATGGTGGCAGAGATGTCTCCCAGAGGCATCCGGTCGATGCTGGAGAGGACAAATACCGCCGTCACCGAGGTTCCTTTTCCAGGTTTCGACTGGATGGCAAAGCTGCCGCCCGTAAGTTCCGCCGCTTCCTTGAAAAAGGGGACGCCCAGTCCCACTTTTCTCGTGGTTCTCGTGGTGAAAAAGGGATCGGTCACCCGGGCCAGCTGTTCTTCGGTCATACCGCAGCCGTCGTCTTCGATCACCACCGTGAGCCGGTCTGCTTTCGTGTCCGCGGACACGGTGATGGATACGAGGGATGCTCCCGCCCGCGTGGAATTTTCCGCTACGTCCAGAATATTTAAAGAAATTTCCGTCATCATAGGTCTACTGGTATTTGGCCAGAATGGCCGGGATCTGGTCGGGAGTCAGCCGTCCGTACACCTCTTCATTGATCATCATGACAGGGGCAAGACCGCAGGCGCCGACGCATCGGCAGGAATCCAGGGAAAACTTTCCGTCAGGCGTACACTGTCCATTGGTAATTCCAAGGATTTCTTCCAGTTTTTTAAAGATATCTCCGGATCCCTTCACATAGCAGGCTGTGCCGAGACATACGGAGATCTGATATTTCCCTTTTGGCTGGAGGGCGAATTGAGAGTAGAATGTGGACACCCCGTAGATTTTTTCCAGAGGAATGCCGGTCTCATCGGAAATCATGGTCTGTACTTCGATGGGAAGATAACCGTAGATCTCCTGCGCTTTCTGCATGATCGGCATCAGACATCCCTTGGTGTCCTTGAGCTGGGCGATGGCGGTTTTAAGTTCCATCTCCTGCTCTTTGGTCCCGGAAAATGGAACCGATGTGTGTTTGCAAGCCATTTTTGAACCTCCTCATTCAGTCTTCGCATTATGCAGTACATAATCGTATAGTAGCACAAACAAATGTAAAAATCTACTGAAAAAAACGGATATGATAGAAAAATAACAAATTTTTTCTGTTGATAATTGACAAAGCCGATGGTATCCTAGATCTAACAATGAGGCATTTTGGCAGGGCGGAGAAGACTCTGCCTGTAACAGGAAAGGATGGATTGGCGATGACGGTGGAAGATGTTCGCGCAGTGCTGGGAGCCAGGGTGCTGGTGGGAAAAGAACACCTGGACCGGGAGGTGAGGACAGCCTGCGGTTCTGATATGATGAGTGACGTGCTGGCTTTTTCCAAGGATCACGGGGTGCTGCTCACCGGCCTGGTAAATCCCCAGGTGGTGAGGACGGCGGAGATGCTGGACATTGTCTGCATTATATTTATCAGGGGGAAGAAAGCCGACGAGAAGCTCCTGGATATGGCCAGGGAGCGGGATCTGGTGGTGCTGGAGACGGGGCACCGGATGTTTACGGCCTGCGGCCTGCTCTATGAGGCCGGGCTGCGGGGAGGTGCGATCTGATGGATGAGGCGATCGTGTTGAAATATGAGGTTTCCCCCGACGATTTCACCAGGGCGGGGGAGGCCAGCAGCGACGTGAAGAGCAAGTTAAAACAGATGGGAGTGCCTCCGGACGCGGTGCGGAAGGTGGCTATCGCCATGTACGAGGGGGAGATCAATATGGTGATCCACGCGAGAGGCGGGGAGATCACCGTCACCATCACCCCGGAAAAGATCACCATGGTGCTGGCGGACGTGGGGCCTGGAATCCCGGATGTGGAACTGGCTATGCAGGCGGGATATTCCACCGCTCCGGACGCCATCCGCTCCCTGGGGTTCGGGGCGGGCATGGGTCTGCCCAACATGAAAAAGTACACGGACGATATGAAGATTGATACGACCGTCGGCGTGGGCACGACGATCACAATGGTGGTGAATCTGTAATGGATAAATTTTATCATTCCGTACGCCTGGAGGAATCCCTGTGCAGGGGCTGCATCAACTGTATCAAGCGCTGCCCCACTCAGGCCATCCGGGTGAGAAACGGAAAAGCGAGGATCAACAGCAAATTCTGCATCGACTGCGGGGAGTGTATCCGGGTCTGTCCCCATCACGCCAAGCAGGCGACCTATGACAAGCTGGATGTGATCAAGTCCTACAAATATACAGTGGCTCTGCCGGCCCCTTCCCTTTACGGCCAGTTCAACAATCTGGAGGATGTGAATATCGTGCTGAACGCTCTGCTGCTCATGGGCTTTGACGACGTGATGGAGGTGGGAGCGGCGGCGGAGCTGGTGAGCGAGGCCACCAGGGCCTATCTGGAGGAGCATCAGGAAAATCTTCCCATGATCAGCACGGCCTGCCCGTCGGTGGTGCGGCTGATCCGGGTTCGCTTTCCCAATCTGATTCCCCATCTGCTGCCCTTAAATCCTCCAGTGGAGGTGGCAGCCTGTCTGGCGGCGAAAAAGGCCATGGCGAAAACGGGCCTGCCCAGGGAGGACATCGGCATCTGCTTTATTTCCCCCTGTCCGTCCAAGGTGACGTACGCGAAGGCGCCCCTGGGTACGGAGAAGAGTCAGATCGACCGGGTGCTGGCCATCAAGGACGTGTATCCCATTCTTCTGTCTTATATGAAGGCGGTGGGACCGGATCCGGCGGAGATCGGGACATCCGGAAAGATCGGCGTCAACTGGGGTCGGAGCGGCGGGGAGGCCGGCGGCCTGTTTACGGAGAGCTATCTGGCGGCGGACGGCATTGAGAATGTGATCCGGGTACTGGAGGATCTGGAGGACCAGAAATTTTCCAATTTGAAATTTGTGGAGCTGGACGCCTGCAGCGGGGGCTGCGTGGGCGGAGTGCTGACGGTGGAAAATCCCTACGTGGCGGAGGTGAAGCTGAAACGGCTGCGCCGGTACATGCCTGTGGCCAGAAGCCACATGGACGGGGAGCACGCCGAGGACTGCATGGCCTGGACGAAGGAAGTGGACTACGAGCCGGTATTTTCCCTGGGCCACAACATGATGGAGAGCTTTGCCCGGCTGAACCAGGCGGAGCGGCTGTTAAAAAAACTGCCGGGATTGGACTGCGGATCCTGCGGCGCTCCCACCTGCAAGGCGCTGGCGGAGGATATTGTGCGGGGGGAGGCCAGGGAGGAAGACTGCGTTTATTACCTGAGGGAGAGCCTGCACAAGCTGTCCTCGGAGGTGTCCCACCTGGCGGACGATATGGCCGCCGGCGAAAAGGACGGACGGGAGACTCTGCGGCTGTTAAAGGAGTACATACAGAAGATTTCCGACGATATGGCCAAGCTGGATGAGGAGAAGAGATAAGTATGACGGTGAGAGAACTGGCGGACACGAAGAAATACCGGGTGGTGAACCTGGGGGACGGGGCGGAGCGGAGCATCGGGAAAGTGTTCTGCTGCGATCTGCTGAGCATTGCCATGGGGCGGGCCCCCGCCGGCTGCGCCTGGGTGACGGTGATGGGAAATATGAATACCCTGGCGGTGGCGTCCCTGGCGGACGCGGCCTGCGTGATCCTGGCGGAGGGAATGGAGCTGGACGGGGCCTCGGTGAAAAAGGCGGAGGAGCAGGGAATTACAGTTTTCGCGTCGGAGGAGCCGGTGTTTGACACCGCCCTTGAGATTTACCGGATGATTTCCGGGGACGGGGGACTCTGAGAGGAGGGGAAAACGTGGAACTATACTATGATCTGCATATCCATTCCTGTCTGTCTCCCTGCGGGGACGGGGATATGACCCCGGCCAACATCGCGGGAATGGCGGCGGTGAAGGGGCTGGATGTGATCGCGGTGACAGACCACAATTCCTGTAAAAACTGTGAGGCAGCCATGGCGGCGGGGGCGGAGTACGGGGTGCTGGTGATTCCCGGCATGGAGATCTGTACGGCGGAGGAAATCCATGCCGTCTGTCTCTTTCCCGGTCTGTCGGAGGCCATGGATTTTGACCGATTGGTCCACGACGCCCTGCCGCCCATAAGGAACCGGCCGGATATTTTCGGGGACCAGCAGATCTATGACTGTGAGGACAGAATCTGCGGGGAAGAACCCTATCTGCTCATCAACGCCTGCGCCATCTCCTTTGACGGGCTGTGGGAACTGGTGAGGGAGCGGGACGGAGTGATGTTTCCCGCCCACATCGACAAGACGGCCAACAGCCTGATTTCCAACCTGGGCATGATTCCGCCGGACAGCCGGTTTGCGGCGGCGGAGGTGAAAAATCTGGCGCTGCTCCACCAGCTGAAGCGGGATCACCCCTATCTGGAGAGATGCCGGATTGTCAGCAATTCGGATGCCCATTATCTGGAGTATATTCAGGAGCCGGAGCTGACTCTTCCGGTGAAGGAGAAGAGCATTCGGGGAGTGCTGGATACGCTGCTGGACGGAGGTGGTGACTGAAGGACAGGGTATAAATTTTATTAAGTTTAAATAGAATTTAAATTAATTTGACTAAGTCATAGGCCTGGAATATAATAAAGGCAACAACTCAGTACGGAGCGGATAAGGCCTGCAGCAGGGCCCGCTCAAATGTTATAATTCACTCAAATCTCAGGAGAGGAAGGTAAAAGTTTTATGGCATCACCAATCATTACCAAAATGGAAGTGTATCCGGTAGCCGGAAAAGACTGCATGGAGCTGAATTTAAGCGGCGCGCATTCTCCGTTTTTTACCAGAAATATCGTGATTCTTCACGCGGACAACGGCGAAATGGGCGTAGGTGAGGTTCCCGGTGGAACTAAGATCACCTCCGCGCTGGAGGAGTGCATTCCGATTGTGGAAGGCACCAGACTGGCAGAGTACAAGAACACTCTGCTGAAGGTAAAAGCTCATCTGGACAGCAAGGGAGAAGTGGACGTAAGAGGCAATCAGACCTTTGACCTGCGTACCGGTGTTCATGTGCTCACCGCTATTGAGGCTCCCTGCCTGGATCTTATGGGCAAATATCTGGGAGTTCCGGTATGTGCCCTTCTGGGAGACGGACAGCAGAGAGACAAGGTGCGGATGCTGGGATATCTGTTCTTTGTGGGCGACAGAAATAAGACGGATCTTCCCTACGATTCCGAGCCGGATTCTGACTGCGAGTGGTATCGGATCCGCCATGAGGAGGCTCTGACCGCGGACAAGATCGTGGCTTTCGCAAAGGCAACTCACGAGAAATACGGTTTCCAGGACTTTAAGTTAAAGGGCGGCGTGCTTCCGGGAGATCAGGAGATGGACGTGATCCGGGAGCTGAAGAAAGCTTTCCCCGATGCCAGAATCGATCTGGATCCCAATGGCGGATGGACCCTGGAGCAGGCCTGCGAGTATGTGAAAGGCATGAAGGGCATTCTGACCTACTGTGAGGATCCCTGCGGAGCTGAGGGCGTGTACTCTGGAAGAGAGATCATGAGCGAGTTCCGCCGCCGCACCGGATTCCCCACCGCTACCAACATGATTGCCACCGACTGGAGAGAGGTGGGACATGCCCTGGAGTCTCAGGCTGTGGATATTATTCTGGCTGATCCCCATTTCTGGACCATGAGCGGTTCCGTGAGAGTGGCTCAGATGTGCCATGATTTCGGATATACCTGGGGTTCCCACTCCAACAACCACTTTGACATCTCCCTGGCTATGTTCACCCAGGTAGGTGCTGCCGTTCCCGGCGAGTACAACGCGCTGGATACCCATTGGATCTGGCAGGAGGGACTGGAGAGACTGACCAAGGAGCCGCTGCAGATTGTGGACGGCTGCGTGGAAGTTCCCAAGAAGCCCGGCCTTGGCATTGAGGTGGATATGGAGCAGGTGAAGAAGGCTCATCAGCTGTACCTGGACAACTGCCTGGGCGGCCGTGACGATTCTGTGGGAATGCAGTATCTGATCCCCGGATGGAAGTTTGATCCGAAGAGACCCTGCCTGGTGAGATAATCCAGTCTGAATATTGACATTTTTCATAACCAAACCGAATAGACACGTTGCGGAAAGCCCGGCTGGTGACAGCCGGGCTTTCTGCAGTACAAGGGATAATTATTAAAATAATTAAGAGAAAAAAAACTTTTAATAATTTTACTTATAGAACCTTTGAGAGTATAATAAAATTAACCTGCTGGAAAAGGCATTTTCCGGCCATGAGGGAATAAAAAAGAATGTATCATTCGGAAAGGAAGAGACATGAGCGCTCCACTGTACATCAAAATTAAAGATCAGGACAATGTGGCCATCGCTGTCAACGAGATCAAGGCGGGGACAGAAGTGATGGAAGGCATTGTGGCGGCCCAGGATATCCCCCAGGCCCATAAGATCGCCCTGGAAGACATTCCGAAGGGCGGCGCGATTATCCGCTACGGAGTGGTGCTGGGCTATGCCATCGACGATATCAAGAAAGGAAGCTGGATCAACGAGCATATGCTGGAACTCCCCATGCCTCCCGACGTGGACAATATGGAGTACGGCACCAACATCGTGACGGACCTGCCGGAACCGCCGGTGAAGACCTGGGAGGGATACCGCAATCCCTGGGGAGGTCCTGCCGGAACCAGAAATATTCTGGGAATCAGCACTACCGTTCAGTGCGTGACCGGCGTGCTGAACGTGGCTGTGGAAAAGATGAAGAAAGAACTTCTCCCCAAATATCCCAATGTGGATGACATCGTCCCGGTGAACCACCCCTACGGCTGCGGCGTGGCCATCAATGCCCCGGAGGCAAAGGTGCCCATCCGCATTCTCCGCAATCTGGCAAAACATCCCAATTTCGGCGGACAGCTGATGGTGGTGTCCTTAGGCTGCGAGAAGCTGACTGTAGACATGCTCATTGACGAGGCAGACATCAGCCCGGAGAACGTGATCGTGCTCCAGGAGGAGAAAGGCTTTGACGCCATGATCGACGCTCTCATGGAGATGGCGGACAAGAAGTTAAAGATTTTAAACGAGAGAAAGCGGGAGACCCTGCCCC
Source organism: Candidatus Lachnoclostridium avicola (assembly GCA_019114465.1). Lineage (GTDB taxonomy): Bacteria > Bacillota > Clostridia > Lachnospirales > Lachnospiraceae > Lachnoclostridium_A > Lachnoclostridium_A avicola. Next base: position 25,180 of record DXFM01000045.1, read on the forward strand.
TGTCAGATCTTCTGGTAGGCATGCAGTGCGGCGGCAGCGACGCTTTCTCCGGCGTGACTGCCAATCCGTCTGCGGGTTATGCGGCGGATATGCTGGTGAAGGGTGGAGCAACCGTTATGTTCTCCGAGGTGACGGAGGTGCGTGACGGAGTCTATCTTCTGGCCCACCGGTGCGTCAGCGAGGAAGTGGAAAAGAAGCTGGCTGCGGAGATGAAATGGTATGACAACTACCTGTTAAACGGCCAGGTGGACCGCAGCGCCAACCCCACTCCCGGCAATAAGAAAGGCGGTCTGGCCAATATCGTGGAGAAGGCCATGGGTTCCATCGCAAAATCGGGAACCTCTCCCATTGTGGAGGTGCTCTCTCCCGGAGAGAAGCCCACAAAGCACGGACTGATTTATGCGGCAACACCTGCCAGCGATATCGTCTGCGGCCCCTGCCAGCTGGCATCCGGCATCGGTCTGCAGGTATTTATGACGGGACGGGGCACGCCCTACGGCCTGGCCATCGCTCCGGTGATCAAGGTCTGCTCCAGAAACGACATGAAGGAGCAGTGGCCGGACCTGATTGATGTCAATGCGGGTCCCATCGCCACAGGAGACGCCACCATTCCGGAGATCGGAACCCAGCTGTTCCAGGAGATCATCGACGTGGCCAGCGGAAGAAAGCAGAGCTTTGCGGAGAAATACAAACTTCACAACGACCTGTGCATCTTCAACCCGGCGCCTATTACCTGACGGCAGGGAGGACTGGATCCTTTAGCTCCCGACGCGGAAGAGTTCGCCAAAAAGGTGGCTCAGGCTTCCGGTTCCCGGGTAGTGGTGCAGAGATTTAAAAACAGCAAACACGGATTTCTGAACAGATGCCTGGGAGATGAATGGGCTGCGGGAAGAGAATTTGTGTTCAGTGAGATTGAGTATATGATGAACAGATAATAGCTGTAAAAACAGGGGAAGGAGTGGCTCGCCCGAGTCATTCCTTCTCCTGTTTTACTGTGAAAGAACCGAGCGGTCAGAGCGTTTTCCAGTACTCCAGCAGATATTCCGAAGTTCCCTCCTGCAGCTTCCGGACCCCGTTGGGGACGAAGCCGAAACGGCCGTACAGATCTCTGGCGGACAGATTTTTCTCCAGGACCCAAAGGGAGGCGGTTTTCATACCGGCCTGGACGGCCGACGACAGAAATTCGCGGATCAGGGCCTGTCCCAGTCCCTGATGCTGGAAAAACGGGTCCACATACAATTCCTTTAACTCCCAGTGAAGACCGGACGTCCTGCTTTTGTCCCATTTGGTCATGGCTTTTACAATTCCGTCATCCCACACAAACACGTCTTTCAGCATATCCGGCTCGTCCCGGTAGCGCAGGGCCAGATCCAGGACCTGCATTTCCTGAAAGGAGACGTAATCATTCTGGAAAATGGGGCGGAAGGCGGTCCGCTTGGCAAAGATCTGAATTTCCGCCAGACGGGACGCGTCGGCGGGTACAGCGGCACGAATCATGAGAATTCCTCCTTTTTGCGCTGGGCCAAAAGGGCAGCGCCTTTGACTGAATGGTTATAATATAGCCGTTTCCCGGGGAAAAAGCAAGAAATCTGCGGGAGAGTGTGATAGAATAGAAAATGATAACAACATGACAGGAGAGAGAAAAGTGAAAAAACGACTGTATCTGATGCGCCACGGACAGACGATGTTTAATGAACAGAAACGGATTCAGGGATGGTGCGATTCCCCCCTGACAGAGCTGGGAAAACGGCAGGCACTGGCTGCGGCACAGTATTTTAAGGATCAGGGGATCCAGTTTGACCACGCCTACAGTTCCACCAGTGAACGCTGCTGCGACACCCTGGAGCTGGTTACAGATATGCCATATACCAGGCTGAAGGGGCTGAAGGAAGTATTTTATGGGCAGCTGGAGGCGGAGAGCGAGCGGCTGGCCTGCAAGGATCCTGAGAGGGCGGTGACCTATTACCTCCAGTTCGGCGGGGAGTCCACGGACCAGGTGAGAGACCGGATGACGGAGACTCTGACGGAGATCATGGAAAAAGGGGACCATTACAGCGTGCTGGCCGTTTCCCACGGGGGAGCCTGCTTCAACTTTTTAAAAGGCGTGCAGGATCCGTCGGAAGAGCTGAAGAAAGGATTTACCAACTGCTGTATTTTTATCTATGATTATGAGGATGGAAAATTTTCTCTTGTGAAGGTGGAGAGACCGGAAGTGTAAAATAAAAAGGCGGAGAGATCCGCCTTTTTGCATGTCGTGATTAATCCAGCCCCTCCGCAATCTCGTACAGCAGGCGCTCGGAATCCTCCCAGCCCAGGCAGGGATCGGTGATGGATTTGCCGTAGCAGTGTTCTCCGATCTTCTGGGAGCCGGGTTCAATGTAGCTCTCGATCATCAGGCCTTTTACCATCTCACGGATCTGATCGGAATGACGGCGGCTGTGGAGAACTTCCTTTACAATGCGGACCTGCTCCATGTACTGCTTGTTGGAATTGGAATGGTTGGCGTCCACGATGCAGGCCCGGTTCTGTACATCCCGCTCCTGATAGAGGCGGTACAGCAGGATCAGGTCTTCGTAGTGGTAGTTGGGCAGGCACTGGCCATGCTTGCTCACAGCTCCCCGCAGGATGGTGTGGGTCAGGGGATTGCCGTGGGTCTTCACTTCCCACTCTCTCATGATAAACTCATGACCGGTCTGGGCGGCCACCACAGCGTTGAGCATGACGGATAAGTCGCCGCTGGTGGGATTTTTCATTCCCACAGGCACGTCGCAGCCGCTGCTCACCAGGCGGTGCTGCTGATTTTCCACAGAGCGGGCTCCCACGGCGATGTAGGACATAATATCGTTGAGATAGCTGACATTTTCCGGGTAGAGCATCTCGTCGGCGGTGGAAAATCCTGTCTCCGCCAGCACTTTCATGTGGAGATGACGGATGGCGTGGAGTCCCTCAGAGACGCTGGGCTGCTTTTCCGGGTCAGGCTGATGAAGCATTCCCTTATAGCCCAGGCCGTTGGTCCGGGGCTTGTTGGTATACACTCTGGGAATGAGCAGCAGGCGGTCCGCCACCTTTTCCTGCACTCTGGCCAGCCGGGTGGCATAGTCCAGAACGGCGTCCCCGTTGTCTGCGGAGCAGGGACCGATGATCACCAGAAATTTATCGCTTTCTCCGGTGAAAATCTTCCGAATCTCCTTGTCTTTTTCTGCTTTTATCGCTGCCAGGTGGACGGGGAGGGGAAATAACTCCTTGATCTCCGCCGGAGTGGGCAGCTTCTGTACAAATTCAAAACTCATTGGTATTCCTCCGTTTGCCGGTCCTGGTAATTCTTTCGCGAAAAGTAAGCAATTCGTAAATTGACCGGCTCTCAAATGTCCATTATAATATAAAATCATGAAGTGAGCAAGGAGGAAAACATTATGAGAAAATCCATATATACAGTATGTGCCGTCATCGGCGCGGCTCTGATGATGAATCTGGCGGCCTGCAGCCCCTCCGGAAACAGCAGCGGGACAGAGGCAGCCGAAGAGACTTCCGGACAGGCTCAGACCCAGGAGGAGACAGAGCAGGAAGATTCCGGGACGGTGGACTTGAACGAGGTGCTGGAGGAGGTAAAGGGCGCTTACGGAAGCGACTATCTGCCGGATACGGCCATTGACGAGACCGCTCTGGAGCAGACCTTCGGTATTGACTCCGGCCTTTACCAGGAGTTCGCGGGAGAGATGTGCACCAGCGGTTCCCATGCAGATACGTTCCTGGCGGTGAGAGCCGCTGATGGAGAGGAGGAGACTGTGGAGCAGCTGCTGAATGCCTATCGTGACGGCCAGATTGGAAACGCGGACCAAAGTCCGGCAAGCCTTGCCAAATATAAAGCTTCTCAGGTGGTGAGCTATGGCAATGATGTGTACTTTGTCATGCTGGGCGCTAAGGACGACGGCACGGAGGATGAGGAGCAGCTGGAGGCGTTCTATGAGAGCCAGACGCAGATCGGCCTGGACATGATTGAAAGTTTTTACGAGTAGGAAAAAATAGGGAAATGAAAGAGGGAACACACCGATGAATCAGGGGGAGAGAAACAGAATTGGCAGTCTGATGACCATTGCAGGCGGAATCTGCTGGGGATTTTCCGGCTGCTGCGGACAGTACTTATTTCAGGGGAAAGGAGCCACGGCGGCCTGGCTGGTGGCGCTGCGGCTTTTGGGAGCCGGTGTTCTGCTGATGGCGGTGGGATTTATCCGCAGCGGGAAGGGAAATCTGAAGATATTTCGCAGCCGCAGGGATGTAATCCACCTGGTGGTCTTTGCCCTGGCCGGCATTCTCATGGCCCAGTATCCTTATTTTGCAGCCATTCAGTACTCCAATGCGGGGACGGCCACAGTGCTTCAATATATGTTTCCCGTATTTATTCTGCTGATTCTGTGCGTGCAGGACAGGCGGCTGCCCTCGAAGGTGGAGGCCCTCGCCATTGTGCTGTGCCTGGCGGGAACCTTCATTCTGGGTACCCACGGAAACTTCCGGGAGCTGACGCTGACGCCGAAAGCCCTGTTTTTCGGCCTTCTGGCGGCCTTCGGGGCGGTTCTCTACAATATGATTCCCGGAGATCTGATGAGGCGGTACGGCGTGTGCCAGGTGCTGGGATTTGGCATGCTTCTGGCCGGCGTGGTCATGAGCGCGGCTGTGAGACCCTGGAGCTACGAGGTGATCTGGGATGCTGGGACGGTCCTGGCCCTGATGGGAGTGACCGTCATCGGCACTGCGGCAGCTTTCGGCCTGTATCTGGCGGGGGTGGCCATCATCGGACCCTTTAAGGGAAGCCTGTTTGCCAGCATGGAGCCGGTGTCGGCGGTGATCATTTCCTTTTTCTGGCTGAAGACCGCGTTCACTCCTATGGATATTCTGGGCTTTCTGATGATTCTGGGAACGGTGCTGCTGCTGACGGTGTACCAGTCCAGGACGTAGACAGCCTGACGGCTGGAGCAGGAAAATAGGTGTTGACAAAGATCCGGTTACCGTTTATAATACAGGCAATTTCATAAACAAATGCGTAGAAGGGAACAAGTAGTTTTCGGAACGGAGCGTACAGAGAGCAGCCGGCTGATGAGAGGCGCACGCATCCCCGCAGACGAATACCTCCCGGAGCAGCGCCCCCAACGGATGGATGTGCGGCAGCGGATTTTCGCGGCGGCAGGAGATCTCAGTAGGCGGCGACGGGGCGGCGGACGTTATTTCCGCCGGAGTATGACAGTACTCCATGAGACAGATGGTGCGAGCCGTCTGTGAATAAAGGTGGTAACGCGAGCGGCAGCCTCGTCCTTTTGGACGAAGCTGCCTTTTATTATTTCATGAACTGTCGTTCCTGTGAAATAATAACGCTCCGGGCGGGAGATTGCACTGGAGCGGAGAGAAACCTGGCGCCGAAGCGCCCCGCCGCAGGCGGAGAATCCTGCGAGGCAGGATTCATTTTAAAGTTCTGGGGAAAGACGGAACTGCTTTCCACCATTAAAGAAAAGGAGAATGAAAAACGATGCAGATTTATGAGGAGTTAGTGGCCAGAGGCCTGATTGCCCAGGTGACCAACGAGGAAGAGATCAGAAAGATGGTAAATAACGGGGAAGCCACCTTTTACATTGGCTTCGATCCCACGGCTGACAGCCTTCATGTGGGACATTTCATGGCTCTTTGCCTGATGAAGCGGCTTCAGATGGCGGGCAACCGCCCCATCGCCCTGATCGGCGGCGGTACCGGAATGATCGGCGATCCCTCCGGCCGCAGCGATATGAGACAGATGATGACGGTGGAGACCATCGAGCACAACTGCGAGTGCTTCAAAAAACAGATGAGCCGGTTCATCGATTTTTCCGAGGGAAAGGCCCTTATGGTCAACAATGCGGAATGGCTGACAAAGCTGAACTATATTGAGCTTCTCCGGGAAGTGGGCGCCTGCTTCAGCGTCAACAATATGCTGAGAGCGGAGTGCTACAAGCAGAGAATGGAGAAGGGATTAAGTTTCCTGGAGTTCAACTACATGATCATGCAGAGCTACGATTTCTATATGCTGTTCCAGAAATATGGCTGCAACATGCAGTTCGGAGGCGACGACCAGTGGAGCAACATGCTGGGCGGTACGGAGCTGATCCGCCGGAAGCTGGGCAAGGACGCCCACGCCATGACCATCACACTGCTGCTGAATTCCGAGGGCAAGAAGATGGGCAAGACTCAGTCCGGAGCTGTCTGGCTGGATCCCAACAAGACCTCTCCCTTCGAGTTCTACCAGTACTGGAGAAATGTGGCGGATGCCGACGTGCTGAAATGCCTGCGGATGCTCACCTTCCTGCCCTTAGAGCAGATCGACGAGATGGACAAGTGGGAAGGCAGCCAGTTAAACAAGGCAAAGGAGATTCTGGCTTACGAGCTCACCAGCCTGGTACACGGCGAGGAGGAAGCGAAGAAAGCAGAGGAGGCTTCCAAGGCCCTGTTCGGAGGTTCCGGAGATTCCGCCAATATGCCCTGCTATGAGCTGACGGATGAGGATTTTGAGGACGGCAAGATCGGTCTGCTGGCCATCATGCAGAAATCCGGCCTGTCCACTTCCCGTTCCGATGCCAGAAGAAATGTGGAGCAGGGCGGCGTGTCTGTGGACGGCACCCAGGTGAAGGACATCAAGGCGGAATTCACGAAGGATCAGATCGGAAGCGACGGAATCATCGTGAAGAGAGGCAAGAAGAACTTTATGAAGATTGTGGTGAAGTAAAGTGAGAGACAGAGTTCTGTTTTTCCTCACAGCGAGAGAACTGCAGGAGTCTATAAAAAAATATGCGGATCATTTTGCGTTTGATGTCACGATAAAATTGTGGCAAAGTGACGATGATATGCCGGTGGTTTCTGCGATTGAAAAAAATTTTGACGCAGTGCTGTGTCGTGGCTTTATGTACGAAAAGGTAAAGAAATTATCTTTGGGCATACCGGTGATTAACTGTCCCATGGTAGCTGGAGAATACATTACTTTTGTAGATGCAGCAAAAAAGAGACTCAAAGAGAAGCATCCAAAGATTTACCGCATAGGGAAACACATAGATCCTGTGATGTGTGAACAAATTTCACGTATTACAGAAACAGACTTTAAATCTTTAGAGGCTAGTTTGGATCAGCCGCAATCAGTAGATTTGGCTCTTCATCAGGCAGAAGAAAACTGTGCGGATGCGGTGATCTGTGGTCCGGCAATTGAAAGGGTAGTTCAATCGTTACATCCGTCTGTCCCTGTGATTTCTCAGGGAGTTGTGAATGAATTGTCTTATGAATCAGTAATTTTGGGATTTCAAATGACAAAATATGCGCTGCAGTCGGCCAGATTAGTGATGAAAAAAGACCAAATTCTGGAAAGTATGATACAATATTCGTTTGACGCGGTGATTTCATTGGATCATTCATATAGGATCATGCTTTTGAATTCAACGGCGGAAGATATTTTTCACTTACAAGAATTAGATGTGAGGGGACACTTCTTTTTTGAAGTGTTTCCTCTATTTTATCCCCATATTCAGTTTGAAAAGGTCAGGCAAACGGGAGAACTGTTCGGAAAAAAGATACAGATAGAAGAAAAAGAATACGTCCTCAATATTATATGCATTTCTGGAGAGAAAGAAGGTAAAGAGGAAAACTCAAAGGATTGCTTTTACATTCTGTATATAAAAGATTTGGAAAATAGTGAACAGCTGCAGAATGCAGCATATGAAAATGTGGAGAAACTGGAAAGTGATGCTCCGTATGTTTTTGAGGACATTATTGGTCAATCTCAAACACTGAAGCAGGCAATTTTTAAGGCAAAGCGGTTTGCGGATTATGATGCAGCAGTTATGATTATGGGAGAAAGCGGCACGGGAAAAGAGCTATTTGCTCAAAGTATCCATAACGCCAGCAGAAGAAGGCATGGGAGGTTTGTGGCGATAAATTGTGCGTCTATTCCAATTAACTTGCTGGAGAGCGAATTGTTCGGTTATACAAAGGGAGCTTTTACTGGTGCTTTAAAAGATGGAAAAAAGGGATTGTTTGAGATTGCGGATCAAGGAACTTTGTTTTTGGATGAGATTACAGAAATGGATCTGCAGGGACAGAAAAAACTGTTAAGAGTACTTTCAGAAAAAAAGGTACGCCGGATTGGTGATGAAGTATCCAGGTATGTGGACGTGCGGATCATTACGGCGACGAACAAAAATGTTCTTCAGATGGTTGAAGAGGGAAAATTCCTGGAAGATCTGTTTTACCGCCTGAATATTCTGGCACTGAAAGTTCCGCCTCTTCGAGAACGAAAAGGAGATGTCCGATTATTAGCTCAACATTTTATCCATATATACGGAAAAGAATGCCGGAGAAGAATCGTATTGGAAGATGAGGCATGGAAAATTCTGGAGAAAATGCCGTGGAAAGGGAATGTAAGGCAGTTGAAGAATTTCTGCGAACGTCTGGTCATTGTGTCAGAGCATCGTTTGGTAACGTCAGATATGGTCTTGGAACAATTGATAGAAGGATGTTATTGTGAAGCACCGGATATTTCCGCTGATGCGCCAAAGAACAGTGTAAAGTCTGGCAGATGGAAAACGGAAAGAGAACAAATCCTGGCTGTATTAAATGAAAATGGGGGAAGACGGGATCTGGCAGCTGCAGAATTGGGAATAAGCCTTTCTACATTATATCGGAAGATCAAAAAATACGGTATCGTTATAAGTGCACGATAACAGTTAAACAAGACATAAATCAGTCAATATGATTGATTTGTGTCTTGTTTTTTTTGACGAGGAATGAAAGTATATTACCCAAAAAAGCAGGAAAATCGTGATATTTTTTTGAATTTTTGGACATGGCAAGAGAATTGCTATTTAAATATGACAGAAAGGAGATCGTGATATGAACATTATGAAATGGAGAGAGGACAGAGAACCGGCGGAACCACGAGGAATTGTTTTACGGGATACAGTAAGATATACGGCGATAGTCGATGGGTGGGAACGGGCGTGGGAAGTTTACATCCCCAAAGCGTACACCGGAGAGAAAAAAGTTCCGGCAATTTTTTGTGTTCATGGTGCAGGAGGATTCAGTACTGCTAAGACGGCATGGCCGTTGATTGCAGAGAGAGAGAACATACTCCTGGTTTATCCAGAAGCGAAAGAACCATGGCTTTGGAATATTTGGGGAGTAAAAACAAAAGATGGCGCTCCGGATGATGTGGCATTTTTGGATTATTTGGTGGATTGGGTTCAGAAGAAATATATGGTGGATAAAAGCCGAATTTATATGCAGGGCAATTCTATGGGAGACAATATGGTAAGTACATATGCTTATGAACATGGAAATCGCTTGGCAGCCATTGCGCCTACTTCCGGCCCGACTCTTCCATCTGTTCAGTGTAATGAAAAAGGAGAGTTTGTAATTAGCCCCAAATATCCATTGCCGGTGGTACGGCTGCATGGAGATCGAGACAGTAAATGCGGATTTCCTTCTACGTATGGTATTTCAAAATACAAGTTTGAGAAAGATGTGACGCTTGAGGAACAGTGGAAACTGCGTGCCATGATGGATCAAATGCAGAAAGATCAGTGGAATCAAGTCAATCAGGCGAATCATATACCGGAACTTTATTTTACAGATTATTATAATTTAGAAATTTACAGAGGAGAATATGCGGAACTTTATTATTATTCTGTAGTTGAAGGCGAGCATTCACCGGACTTGGATTTTTATGAAATTATATGGAGACATTGTTTTAGCGGATGGAGACGAGCTGGAGGTATTTCTGTCCGAACGGGGGCAGAGGAACCGCCGGCGCAGGATCTGGCGGCATCAGCACTGGCGGAAGGGACCGACTGGATATATACAGGTGGAAAAATAAAAAAAATAAATGGTGAACAACAGCCAGAGTGCATAAATCATATATGGTACGTGCCTGTAGAATTGCTGCCAGTTCTGGTCCAGGGATTAAAAATAGAAGGAGATATGACAGAACAGCATGAACTGACGCTTTTGTACAAACAGGTGAAAGTGGAAATAGCGGAAGGAGAGTGCTGTATCCTGGTAAATGGCCGAGTGGTTTCTATTCCGTTAATCAGGAGGCGGGGAGAGAAAATGATGATCCCTTTTGCAGAATTGGCAGAAAAGAGTCTAGGTCTTTGCACGGACAGCAGAGACGGAGTGCTGTATGTGACAGATCATTCAGTAAAGCTAACAAAAGACGGAGTCAGAATTATCCTGGAACTTTTAAATCTCAGACAAAGACTGCGGGGAGATATTTCTTTTGAAAGAGAATTAAGAGATCGAATCATTAAAGATACGGAGGAGGTTTAATATGTCACCTTTAGTAATTACCATAGCAGTATTAATATTCATGATTGTGGCGTTTCTTAGTGGAAAAATGGCATATTCGCTGGTATCATTTATTGCCATTTTGATATTAGGATTTACTGGTGTTTTAAAACCGTCGGAATCATTTGGCTACTTGGCAAATACAAACCTGATTTTGATGGGAAGTATGATGGTAGTCAGTGCCGGCATCGGGAAAACGGGACTGTTGCGGATGTTTGCTGATGGAATAAAAAGGTTCGGGGGATCTGAGCGGGCGCTTGTTACAGGCTTTTGCATTATTATTGCGATAATGAGTCAGATTACCCAATCGGTGGTAGTGTATCTATTACTTTGTCCTATTATTTATCAGACATGTAAGGAATGTGATGTGAGCCCGACGCGAGTACTGCTTCCAGTTCAGATTGTTGGTCTGATCTTTGTAGGAATGCTTCCTATTAGCAATGGAGGAGCGGCTTGGGCGCGGTATCAGGCACTTCTGGAAACTTATGAGTGCAATACAATGGGCGTGTGGGATCTGGTAATCGGTCGTTTGCCAGGAGCAATATTAGTTCTGATTTATATGTGCGTATGGGGATACAAATTAGCACCTTACACTCCGTCTGTAGCTCCGGATATTCCGGAAATGCAGTCATTGGATTCTAAATTAAAGCCATGGCAGGAAAAACTGACTTATCTTATTTTCGCTGTAGTGGGCATTGGAATGATTACGTCCCAATATACAGGCCTGCAATCATACATGATAGCAGCAGCTGGAGCAGCCAGTTTGATGGTGTTTGGAATTTTAAATGAAAAGGAGACGATAAAAGCGATTCCATGGGGAACATTGTTTATGATTGGAGGTGCCTTAGCAGTAGCGGCCGCACTTTCACAGACAGGTGCCGGCGAAGTGGTAGGGGATAAGATTATGGTGCTTTTGGGCGGAACCAGGAATAAATATATTGTGGGCATCATATTCTTTATGGTACCGCTGATTCTGACACAGTTTATGTCTAACACGGGGGTAGATAATATTTTTTCTCCATTGGTAATTATGACCTGTAAACAAGCTGGATTAAATCCGATTCCGTTTTTAAGCAGTCTGCGTGTTGCAGGGGCAACTGCATTTTTAACTCCTATGGCAGCCTCTTCTATCCCTATGGTAATGAGAACTGGTGGATATACGATTAAAGATATTGCAAAGGTGGCCGCTGTTCCTATGGTTATTGTAACAATTTCATCACTGCTCTGTAATTTAAATATGTTTCAAATTTATATATAAGTGACTTATAAACAGAGCCATTGAATAAATTAAAAATGCTCCTTTCCGGGCGGTGAATCTTTTAATAGAACCGCTTGAAAAGGGGCATTTTTGAATTAATTTAATTGTTTAAACGACTGATTTCGCTAAGAATTATGACAGGGAGCCGTCCGCCGCAGGCGTGAAGGTTCTCGCCTCCGTCAGCATGGTTCCATCTTCCTGCATGTAGTAGGTCTTTCCGTCCACCTGGATGAAGCAGCTTCTCTCCATCAGGCCTGTGTCCAGATTGAGGAAATACCAGTCGCCTCCATCCTGGATCCAGCCCTTTGCCAGAGTCCCGTCTTCGTTATAATAGATCCACTGGGCGTCTGCCGTGCCAGCCTCGCCGGAGGTAAGCACCCAGCCGGTCTGGGGCAGAGAGGAGACGGTGTCGTCGTTTCCCGCCTCTTCCGGGCCGTAGGGCTGGAACATCATGATGCGGGTGGCGTTGTTCTCGTTGTCAGACCACACCAGACAGTGGGCGCCGGAGTAGAGATTCTCCAGGTACAGCATATTTCTGGTCAGATAGGGGCTGATGGGGCAGTCCGCCGGCACCTGGAAGGTGAGGCCGTCCGTGCTGGTCAGCCGGTAGCCGCCGTCCACAGCGTCCATGGAAGCTACCTCGATGTAGTCCGGAACTTTGTAATCTGCCGGAATATCCGCCAGAATGAGTTCTGCGGTGGTCTGAGGCGGCAGACTCATGGTCATGGCCGGGCTTACGTAAACGTAAACGGTCTCTCCGCTGGAAATCTGATCCGCAGCCGTCGGCATGCCGCTCACGGCGTTTAAGACTTTCGTATCTTCGGAAATATGGATTACAATGTCCCCTGTGAAAGAATTCTGACTCTGATTGTCTACGATCAGGCTGGAGCCGGAATTTTCCGTCACCGGGCCCTGGATTCTCAGGGACGACATAGGTTCCGCCATGGAGGAGAAAGCTCCTCCTGTGGATATAAGGGCTGCCGCACAGCATGCGGCGAGAATAGATTTTTTCTGAATCATAAGATTGTCCTCCTCGGTTTCGCTTGATACAGTCAGTATACCAGAAAAACGGAGGAGAAACAGTAGCAGAAAGCTTAAGGATTTTTTACTTTTTTCGGTTCAGACGGATATCTTCCAGATACTGGAACAGATCGGGGTCCACATTGTCAAACAGACGGTTTTTCCTGGAAGGGATCCTCTCCAGATGCTGTTTGTGGATCTCATCGTCCGTCTCCCGGATCTCTTTCTGGAGGTCTCTGGCGGACAGGCGGACGGCCCCCTTTCCCAGAATAATCACCTGCTCCAGCCGGTCGGAGGTGGCCACCCGCACATGGTGGGTTCTGCCGATCTCCTGGGTTACTTTCTCTATGTATTGATCTGCGGTCTCCGCTTCCTTGGTGAAAATTACGTGAATATTGTGGTATTTCTGTACTTCCCCGGGATTTCCCTTGACCTTGTAGCCGTCAAATACCAGAATGACCCGGCATTTTTTATATCCCTGGTAGTTGCAGAGGATGTCCTGGAGACGGAGACGGGCGGCATCCAGATTGGTTTCTGCCAGGCTTTTCAGCTCCGGCCATGCAAATATAATGTTGTATCCGTCCACTAACAGATAATCTTCCATGGGCATATTCCTTTCCGCGGCCGCCGGCGGCGGCCTGACAGCATTTATTTTAGTGTCTGCGCTGTGGGATGTCAAGAAAAAGGGCGGGAGAGAAAAAGTACCAAAAATGAAATTTTAAATTCCACCTCTCCCAAGGGGAGTAGCGTTTACTTCTGCACAGTTGATATTTACTCTTTCATACATCCATGGTATGGTTATCTCTCCTTCTGACAGCAGTAGAAGGAGGCTCAT
>DXFM01000046.1 GCA_019114465.1 Candidatus Lachnoclostridium avicola
GGATGTGGAAGAGTGTTACAAGTTTTTTGAGGATGTCTGTACGGTAAATGAACTCCTCTCCCTGTCCCAGCGCTACGAAGTGGCCAAAATGCTTCGGGAAGAGAAAACCTATCTGGAGATCGCCTCCAGGACAGGAGCTTCCACCGCCACCATCAGCCGTGTGAACCGTTCTCTCAACTATGGAAACGACGGCTACGATATGGTGTTTGCCAGAGTGCAGGACGGTGAGAAGGAGGCGGAGGGAGAACCTCAGGCATGACGGCGGAGATCGTTTACACCAGCCGGACCGGCAACACTGAGCTGCTGGCGGAGGAGATCCGAAAGCTGGCAGAGAGCCTGCCGGGCCCGGACCGGAACGTCCTGGTGAGAAAGCTGGGGGAACCGGAGAAAAATGGACTGGAGTCAGATGGACCGGCGGAAAGAGGAGACTGGATTTTTGCAGGCTTCTGGGTAGACCGAGGAGACTGCGGCGGGGAAATGATCCGGTTTTTGGAGAGCCTGCGGGGACAGAGGGTATTTCTCTTTGCCACGGCGGGATCGGGAAGCCCGGACTATCAGGAAAAGGTGATGAACCGGGTGCTCTCCCATGTGGACGCTTCCAACCAGGTGGCTGGAACTTTCATGTGCCAGGGGAAAATGCTGCCCGGCGTGCGGGGAAAATACGAAGCCATTCTTCAGAGGGAGCCGGAGAGCGAACAGGCGAAAGCCCGCATCCGCAATTTTGACCGGGCCCTGTTCCATCCGGATCAGGAAGATCTGGAGGCGCTGAGAGCCGCGGTCAGAAGAGCTTTTGTGTAAATGAAAACGGTGAGGGATTTGTTCCTCACCGTCTTTTTTTATCCTTCGGGGAAGGCGTCTCCTCCCTCAGCTGATCGATCAGGGATTCAATGACCAGCTTCTTTAAATACACGTCAAAGGCCAGCTCGCTGATAAAGGCGAAGAGCCGTAAAAATTCCCGCTCCTGCTCCGGCGCCTGGGAGAAGGTATCCTCCGCTGCCTGAAACTTCTGCTTCATGTCTTCCACCAGCCGCTTTTTCTGCTCGTCCCGCAGGGAGAAGACCTCCGTGTAGATGTCTTCCAGGGAGACAGGGGACTCGGTCTGAAAATGCTTTTCCGTCACCGGGCCCAGCAGGGTCTCGATGTCAGAGATGGAAAGCAGGTTTTTGTAGTAGTAGATAAAAATAAGCAGGAGCATATGCTCCTTGGAATATTTCTTCTTATCCGGGGGCGGAAGCAGGTTGTTCTTGGCGTAGTTGTTGATCATGGTCTTGGTGAGCACCTTATCCGCCTCGTTCCGCTTGAAATCTTTCAGGTGTTCCTCCATAAATGTGGTCACCTGGTCCATGTAGAGGGGAATTTCCGGGATCTGCTCCGCCCGCACGTGGGAGAGACTCTCCAGGTGTTTCAGCATTTCCTCTAATCTTTCTTCATTTGTTTTCATCTTGTCACCTCATCTTCATTATATAGTATTGAAAACCAGATGACAAGAGGTGAGGAAGATAAAATTTTCCGTCAGTTGAGAAGCCACACTCCGAAATTCAGGTATCCGGCGAAGGACACCCAGGCCAGATAGGGGATCAGAAGGCGGCCGGCGGCGGGGGAGAGAAGGGAAAACTTCACTTTCGCCGCGAAAATGAGGATCCACAGGAAAATCAGCCAGAAAAAGGAAAACAGCCAGGCGCCCAGACCGAAAAACAGCAGGGGCCAGAAAAAATTGGCCGCCAGCTGGGCCCCGTAGACTGTCAGCGCCCGCCGGACGGCGCGGCGGGATTTCCCCGACTCCAAGACGAGAAAGGAGGCGGTCCCCATGAGAAGAAAGAGGATCGTCCACACCAGGGGGAAAACCCACGCCGGCGGAGAGAGGGGAGGCTTTTTCAAGGTCTGGAACGTCTTCATTCCGTCCCTGGTGAGAAAGGCGGAGAGGCCGCCCACGGACAGGGGGACGGCGAGACAGATCAGGAGTTTCTTCCATTTTTCTTTCATAAACAATCACCCGTGTATAGGATACGCGGGGCGCAGGTTTTTTATTCTTCCGCCGTCTGCCGTCCGCCGATCTGGAAGTGGGTGCACAGATACCGGTAGAAGTCCCGCACCGCAGGGTTTTTCCGGCCGTGGTCGTAGATGGTAAACAGCACCTTTCTGCGGCAGATGGGATCCCGGATGGGAAGGAGGACGGCAGATTTTGTGTTCAGCTCTCCCCAGGAGCGGATGGGCCAGAAAGCGATTCCCATGCCGGCCACCGTCAGGTTTTTCACCGATTCCGGATTGTCGCTCTCAAAGATGATGTGGGGCGTGAAGCCGGCGCTCTGGCAGAAGCTGTCGCAGAAAGCCCGGATCAGCCGGGATTTGTCCAGGCTGATGAAATCTTCGTGGGCCATGTCGGAGAGACGCACGTAGGGCTGGGCGGCGAACCGGGAGGAGGCGGGCACCGCCATGAAAAATTCTTCTTCCAGCACCACGGTGTGGTCGTCGCAGACCGGAAGGCTGCCGATGACCGTGGAGACGGAGATGTCGATGAAATCGTCCGGTTTTTTCTGGGACAGGATAAAGCTGACATCCGGCCGGATGGATTTATAGCCGATGATGCAGTTGGTCACGTAGGAGGAGGCGGCCATAAGGTTCAGCCGGATCAGATGACTGGTGCTGTACTGGGATTCCTTCAGCTCCGCCGGCAGGTTGTCGATGGAATGGAGGATGGGGCGGAGCCGCTTTTCCAACAGCTTTCCGTGCTCGTTTAAGGTGATCCGGTGCCTGGACCGGTCAAAGAGTTCCACCCCAAGTTCCGACTCCAGTCTTTTGATGGATTGAGAAAGTGCAGGCTGGGCAATGTGAAGTTCGTCCGCCGCTTTTGTCATATTTTCATATTTTGCGGCTGTCATAAAATAGCGAAATTGCAGCAGTTCCATAAGTTTCCTTTCGTCATAAGTACCAAATATAACATGAATGTTATTATATCATAAGAATTATATATTGGATATTATCTTTTTTGTGATTATACTAAGGTAGTTGTGTGAGATTGAATACAAAGAACACAAAAAAATACCCCCGACGGGGAGAGAGGAGAGGAGCCATACGGATATAGCGGAGAGAATTGTGGAGGAGCTGAATTCCAAAACCGCTTTCGTCATTCCTGTGTTCGGCGGGATTCCCGTGGGAGAATCGGTGGTGGTCACCTGGATCATCATGGCGGTTCTTGTCATCGGATCCATGGTGCTGGTGCGGGGACTGAAGGTGGAGAATGTGGGAAAGAAGCAGCTGGCGCTGGAAGCGTTCATCGGATTTCTCCACGACTTTTTCGGAGATCTCCTGGGAAAAGAAGGGGCCGGATATATTCCCTATCTGATCACGGTGGCCATTTTCATCGGAGTGGCCAATCTGATCGGGCTTCTGGGATTTACGCCTCCTACCAAGGACATCAATGTGACGGCCGGCCTGGCCATATGCAGCATCGCGGTGATCGAATATTCGGGCCTGCATAAAAAAGGGCTGAAAAAATGGCTGAAGAGCTTTACGGAGCCCATACCGCTCATCACTCCCATCAATATCCTGGAAATATTCATCCGGCCGGTGTCACTGTGCATGCGGCTGTTTGGAAATGTTCTGGGAGCTTACGTGGTGATGGAGCTGATCAAGATCGTGCTCCCGGTGGGACTGCCGGTTCCGTTCAGCCTGTATTTCGACATTTTCGACGGGCTGATTCAGGCCTATGTATTTGTGTTTTTGACATCGCTGTTTATTAAGGAAGCGGTGGAGTAAAGGAAGGGGCCCGACGCCCCGAAAATCAGAAAACAAGAAGAAAAGGAGAGAACAATCATGTCATTAGTAGCAATTGGAGCAGCATTAGCAGCGTTAACAGGAATTGGAGCAGGAATCGGTATCGGCCTTGCAACTTATAAGGCAGTGGACGCCATCGCAAGACAGCCGGAGGCTGAGAGCGGAATCACCAAAGCTCTTCTGCTGGGATGTGCCCTGGCAGAGGCAACGGCTATTTACGGCTTTGTAGTAGCTCTTCTGATCATCTTTACATTATAATAAAGGAAAGGCGGCAAAGAAACGATGCTCAGTATTAATATGGATCTTGTATGGACCATTATCAACCTGATCATCCTCTATGTTCTGCTGAAAAAATTTCTCATTAAGCCGGTGACATCCATTATGGAGCAGAGAAAAGCCCTGATCGAAGGTTCTCTGGCCAATGCCAGAAAGCAGGAGGAAGAGAGCACAGAGCTGAAACGGCGGTACGAGGAAGCGTTGAAGGACGCTGACGGGGAGGCGGCCCGGATTCTGGAAAAAGCCAGGGACGACGCCAAAGCCCAGAGCGAGCGCATGATGAAGGAAGCGGACGCCCAGGCCCGAAAGGTGCTGGAGAACGCCAGAGAGGCGGCCCAGAAAGAGCATGAGATGGCTCTTGCCGGAGCCAGGACGGAGATCGGAGAGCTGGCGGTGCAGGCGGCGAAGAAGCTTCTTTCCGGCGGGGACGCCGGGGCGGACAGCCGTCTTTATGACAGCTTTATCGGAAGGACAGGAGAGGAAAAATGACGGAGACGGCAATGAATTACGGCAGAGTTCTCTGTGACTTAAAGCTGCCGGAGGAGGAGATTCTTCAGGCGGAGGAAATCCTTCAGGCGGTGCCGGAGCTTAAGAAGGTCCTGGAAAGCCCGGCGGTGAAACAGGAGCAGAAGGAGAAAGCCATCGACCGCATTTTCCCGAACGGAATCCGGAATTTCCTCAAGGTGGTCTGCCGTCATCAGGAGGCAGCTCTCCTTGGGGAAATTTTTGAGGCTTACCGGGATGTGTACTGCAGGGAGCATCACATCCTGCGGGCACGGCTGACCTATGTGACTGCACCGGATGAGAGACAGCAGGCGGGGATCACAGAGCTTTTAAAGCGGCGCTACCAGGCAGAAACGGTGGAACTGAATATGGAACAGGACAACAGCCTGATGGGCGGCTTCGTGATCCGGGCCGCCGGACAGGAGACGGACTGCAGCCTGAAGGGCAGGCTGGCCCGTCTGGAAGAGAAACTGACCCGGAGGTGAGAGAGCGTGAGCGCAGTAAATTCAGAAGATATTATTTCCATCCTGAGAGAGGAGATCGACCAGTTTGATATGGAGACAGCTCCCCAGGATGTGGGTGAGGTCATCTCTGTGGGCGACGGCATTGCCACCGTTTACGGGATCGACCACGTCATGTACGGCGAGATCGTCACCTTTGAGTGCGGAGTCAAGGGAATGGTCCAGGACATCCGCAGAAATGAGACCGGCGTGATCATTTTCGGACATGACACAGAGGTGAGCGAAGGCTCAAAAGTATACAGAACAAAGAAAAAAGCGGGAGTTCCCGTGGGCGACGGCTTTATCGGAAGAGTGGTAAACGCCCTGGGAGCGCCGATTGACGGAAAGGGGGAGATTCCGGCGGACGACTACCGCCCGGTGGAGCAGGAAGCTCCCGGAATCGTGGAGAGAAAGTCAGTTTCCGTCCCCATGGAGACGGGAATTCTGGCCATTGACTCCATGTTCCCCATCGGCCGGGGCCAGAGAGAGCTGATCATCGGCGACCGGCAGACAGGAAAGACGGCCATCGCCACAGACGCCATCTTGAATCAGAAGGGAAACGGCGTGATCTGCATCTATGTGGCCATCGGACAGAAGGCTTCCACAGTGGCGAAGCTGGTGTCCACCCTGGAGAAAAACGGGGCTATGGAGTACACCACCGTGTTCGCGGCCATGGCCAGCGAGAGCGCCCCTCTTCAGTACATCATTCCCTATGCGGCGACGGCCCTGGCGGAGTATTTCATGTATAAGGGCAAGGACGTGCTCATCGTCTACGATGACCTGTCCAAGCACGCGGTGGCTTACCGTGCCCTGTCCCTGCTGCTGGAGCGTTCTCCGGGACGTGAGGCTTATCCGGGAGACGTGTTCTACCTTCATTCCAGACTGCTGGAGCGTTCCAGCCGGCTGAGCGATGAGGCGGGGGGCGGTTCCATCACGGCTCTGCCCATTATTGAGACCCAGGCGGGAGACGTTTCCGCCTACATTCCCACCAACGTCATTTCCATTACTGACGGCCAGATTTTCCTGGAGAGCGATTTGTTCTTCGCCGGAAACCGGCCGGCTGTGAACGTGGGACTTTCCGTATCCCGTGTGGGCGGCGCGGCCCAGACGAAGGCCATGAAGAAGGCCAGCGGAAGTCTGAGAGTGGATCTGGCCCAGTTCCGGGAGATGGAGGTGTTTACCCAGTTCAGCTCAGACCTGGATGAGAATACGAAGGCGGAGCTGCAGTACGGAAAATGTCTGATGGAGCTGTTAAAGCAGCCCCAGAACCATCCCCTTTCCATGGCAAGACAGGTGATCACCCTGTGGACAGCAACCCACAAGGCACTGGTGGATGTGGATGTAAAGGATTTGAAGAAGGTTCAGATGGACATGCTGGATTACTTTGATTCCAGATACCCGGAGGTGGGAAGAGAGCTGGAGGAGACGAAAGTTCTCTCCGATGAGCTGGGAGAAAAGATTCTTAAGATCGCGGAAGAGTTTTTGAAGAAGAGCAGGTGACATCATGGCAAGCGCAAAGGAAATACAGAACCGGATCAAGAGCGTAAAGGACACGAGAAAGATCACCAACGCCATGTACATGATCTCTTCCTCAAAGATGAAGAGGGCCAAAAAGGTGCTGGAGGACACAGAGCCTTATTTCTTCGCCCTCCGCTCCGCCATTGCCAGGGTTCTGCGCCATGTGCCGGACATGAAGCACCGGTATTTTGACACCAGGCCCCAGATCCGGCCGGAGGACCGGAAGATCGGATACATTCTCGTATCCGGCGACAAGGGACTGGCGGGAGCCTACAACCACAACGTGTTTAAAATGGCGGAGGAGAGGATCGCTGGCCCTGGAAAATTCCGGCTGTTTGTGCTGGGAGAGGTGGGCCGGCAGTATTTTGCGAAGAAGCAGATGGACGTGGACACCAATTTCCGGTACACAGTGCAGAAGCCTACCATGCACCGGGCCAGACAGATCTCCGAGCGGATGATTGATCTGTACCTGACGGGAAAGCTGGATGAGGTGTACATCATCTACACCCAGATGATCAATTCCGTCACCATGGAGGCGGAGGTGGAGCAGCTGCTCCCCTTAAACAAGGTGACTTTTAACAATCCGGATATGGCCAGGGACATGGCGGCGGTGCACCAGGAGGAGATCCAGTTCACCCCGTCCCCCTACGCGGTGATCGACAGCATTGTGCCCAACTACCTGAGCGGCATGATCTACAGCTGTCTGGTGGAGTCCTACGCCAGTGAGCACAATTCCCGGATGATGGCCATGGAGACGGCCACCAGCAGCGCGGACGAGATGTTAAAGAATCTGTCCGTGGAGTACAACCGGGTGCGCCAGGCAGCCATCACTCAGGAGATCACCGAGGTGATCGGCGGCGCGAAGGCGCAGAGAAAGAAGAGGCGGTAAGCAGATATGAATATTGGAAAGATCGTACAGGTCATGGGACCTGTGGTAGATGTGGAATTTGAAAATAAAGAATCCCTTCCTAAGATCAAGGACGCCCTTACCGTGGAGAACGGCGGAAAGCGTTCCGTGATGGAAGTGGCTCAGCATGTGGGCAACAACACGGTCCGCTGCATTATGCTGGCCGCCAGCGAAGGGCTTTGCCGGGATATGGAAGTGACGGCCACCGGCCATGGAATCTCCGTGCCCGTGGGAGAGAAGACCCTGGGACGGCTGTTCAATGTGCTGGGAGATACCCTGGACGGCGGTGAGAGCCTGGAAAATGAGGAGCACTGGGTGATTCACAGGGATCCTCCCTCCTTTGAGGATCAGAGCCCGGTGGTGGAGATCCTTGAGACGGGAATCAAGGTCATTGACCTTTTAGCCCCCTATGCGAAGGGCGGAAAAATCGGTCTGTTCGGCGGTGCCGGCGTGGGAAAGACGGTGCTGATTCAGGAGCTGATCAGCAATATCGCCACGGAGCACGGCGGATATTCCATTTTCACCGGCGTTGGAGAGCGTTCCCGTGAGGGAAATGATCTGTGGACGGAGATGAAGGAGTCCGGCGTTCTGGAGAAGACGGCCCTGGTATTTGGTCAGATGAATGAGCCGCCGGGCGCCAGAATGAGAGTGGCGGAGACGGGACTGACCATGGCGGAGTATTTCCGTGACCGGGAGCACCAGAACGTGCTGCTGTTCATCGACAATATCTTCCGTTTCACCCAGGCTGGTTCCGAGGTATCTGCCCTGCTGGGACGGATGCCTTCCGCAGTGGGATATCAGCCCACCCTGGCAACTGAGATGGGCGAGCTGCAGGAGCGGATCGCCTCCACAAAGAACGGCTCCGTGACCTCCGTTCAGGCGGTTTACGTGCCGGCGGATGACTTGACGGACCCGGCTCCCGCCACCACTTTCGCCCATCTGGACGCCACCACGGTACTGTCCAGAAAGATCGTGGAGCAGGGAATTTACCCGGCGGTGGATCCGCTGGAGTCCAATTCCCGGATTCTGGAGCCGGATGTGGTGGGAGAGGAGCACTACCAGACGGCCAGAAGAGTGCAGGAGTATCTGCAGAAGTACAAAGAACTGCAGGACATCATCGCCATTCTGGGTATGGAGGAGCTCTCCGACGAGGATAAGCTGGTGGTGGCCAGAGCCAGAAAGATCCAGCGTTTCCTGTCCCAGCCCTTCCACGTGGCAGAGGTATTTACGGGAATTCCCGGAAAATACGTGCCGTTAAAGGAGACCATCCGGGGATTCCAGATGATTCTGGACGGAGAGATGGATCAGTATCCGGAGAACGCGTTCTTCAACGTGGGAACCATCGACGAGGTCATTGAAAAGGCAAAGAAAGAGGCGTAGTCTATGGAGAGGACATTCGGACTGCATATTGTGGCCAGTGACAAGGATTTTTACAGCGGAAGAGGGAAAAAAATCGTTCTTCCTATGAAAGACGGAGAAATCTGCATCCTGCCCCGCCACAGCGATTTGATGATTGCCATTGTGCCCGGGGAGATGCGGTTTGAGACGGCGGACGGGGAACAGCGGACGGCCATTGTGGGCGGCGGCTTTGCCCAGATCATCAATAACCGTGTCACCGTGCTGGCGGATTCGGTGGAGCGGCCGGAGGACATTGACTTAAAGCGCGCCCAGGAGGCGAAGGAGCGGGCGAAAGAACAGCTGCGCCAGAAGCAGAGTATCGAGGAATACTACATTTCCAGAGCAGCCCTGGCCCGAGCCATGTCCAGACTGAAGGCCGGCGGACGCAAGGAAAGCTGATAAGAAAATGGAGACAGAAGATAAAAAGTATATTTTCAGAGGAGAGCTGGCGCTGGCGGCTGTGGTAGTCATGAACAGCCTTGGGGTAGTTCTGATGCTGCGGTCCGGCGCCGGGATTTCCGCTATTTCCAGTGTGCCGTTTGCATTTTCGGAGGTGCTGCCCCGCCTGTCCCTGGGGACGTGGAATTATCTGTTCCAGGGACTTCTGGTGTTCAGCCTGATGATTCTTAAAAAACGGCTGGTGCCCCAGTATCTGTTCAGCTTTGTAGTGGGCTTAGCCTTTGGAAAAATGCTGGATGTCCATGAGCTGTGGGTGAATACACTGCCTCTGGGACCGGGCTGGCAGGTGCTTTATTTTGTGCTCAGCTATCTGATCCTCAGCTTTGGCATTGCCGTTTCCAATCGATGCGGCCTGCCAATCATCCCTACGGATCTGTTTCCCAGGGAGCTGTCGGAGATTATTTCCGCGAAGTATTCCAGAATCAAGATCAGTTTTGATGTGATCTGCGTGGCGGTTACAGCGGCTATGACCGTTCCGTTCCTGGGACATCTGGAAGGCCTGGGGATCGGGACGGTTCTGGCAGCTTTTACCCTGGGGAAGATGATCGGTTTTATGGGCGATCAGATGGATCAAAAGATTCGGTTCGTCTCCTTCCTGAATCATGGAAGGCAGCCGGAGATCGGAAGATAGCCGGGACAGACAGGGAAGACGGAGATAAATAATGTCCATGGAAATTTGTTGTATTCACGGAAGAGAATATGCGGTATGGGTCCCGGAAAACCGGGGCCCTTTTCCTATAGCGGTGGTCTGCGGCGGTGATATGACGGAGCAGCTTCCAGCCCTGGCGGCAGGGCACAGGGAGCGGATTCTCATATCCCCGAAAGCCAGCTGGGAGAGAGATTACACCCCCTGGCCGGCAGAGACGCCGGCGGGGAGAGAGCCTTTCTCCGGGGGAGGACCCCGGTTTCTGGAAGAGCTGAAGGAAGCCATCCCGGTGATCGGGGAAAAGCATCCCCTTCTGCCGGGGCGGGAGAACCGGGCGGTATTGGGGTATTCCCTGGGCGGTCTCTTTGCCCTGTGGGCCTTCTGCGCCGGGGACCTTTTCGGGACGGCAGCGTCCCTGTCCGGCTCCCTCTGGTATGAGGGGTGGATGGAGTATCTGCCCGGCCATGTGCCGGAGAAAGCCGGGAAGGTCTATTTGTCCCTGGGGAAAAAGGAAGAAAAGAGCGGTCCCGCCCGGATGCGCCGGGTGGGAGAGAACACCCGGCAGACGGCGGAAATCCTCCGCCTTGCAGGGAGATTCGGGGAAGTGCCTTTGAGAATGGAGAACGGCGGACATTTTACAGATATTCCGGGAAGATGGCAGACGGCGTTCTGCTGGCTGGATGAAATCCAGAAATAGATTGACAGTTCTGCCATTTTCTTATATAATAGACACAATTCGTCCGCACAAGCGGGCAGGGCGGGCCAGAAGGCCCCGGGAACAGACCGGAAAAGGACGGCAGAGTCTGTGAAGCGGATCCGGTCCCGTTCAACCGATCATTGAAACGTGAAAAATATTATCAGGAAGAAACAGTACCAGGAAGGGAAAATCTCAGGAAGAGATGTCTTTTTCTGGTACTTTTTTATCTCATGGGAAACTTCGTTCCTATGAGATAAAACGCTTCGCGCAGGAGCACGCTGCGGCGAAAAGGAACATTTCCTGAGAACGGAGGGACAGTATTGAAAAGACATTATTTATGGAAGAAGAGCAGGGGAAAGAGGGGAGCGGCCGCGGTTTTGTGCCTGGCGCTCTGTGCGGCGGGACTTTCCGCCTGCGGGTCCGGGACCGGCTCATCCGGCGGAAACGCTCCGGCGGCGGAGGCTGGCGGGGAAGACGGTCAGCCAGGAGGCAGCCTGGGTACCGGGGACAGGGAATCGGTGGTGGTGGTCATGGGGCCCACCTCAGAGCCGGAGGCGGGGTTTGATCCGGCTTACGGCTGGGGAGCGGGAGAACATGTCCATGAGCCCCTGATTCAGAGTACTCTGACGGTGACCACGGCGGACCTGGAGATCGGCTATGATCTGGCCACGGATATGCAGGTGAGTGAGGACGGCCTGACCTGGACGGTGGATATCCGGGACGACGTGAAGTTTACCGACGGGGAGCCCCTGACGGCAGAAGATGTGGCTTTCACTTACAACACCCTCCGGGATACCAGCTCCGTCAATGATTTTACCATGCTGGAGGAGGCTGTGGCTGTGGACGGGGACACGGTGGAGTTTCACATGAGCCGTCCCTATTCCATCTGGCCCTACACCATGGCCATTGTGGGGATCGTGCCGGAGCACGCCTACGGCCCGGATTACGGTCAGAATCCCATCGGCTCCGGCCGGTATATGTTGAAGCAGTGGGACAGGGGGCAGCAGGTCATCTTTGAGGCCAATCCGGATTATTACGGGGAGGCGCCGAAGATGAAGCGGGTGACTGTCCTGTTTATGGAGGAGGATGCGGCGTTCGCGGCGGTGATGGCCGGACAGGCGGACGTGGCCTACACGGCGGCAGCCTACTCCGATCAGACTGTGGACGGCTATGAGCTCCTGGCTTTTGAGACGGTGGACAACCGGGGCTTTAACCTGCCGGCCATCCCCTCGGGAATCACAGATGAAGACGGCGTGCCTCTGGGAAATGACTTTACCAGCGACGTGAATGTGCGCCGGGCCATCAACATCGGCATCGACCGGGAGGAGATGATTCAGAACGTGCTGTACGGCTACGGCACAGCGGCCTACAGCGTGTGCACAAAAATGCCCTGGTACAACGAGGCGTCGGAGGTGGAGTATGACCCCGATGAGACGGGAAGGCTTCTGGATGAGGCGGGCTGGATCATGGGGGAGGACGGCTTCCGGGAAAAGGACGGCGTGCGGGCCGGCTTTACCCTGATGTATTCCGCCGGGGATTCCGTCCGCCAGGCCCTGTCGGAGGATACGGCCAACCAGCTGCGGGAGCTGGGGATTGACGTGACCGTGGAGGGCGTGGGCTGGGATGTGGCCTATGACAGAGCCCAGTCCACCCCCATGATGTGGGGCTGGGGCGCCCATACGCCCATGGAATTTTACAACATTTACCACACCGCTCCCGGCGGGGAGTACGCCCAGTACTCTCCCTACAGCAATAAGACGGTGGACGCCTACATGGACGCGGCCCTGGCCAGCAGCGATCTGGAGCAGTCCTATGAGCTGTGGAAGCTGGCCCAGTGGGATGGGGAGACCGGCGTGATTCAGCAGGGGGATATTCCCTGGATCTGGCTGGTGAACATTGACCATCTGTACTGGAGCCGCACCGATCTTCAGATCGCGGAGCAGAAGCTCCATCCCCACGGCCACGGCTGGAGTATTGTAAACAACGTGGACCAGTGGAGCTGGGAATAGACAGAGGAGGAATGACGGATGAAGACAGCTGCATGGGTGGGAAAACAGGCCCTGCGCATGGTGATTCTGCTGGCAGCGGTGACGGCGGCGGTATTTTTTCTGCTGTCCGTCTCCCCCATTGACCCGCTGACCACCAACGTAGGGCAGACCGCCCTGGGTTCCATGAGCCCGGAGCAGGTGGAAAAGCTGCGGGAGTACTGGGGGGTGGACGTGCCCCCGCTGACCCGATTTTTAAGCTGGGCGAAGGATTTTCTGCGGGGGGATATGGGCGTCTCCCTGCTGTACCGCCGCCCGGTGGCCGAGGTGATCGGAGAACGGTTTTTCAGCTCCGTGTGGCTCATGGGAAGCGCCTGGATTTTGTCCGGCGTTCTCGGGTTCCTTCTGGGAATTCTGGCGGGAAGAAAGCGGGGCGGGGCGGCGGACCGGCTGGTGACGGGATACTGCCTGATCACCGCCAGCACCCCAGCCTTCTGGGTGGCCATGGTGCTGCTCATGGTGTTTGCCGTGTGGCTGAAGTGGCTTCCCAACGGCTTTGCCGTTCCCATCGGCGTGGCAGCGGCGGACGTGACTCTGGGGGAGAGGATCCGCCATATGATTCTGCCGGCCCTGACCTTGAGTCTGACGGGCATCTCCAACGTCGCCATGCACACCAGAGAAAAGCTGGCGGAGGTGATGGAGAGCGATTACGTGCTGTACGCCAGAGCCAGGGGGGAATCGGAGCTGTCCATTCTCCTGCGCCACGGCCTGAGAAACGTGGCCCTGCCCGCCCTGACTCTGCAGTTTGCCGCCATCAGCGAGATCTTCGGCGGCTCGGTGCTGGTGGAGCAGGTGTTTTCCTATCCCGGACTGGGGCAGGCGGCTGTGACCGCCGGGCTGGGGAGCGACGTTCCCCTGCTCATGGGGATTACAGTGATCACCGCGGCCCTGGTGTTCGGCGGAAATACCATCGCCAACATTTTATACGGGCTTATTGATCCCAGAATGAGAAGGAGGAGAGGAAAATGAAAAAATGGAACCGCCGTCAGTGGATGGTTCTGCTGATGATGATTTCCCTGTTTCTTCTGATTCTGGTGACCGGAGGCGGGCTGGCTTTCGAGGAAGCCGCCGGGGCGACGGATTTTTCCAGGCGGAATCTGGCTCCCTGCGTGGAGTATCCCTTCGGCACGGATTTTATGGGCCGCGACATGTTCCGCAGGACGGTGACCGGCCTGTCGGTGAGCATCCGTCTGGGACTGCTCACCGCCGGGGTCAGCGCGGTGATCGCGTTTTTTCTGGGCCTGGGGGCTGCGGTGCTGGGAAAGGGGGCGGACGCCCTTATCAGCGGAGTCATCGATCTGGTCATGGGAATCCCCCACATTCTCCTTCTGATCCTCATTTCCGTCGCCTGCGGGAAAGGGTTCTGGGGGGTGGTCATCGGCATTTCCCTGACCCACTGGACCTCCCTGGCCCGGCTGATCCGGGGGGAGGTGCTGCAGTTAAAGGAGAGCAATTACATAAAGATCGCTTCCCGCTTAGGCCACGGGAAGCTGAAGGTGGCCTTCGCCCATATGACGCCTCATCTGCTGCCCCAGTTTATCACCGGTCTGGTGCTGATGTTTCCCCACGCCATCCTTCATGAGGCCAGCATCACCTTCCTGGGATTTGGTCTGTCCCCGGAGGAACCGGCCATCGGAGTGATTCTGTCGGAGAGTATGCAGTATCTGGTCATGGGCCGGTGGTGGCTGGCCCTGTTTCCGGGACTTCTGCTGGCGGGAGTGGTGCTGCTGTTCCATTTTCTGGGGCAGGGGCTTCTGCTTCTCCTGGACCCGGAGCAGGCTCACAGCTAGAAAGGAGAGGACATGGAAAAACATTTGCTGGAGGTGAAAAACCTCTCCATCTCATTTACACAGTATGAACGCGGAACCAGGCAGACCAGCCTGCAGGTGATCCGGGGCCTGGATGTGACAGTGGATCCCGGGGAGCTGGTGGCGGTTATCGGTTCCAGCGGTTCGGGAAAAAGCCTGCTGGCCCACGCGGTCATGGGAATTCTGCCCTACAACGCGTCGGCCTCGGGGGAGATCCTGTACCGGGGAGAAGTCCTCACTCCCCGCCGCCAGAAGGAGCTGCGGGGAAAAGAGATCGTGCTGGTGCCCCAGAGTGTTTCCTATCTGGATCCCCTGATGAAGGTGGGGGAGCAGGTGCGGAATGGCCGGCGGGGGGAAGCGATCAGGGAAAAATGCCGCCGGATCCTGGGAAGCTACGGTCTGGGACCGGAGACGGAAAACCTGTACCCCTTTCAGCTCTCCGGAGGCATGACCCGGAGGGTGCTGATCTCCTCCGCCGTCATGGAGGAGCCCAGGCTGGTGATCGCCGACGAGCCGACGCCGGGGCTTCATCTGGAGGCGGCCAAGCGGGTGCTGGGTCACTTTAAGGAGATGACGGAGACAGGAGCCGGAGTTCTTCTGATCACCCATGATCTGGAACTGGCCCTGGAAGTGGCGGACCGGGTGGCTGTGCTCTACGCGGGGATGACCGTGGAGGAGACAGACAGCAGAGCCTTTGACAGGGAGGAAACCCTGTCCCACCCCTATACCCGGGCCCTGTGGCGTGCCATGCCGGAGCACGGCTTTGAGGCTGTTTCGGGAACACAGCCCTATGTGAAGGATATGCCGGCGGGCTGTCCCTACAGGCCCAGATGCCCCCAGGCGGGGCCTGGCTGTGAGGGAGAGATTAAAATGAGAAAGACGGAACGGGGCCTGGTGCGCTGTATCCGTCCGGGAGAGGAGGCGTCGGCTTGATTCTGGAAGCAGATCATATTTCTTTCCGCTATGACAACGGAAACCGGCAGGTGCTGAACCAGGTGAGCTTAAAGCTGGAGAGCGGGGAGCGGGTGGGCCTTTCGGCCCCCAGCGGCTTTGGAAAAACCACGTTCTGCAAGATCCTGGCAGGCTACGAGAAACCGGACGGCGGACAGGTGCTGCTGGATGGACGTCCCCTGAAGGACTGCGGTTCCTACTGTCCGGTGCAGATGGTGTGGCAGCACCCGGAGCTTTCCGTCAATCCCAGGCGGAAGATGAAGACAGTGCTGGCGGAGGGAGACCGGATCCCGGAGCGGATCATCCGGGGACTGGGCATTGAAAAGGACTGGGAAAACCGGTATCCCGGGGAGCTCTCCGGCGGGGAGCTGCAGCGGTTCTGCATCGCCAGGGCCCTGGGGGAGAGAACCAGGTTTCTGCTGGCGGACGAGATCAGCACCATGCTGGACCTCATCACCCAGAGCCAGATCTGGAACTTCCTGCTGGAGGAGACCAGGCAGAGGAACATAGGAATGCTGGTGGTGAGCCACGGGGAGAGCCTTTTGAACCGGGTGTGCACCAGAGTGGAATATCTGGACCGGCTGGGGGGCCTGTAGGTCAGAGGGAGAGGAGAAACATATGGAGATAAAAGAACTTTTAAGACAGGTGCAGTCGGGGGAGATGAGCCTGGAGGCGGCGGAAAGCCGGTTAAAGGATCTTCCCTATGAGGATCTTGGCTTTGCCAAGCTGGATCTTCACCGGAAGCTGCGTTCCGGATTCCCGGAGACGGTGTTCTGCCAGGGAAAACCGGATGAATACCTGGTAGAGATTTTTAAGCGCCTCTACGAGAGAAACGGGGAGGTACTGGGCACCAGGGCGGACGAACGGCAGTATGAGCTGGTAAAGGCTGCGGTTCCCCAGGCGGTTTACGACCCGGTTTCCCGGATCATCAAGGCGGAGCAGGGGGAAAAGAAGAAAACTGGCTGCATCGCCGTCTGCTCCGGAGGAACGGCGGATATTCCCGTAGCGGAGGAGGCGGCCCAGACTGCGGAGTTTTTCGGCAGCTATGTGGACCGGATCTACGATGTGGGGGTGGCCGGCATTCACCGGCTGCTGGCCCAGCGGGAGCGGATTCAGAAGGCCAACTGCGTGGTGGCGGTGGCCGGAATGGAGGGAGCCCTGGGCACGGTGATCGCCGGTCTGGTGGAAAACCCGGTGATCGCAGTGCCCACCTCCGTGGGCTACGGGGCGAATTTTAAAGGGCTTTCCGCCCTCTTGACCATGATCAATTCCTGCGCCAACGGCATCAGCGTGGTCAACATTGACAACGGCTACGGGGCGGGATATCTGAGCACACAAATTAACAGATTGGCGGTGAAATAGTATGGAAAAGATTTTATATCTGGAATGTAATTCAGGAATCAGCGGAGATATGACGGTGGGCGCCCTTCTGGACCTGGGCGCCAGCAGGGAACGGCTGGAGCGGGGGCTGGAGAGCCTGAAGGTGGACGGCTATCACCTGCACTTTGGAAGGACGAAGAAGTGCGGAATCGACGCCTTTGACTTTGACGTGCACCTGGAGGAGGGCGGAGAGCAGGGCCACGGCCATGCTCACGATCACGACCATCCTCACGGCCACGGCCAGACCGATGAGAACCACCAGGATCACGATCACCCCCATGGCTCCCACGGCGTCTGCGCCTGCGGGGAGGACCATGACGGCCATATCCACAGTCACGATCATGAGCATGCTTACGATCACGAGTATCCTCACGACCACGAGCATCCTCATGACCACGAGCATCCCCATGGCCACGAACATCCTCATGACCACGAACATCCCCACGATCACGGCCACGGACATCCCCACGTGCACCGCAACCTCCACGACATCTATGAGATCATAGACCGTCTGGACGACCGGGAGGAAGTGAAGGCTCTGGCCAGGAAGATGTTTGAGATAGTGGCGGAGGCGGAATCCAAGGCCCACGGCCTGCCCATCGAGGAGGTGCACTTCCACGAGGTGGGAGCGGTGGACTCCATTGTGGATATTGTGAGCACCGCCATCCTTTTGGACGATCTGGGAATTGGGAAGATTATCGTATCCCCTCTGGCAGAAGGTCGGGGATATGTCCGCTGCCAGCACGGAGTGATGCCGGTTCCCGTGCCCGCCACGGCCAATATCGCGGCGGCCCACGGACTGGAGCTTCATTTCACCGACAATGAGGGGGAGATGGTGACCCCCACCGGCGCGGCTATCGCGGCGGCCATCGGAAGCAGAGAGGAGCTTCCCGCCCACTACACCATTGAGAAGATCGGCATCGGCGCCGGAAATAAAGACTTTAAACAGGCCAATATTCTCCGGGCCATGATTCTCTGCCCGAAGGAGGAGAAGCCGGAGACTCTGTGGAAGCTGGAGACCAACATCGATGACTGTACGGGAGAGGCTCTGGGCTATACCATGGAGAAATTAATGGACGGAGGAGCTCTGGATGCCTATTACACGCCCATTCAGATGAAGAAAAACCGCCCGGCTTACGAGCTGTCTGTGGTCTGCCGGGAGAGCGAGAGAGAGGCTCTGGAGGAAATCATTTTCCGCCATACCACCACCATCGGCATCCGCCGCTACCCCTTAAGCCGCACGGTTCTGGATCGGAGACCGGTGACTGTGGAAACGGCCATGGGCCGGGCGGAGGCGAAGATCTGCGGGAGAAATGGCAGGGAATTCGTCTACCCCGAGTACGAGAGCGTGAAAAAACTGTGCGAGAGCAGCAGCCTTTCCTTCCAGGAGGCCTACGCCTATATCCAGAGGGAAGCCGGGAAAGGGGAGCAGGACTGATGGGAAAGACGGAAGAGAAGAAAGCCCGCCTTCTGGCCCTTATGGAAGAGTACGGCAGGCAGGATGTCTGCCTGGCCTTTTCCGGCGGCGTGGACAGCAGTCTGCTGTTAAAGCTGGCGGCTGACAGCGCCGCCGCCCACGGGACCACGGTGTACGCGGTGACTTTTGACAGCCGCCTCCACCCTGCCTGCGACCTGGAAAACGCGAAAAAGGTGGCGGCGGAGCTGGGGGGCGTCCATGTGGTGGTCACTGTGGATGAGCTGGAGATGGAGGAGATCCGTTCCAACCCCCCGGACCGGTGCTACCTGTGCAAAAAACAGCTCTTCGGAAAGCTTCTGGAGTTTGCAGCGGAAAAACAGATTTCCCTGACCATGGAAGGGACCAATGAGGACGATCTCCACGTCTACCGCCCCGGCATCCGGGCAGTGCGGGAGCTGGGGGTGAAAAGTCCTCTGGCGGAGGCAGGGCTTACAAAGGCGGAGGTGAAAGCTCTGGCGGCGGAGTATGGAATTTCCGCGGCGTCCAGGCCCTCCACCCCCTGCATGGCCACCCGCCTGCCCT
Organism: Candidatus Lachnoclostridium avicola; assembly: GCA_019114465.1. Lineage (GTDB taxonomy): Bacteria > Bacillota > Clostridia > Lachnospirales > Lachnospiraceae > Lachnoclostridium_A > Lachnoclostridium_A avicola. The sequence goes on from DXFM01000046.1 coordinate 18,863, forward strand.
ACGGGGCGGAGTTAAGCTATGAAGTGTTAAAACAGATCGAGGAGGGGGAGGCTGTGCTCCGGGAGCTGATCGGCGGAAACGTCCGTCTCCGCCTTCACGGCGATGTGGCCCGCATAGAGACGGACGGGGAGAACCTGGAAAAGGCGGTGGCCCTCCGCAGCCAGCTTATCAGCCGCCTGAAGGCCCTGGGTTTTGTCTATATCACCCTGGATCTGGAAGGCTTCCGGTCCGGGAGTATGGACGTGCACATCCGCCAGGCTTAAGCATATCTTTGTAATAACGCTGAGAAACCAGGTGATTTGATGGAGCCGTCCCAGACACCGAGAGATACGTTTTCGCAGATTCTGGCGGGAAACCGCCCCCAGGCTGCGGCCTGGGTCAGGGGAGGAGAGAACGCTCCTTCTCTGAGCGGACTGGTGAAATTTTTCGACACACCCTACGGAGGAATTCTCGTGGAGGCGGAAATATTTGGGCTTCCCAATATTTCCCGGGAGAATTCCTCCGACTTTTATGGAATCCACATTCACGAGAGAGGAGACTGCTCCGGGGATTTTTCCGGGGCCGGCGGCCACTACAATCCGGATCATCAGCTCCACCCTGATCACGGGGGTGATCTTCTGCCCCTTCTGGGCAGCCAGGGCTATGCCTGGGGAGCTTTCTATGACAAACGGTTTCAGGTGCAGGATATTCTGGGCCGTTCCGTGGTCATTCACAGAGACCGGGATGATTTCACTGGTCAGCCCTCCGGCGGTTCTGGGGAGAGGATCGGCTGCGGAGTGATTTACCCGGGAGGCTGAGGAAAAACAGATTTCTCAATGCCCATCAAATTCAAAATTGACAAATCTCCGCTCCTATGCTACACTCAACAAGTATGCAATTAAACGCACGCCGTCCGCCCAGTTTCCTGGATGCTCCAACCGGAGGCTTGGTGAACGGTGAGAAACTACTTATTTTTTATTAAGCAAAAGGAGGAAATCATCATGATTTCAAAGGAGAAGAAGGCAGCTATCATCGCAGAGTATGGAAGAAAGCCGGGAGACACCGGTTCACCGGAGGTTCAGATCGCACTGCTGACTGCAAGAATCACCGAGCTCACTGAGCATTTACAGAAAAACCAGAAGGATCATCACTCCAGAAGAGGTCTTTTAAAGATGGTAGGACAGAGACGTGGTCTCTTAAACTACTTAAAGGAGAACGATCTGGAAGGATATCGTACTCTGATCGAGAAGTTAGGCATCAGAAAGTAATGACACAAGACTTAGGGTGGAGAACTGACTCCACCCTACGTTTCGTATAAAGGCTTTATACGAAGCGGCGGCCGGGGACCGGAATCGAGACCGACGGTATCGCTGCGGCTGGCAGAAGCATGCTCCGAGACCGCTGAAGGGTGCAGGAGAGTTTGAGGCGGAGAGAACGCGCTCCCGCATCGTTCAGTAGTTTCGGCGTCTTCTGCCGGAGGGAAACCGGCATCAGAAATTGAAAAAGAAAAGGAGACAGACCATGTACAAGAGTTTTTCCATGGAACTGGCAGGCAGAACGCTGACAGTGGACGTAGGCAGAGTGGCGGCTCAGGCAAACGGCGCCGCATTCATGCACTACGGGGACACGGTGGTGCTTTCCACAGCGACCGCGTCCGCAAAGCCCAGAGAGGGAATCGATTTCTTCCCCCTGAGCGTGGAATATGAAGAGAAAATGTACTCTGTGGGAAAGATCCCCGGAGGCTTCAATAAGAGAGAGGGAAAGGCTTCTGAAAATGCCATCCTTACCTCCCGGGTTATCGACCGCCCCATGCGGCCCCTGTTCCCGAAGGATTACCGCAACGACGTGACGCTGGACAACCTGGTGATGAGCGTGGATCCGGACTGCAGCCCGGAGCTGACCGCCATGCTGGGCTCTGCCATCGCCACCTGTATTTCCGACATCCCCTTTGACGGTCCCTGCGCCATGACCCAGGTGGGCTTAATCGACGGTGAGTTTATCATCAACCCCACGTCTGACCAGAAGAAGGTATCCGATATGGCTCTGACGGTAGCATCCACCAGGGAGAAGGTGATCATGATCGAGGCGGGAGCCAATGAGGTGCCGGAGCAGACCATGATCGACGCCATTTTCAAGGCCCATGAGGTCAACCAGGAGATCATCAAATTCATTGACCAGATCGTGGCCGAGTGCGGCAAGGAGAAGCACTCCTATGAGAGCTGCGCTGTTCCGGAGGAGCTGTTTGCCGCCATTCGTGAGCTGGTGAGCCCGGAGGAGATGGAGGAAGCCGTCTTCACCGATGACAAGCAGACCAGAGAGAACAACATCGCGGCCATCACTGAGAAGCTGGAAGAAGCTTTCGCGGAGAATGAGGAGTGGCTGGCTCTTCTGGGAGACGCCATCTACCAGTATGAGAAGAAGACGGTCCGCAAGATGATCTTAAAGGATCACAAGCGTCCCGACGGCCGTGCCATCACGGAGATCCGTCCCCTGGCGGCAGAGATCGACGTTCTGCCCAGAGTTCACGGCTCCGGCATGTTTACCCGCGGACAGACGCAGATTTTAAATGCCTGTACCCTGGCTCCCCTGTCCGAGGCTCAGAAGATTGACGGCCTGGACGTGACGGAGACCTCTAAGAGATATATGCACCACTACAACTTCCCGTCCTTCTCCGTAGGCGAGACAAAGCCGTCCAGAGGACCGGGACGCCGGGAGATCGGCCACGGCGCTCTGGCAGAGAGAGCACTGGTGCCCGTACTTCCCTCCGAGGAAGAGTTCCCCTACGCTATCCGCACCGTGTCCGAGACCATGGAGTCCAACGGCTCCACCTCTCAGGCCAGCATCTGTGCATCCACCCTTTCCCTGATGGCTGCAGGCGTGCCCATCAAGGCCCCGGTGGCAGGTATCTCCTGCGGACTGGTGACCGGAGAGACGGATGACGACTACATCGTTCTCACCGATATTCAGGGTCTGGAAGACTTCTTCGGCGACATGGACTTTAAGGTAGGAGGAACCCACAAGGGCATCACAGCTATCCAGATGGATATTAAGATCCACGGACTGACCCGCCCCATTATCGAGGAGGCCATTGCCCGCACCAGAGAGGCGAGACTCTACATCCTTGACCAGGTGATGAAGCCTGTGATCGCGGAGCCCAGAAAGGAACTGAGCCCCTATGCTCCCAAGATTGAGCAGATCATGATCGACCCGTCCAAGATCGGCGATGTGGTAGGCAAGCAGGGCAAGGTGATCAACAAGATCATCGATGAGACCGGCGTAAAGATCGACATCACCGACGACGGAGCTGTAAATGTGTGCGGCACCGACAAGGCCATGATCGACAAGGCCATCTCCATCATCAAGAGCATTGTGACGGATCTGGAGCCGGGCATGATTATGACCGGAAAGGTAGTCCGCATCATGAACTTCGGCGCTTTCGTGGAGCTGGCTCCCAACAAGGACGGTATGGTTCACATTTCCAAGCTCTCCGACAAACGTGTGGGCAAGGTGGAAGATGTGGTGAACATCGGCGACGAAGTAACAGTAAAAGTGATCGAGATCGACAAGATGGGCCGCGTGAATTTGAGCATGCGTCCCCAGGATTTAAATCCCAAGAGCGGAAAATAAACAGACCGAAGGGGCCATTGCCAAATAGATGAGAAATCATCTATGGAGCAATGGCTCCGTTTTTATGTGGGAAATGGAAAGGCACGTTCATGGATATGAAAGAACCGGGATTTCTTCCGGGAGTTGTTCTGATTGTGTGATAACTGTACCTATGCTATTATGTCAATGTTACCGCACCTATACTGGCAACAGGAAGGGAGTGCATTACATGGAAGATGCTATATCCTTTATCTTCGCCGTTATGGCAGGTGTGGTTTGCCACCTCATTTGCAAATGGATGGACGGTGATAAGCAGCCGGTCACGAGCCTGCGGTGCTAAACCCTGCCGTACATAAAATGGGAATAGAAAACCCCAGAGATGCGACCTCTGGGGTTTTCGTTTTCCACATTACATGGAATAGCTATATCCTTTTGCCTACTGCCATTATAGCATATGCAGAATTTCTTTTCAAGATACCACATAACAGTTTTCTCTATTGGCCACAAGAAAGTCACGAAAAATAAAAGGATGTCGGAAACTCAAGGCCTCCTCCCCCCAAAAATTTAAGAGAAGCGTAAGAGTTTTTGAAGGCAAAGTATGGTATCCTTGAAGCTGACAGTGAAAGTTATACATCAGTCAGGAGAAAAATATGAAGAAAAGTATTTACATAAAAGCTGCCGCGGTGGCGCTGGCCCTCTCGGTCACCGCGCCGCAGGCGGCCTTCGGGGCGGGGCCCGGGGACGGGCTGATCACCATCGAGACGGGGCAGACCAGATACGAGACGGCCACGCCCAGCGAACTTCCGGCCAATACAGGCATTGTCCGCCCGGTGGAGAAATATTCCTACAGCGACATGGAACAGGATATCCGGGAACTGCAGGCGAAATACGGCAGCCGGATGACGGTCAATGTGATCGGCACCTCGGCGGACGGAAGAAATCTTTACGAGATCATTGTGGGCAACGTAAATGCGGGGAAGCATGTGATGATTCAGGCGGCCATTCACGGCCGGGAGTATATGACGCCTCTGCTGGTGATGAAGCAGCTGGAGACCGCTCTGGAGCAGTACGATACGGGAAACTATGAGGGGACGGCCTATTCCAGCCTGTTTAATCAGGCAGCCATCCATTTTATCCCCATGGCAAATCCCGACGGGGTGGCCATCAGCCAGTTTGGTCTTCAGGGGATCAATTCCCCGCTGCTGAGACAGGCCATTCAGGAAGCCTATGAGAAAGATCTGGAGGAGGGACGCACCACCCTGAGCCTGGACCGGTACCTGACGTACTGGAAGGCCAACGGCCGGGGCGTGGATCTCAACAGCAATTTTGACGCCGGCTGGGAGAAGCTGAGCGATCTGGGCCACCCCTCCTATGCAGGATACAAGGGAACTTCCCCTGCTTCGGAACCGGAGAGCATGGCTCTGGTCAATCTGGCCGGCAAATACCAGTGGTCCCTGGTGCTCAATTACCACTCCATGGGAGAGGTGATTTACTGGGACTATGAGGGAAATCTGGTCCAGTCTGAGTCGAAGGAGCTGGCGGATCTGGTGGCCGGGATCACCGGATACCGGCAGATTGATTCCAGCGGCGGAGGCGGATACAAAGACTGGCTTCAGATCCGGGAAAATCCCGTTCCCAGCGTTACGGTGGAGGTGGGATCCGTGTCCTGCCCCATGCCTTTAAGCGAGTGGGCGCGGGTATGGCCGCAGAATGAAAACGTATGGGCAGCTGTCCTTTCCTGGGCAGTGTCCTCATAGAATTACAGGAGACAGTTTATGGAGATGCACAGCGGATGCGGAGGTCAGATCCCCGTGGAGGAGGTAGTTGACCGCCTGGACCAGCTGCTGGAGAGGGACCTGACCGGGGAGGCGGAGGACCACCTGTATTCCTGGCTGGAAAAAGCCAGGGACCTGGGAGACTGGCAGGGGGAGCTCACCCTGCAGAATGAGCTCATGGGCTTTCACAGAAGCAGCGGAAAGAAAGAAAAAGGGCTTCGCGCCGTGAGAGAGGGAATCGGGCTGATCCAAAGCCGCGGTATGGAGAAAACGGTGACCGGAGCCACCACATTTTTAAACGCGGCTACCACCATGAAGGCTTTCGGGGATCCGGAGGGAGCCATTCCCTGGTATGAGAAGGCGGAAAAGATTTACAACCGCTCTCTGCAGGAGGGAGATTACCGTTTCGCCGGCCTTTACAATAATCTGGCTCTGGCCTGGACCGATCTGGGGCAGTACGAGAGGGCGCTTCTCTATTACAACCGGGCCCTGGGGCTGTTAGAGAAGCTGCCGGGAAGTTTCGGAGAACTGGCGGTGACCTGGGTCAACCTGGCCTGCCTGTGGGAGAAAAAGGAGACGGATCCGGACCGCCGGGAAGAGCGGACCGGGGACTGTCTGGACCGGGCCATGGCCTGTCTGGATGACCCGGAGGCTGTGCGGGACGGATACTATGCCTTTACCTGCAGAAAATGCGCTCCCACCTTCGGGTATTTCGGCCGCTTTCTGGCGGAGAGAGAGCTGAAAGAACGGGCGGAAGCCATATACGGGAGAGTGCGGAATGAAAGGACTTGAACTGGCGAAAGCCTATTATGAGGAATACGGCAGACCCATGATCCGGGAAAAGTTTCCGGACTACGAGGGAAGAATCGCCGTGGGGCTGGCGGGAGAGGGATCGGAGTGCTTTGGGTACGACGATGAGATCTCCCGGGACCACGATTTTGAGGCAGGCTTCTGCCTGTGGATTACAGAACAGGACGGGGAAGCCATCGGCTTTCCCTTATTTCGCGCTTACGGGAAGCTTCCGGATGAATACATGGGAATCCGGAAGGAGAAGACCAGCCTGTTCGGCGGAAACCGCCGGGGAGTGATGGATATTTCCGAGTTTTACAGCCGGATGATCGGCTGCCCGGGAGTGCCGGAGAGCTGGGAGCAGTGGCTGGCCATTCCAGAATACGCCCTCGCCCAGGCGGTGAACGGGCAGGTATTCCGGGATGACCTGGGGGAATTTTCCAGGATCCGGAACGAGCTGGTCAGAGGATATCCGGAGGACGTGCGGAAGAAAAAAATAGCGGCCAGGGCGGCTCTCATGGCCCAGGCCGGACAGTACAATTACAGCAGGTGCAGAAGGCGGGGAGAGTACGGTGCGGCGGCCCTGGCCGCGGCGGAATTTGCAAAGGCAGCAATTTCCATGGTATTTTTGCTGAATAACCGTTATACTCCTTATTACAAATGGATGCTGCGGGCCATGGGGGAACTTCCCGTGCTTGGGGATCTGCGGCCGTCCATGGAGCTGCTCCTTGCAGGGGGAGATGACCAGAGCAGGCGGATCGAGGAGATCTGCGGCCGTGTGGTCAGAGAACTGCAGCGTCAGGGACTGACAGGGGGAAACTGGGAGTATCTGGAACCCCACGCTCTGGCGGTGACGGAGACCATTCGTGACGGGGCGGTGAGAAACCTGCACCTGATGGAAGGATAATATTTGGAGGAAGAATGAAAGATTTGCAGAACAAGGGGCCGGAGATGACCGGAGCGCCGGAGGGGGAAAACCGGGGAAGGAGCCGGAGAAAGCCGGAGAAACGGGGGAAAATAGATAATGGCAGAACGCAGCCGGGCGTTTCGTCCGGGGCGGGCGGACAGACCGGGGGAGATGGGCCGGCGGCGCAGAAGCCGGGCGGACCGGAATCCGGACTGCCCCCTGCAGGAACACCTGTCAGAAAGAAGGCGGTGCGCGCCGGAGCGGCAGCGGCGGCTCTGGCCGCAGTTCTGGCCGGGGCGTACCTGTATATCGGTACTACATACAGAAACGCGTTTTTCAACGGCACGGTGATCAACGGGATGAATGTGTCGGGAAAAACAGTGGATCAGGTGAAAGACATGATCTCCCAGGGAACAGAAGGCTATATTCTGACCCTGGAAGAGCGGGGCGGGAAGACCGAGTCCATAGAGGGGGAAGCCATCGGCTTGGAGGCGGAGTTTGACGGCAGCCTGGAAGAGCTGCTGGAGGAACAGAATCCCTACGCCTGGCTGGGGGCCTGGATTCAGGGACGGGAGTATGAGATTCCCACTCTGGTAATTTATGATGAAGGCGAGCTGGAGACTGCTGTCCGGAGCCTGGACTGCCTGGATGAGGAGCGGATCCAGAAACCGGAAAATGCCAGGATTTCCCAGTATGTGTCCGGAGAGGGCTACTCCATTGTGGAGGAGACAGAGGGAAATGAGCCGGACTATGACCGGCTGAAAGCGGCAGTGGAGCAGGCGGTCTCCAGCCTCCAGCGGGAGCTTTCCCTGGAGGAAGCAGGCGTTTACGCGGAACCGGAAGTCCGGGCGGACGATCCGATTCTGGCCGGCCTTCTGGAGGACTATAACCGCTATGCCGGGGTGAAGATCACCTATACGTTCGGCGACCAGACGGAAGTCCTGGACGGGGAGACCATCAGCCAGTGGCTGTATGACGATGGCAGTCAGGTGATTATTTCCGATGAGGGAGCGGCAGAGTATGTTCAAACCCTGGCCACAAAATACAACACGGCGTACCGGGCCAAAAGCCTGAAGACCTCCTACGGCCCCACGGTCACCATCAGCAAGGGAAATTACGGATGGAGGATCAATCAGTCCCAGGAAAGGGCGGAGCTGGTGGCGATGGTACAGGCGGGGGAGAGCGGCACGAGAGAGCCGGTTTATTCCCAGACTGCGGCCAGCCATGGAGCCAATGACTATGGAGATACCTATGTGGAGGTGAACCTGACCGCCCAGCATCTGTTCTTCTACAAGGACGGAAAACTGCTGGTGGAGTCGGATTTTGTGTCGGGAAACGCGGCCAGAGGCTGGTCCACCCCTTCCGGAGCTTATCCTCTCACCTACAAGGAGAGAAACGCCACGCTCAACGGAGAAGGCTACAGCACGCCGGTTTCCTACTGGATGCCGTTTAATGGAGGTATCGGCCTCCACGACGCCAGCTGGCGGTCCAGTTTCGGAGGAACGATTTACAAGACCAACGGATCCCACGGCTGCATTAACCTGCCGCCGTCGGTGGCAAAGACCATCTACGAGAACATCTCCAAAGGAGATCCGGTGCTCTGCTACGAGCTGGCGGGAACAGAACAGACAACTACCACCAACGCCGGCGGAAAGCCGGTTCAGACCCAGCCGGCCCAGACGCAGCCGGCAGAAACTCAGCCGGCCCAGACCCAGCCGGCCCAGACCCAGCCGGCGGAAACGCAGCCGGCCCAGACGCAGCCGGCGGAAACCCAGCCGGCCCAGACCCAGCCGGCGGAAACCCAGCCAGCCCAGACCCAGCCCAGCGGAAGCCAGCCCGCCGGTCCGGGAGAGGTGACGGGGAACACGCCCGGCGGAAGTGAGGCAGCAGGGCCCGGGGTGGGACTGTAAGACAGAGGACGGCAGGTCCGGCGGGAAGCCGGATCTCCGGAGTCTGCGGAAAATATTTATCAGCACAGACAAAAAACAGCCGGGGCGGCCGCAGAGAGAATGATTCTGCGGCTGCCCCGGCTGTTTTATGTTTAGCTGGGGGCGGGTCGTCTGAGGGAGTCTGGTCACCGGCTCTGGCTCAGCAGTTCATCTACCCGTTCCACTACCTCGCGGATGTAGCTGCCTAGGGGAAGCTCCCGGCATCCGGCCACAAACTGGTGGCAGCGGCTGGAAGGGATGAGGATTTTCTGGGCGGGGCTGCTGCCCACGGCCACCGCCATGGCGGGGGTGATCTCCCCCAGAAGAGAGTTGGCAATGACGATGCCGATGGGGCCGATGATGATGTCAGCGTCCCGGCTGTTTACCACCACCGGGTTTTCTCCCGTGGCTCCGGCGTCTGCTCCGGCCTTCAGCATGGCGGAGGTGGCGATGCTGTTGGTGCCCACGGCGATCAGCTCCAGCTCCGGATGGGCTTTTTTCAGCTGTTCCACCACGCCCTTTCCCATTTTTCCTCCCTGGCCGTCGATGACGATAATTTTCATGTGTATAACTCCTGTCTGATGAATTTTCATGTGTACAAGCTGCTAATAAATGTATTATAATATGCGGGAACGGCGGGCGCAAGAACCGGAAACAGAATCCGGTGGATTTTCCGGGAAACGCCTGAAGTGAAGGAGGATCGTAACATGATGGATTTGTTGTCTTCCATTTTTTCTCTGTACCGGGACCGGGCGGACTGGTTCGCCGGTCTTCTGGCAGACCACATTATGCTGGCCCTCAGCGCCATAGCCATGTCCCTGATTATCGGTCTTCTGCTGGGAATCTGGATTTCAGAGCAGCCGAAGATCGCGCCGGCGGTGATGGGCGTGTGCAATGTGATGTACACGGTTCCGTCCATCTCCCTTCTGGGCATACTCATCCCGTTTACGGGGATTGGCAATAAGACGGCGGTGATCGCCCTCACCATTTACGGGATTATGCCCATGGTGCGGAACACCTATGTGGGCCTGACCACTCTGGACCGGGATATTCTGGAAGCGGCCCAGGGAATGGGAAGCACAAGAATGCAGACTCTTCTGCGGGTCAAGCTTCCCATGGCGGCGGGAGTGATTCTGGCCGGCGTGCGGAATATGGTGGTGATGACCATATCCGTGGCAGGTATCGCGTCGTTTGTGGGGGCTGGAGGCCTGGGTGTGGCCATTTACCGGGGAATCACCATCTACAACCCGGCTATGACTGCCGCGGGCAGCATTCTTATCGCCCTGTTGGCCCTGGTCTTTGACCTGGTGCTGGGAAAACTGGAAAAATATTTTAAAAAGAGAGGTAGCTGAGATGAAGAAAGTGAAATTGTGGACAGCTGCGGCCCTGACCGCGGCACTTGTGGGAGCAATGGCAGGCTGCGGAGGAAACTCCGGGGAGGAGACGGCTGCGGAGAGCAGCGCCGGACAGGAGAGCGCAGATGCCGCTGCCGGCGGGGAATCCGGAGAAGAGACGAAAGGTGCCGCGGCGGTCACGGATCCTGTGCGCATCGCCACCAAACCTATGACGGAACAGTATATTCTGGGAGAGATGCTGGGGATGCTCATTGAAGATGAGACGGGCTATTCCGTGGAGATCACCAAGGGCATCGGCGGAGGCACCAGCAATATTCAGCCGGCCATGGAGGCGGGAGAATTTGACCTCTATCCGGAATACACCTCCAGCGGCTGGGTTCTTGTTCTGGGCCATTCCGCGGAGGGGATGACCGACGAGGAGATGTTCCAGGAATTAAAGCAGGAATACGAAGAGAAATACGGCATGACCTGGCTGGGGCTGTACGGCTTTAACAACACCTATACCGTGGTGGTGCGGGGCGAGGTGGCCGATGAGTACGGTCTGACAAAGACCAGCGACCTGGCCCCTGTGGCAGGCGAGCTGACCTTCGGCGGCAATCCGGACTATCTGGAGAGGGAGGACGGTTTCCCGGCTCTCTGCGAGACCTACGGACTGGAATTCGGCAAAGTGGCGGACATTGATATCGGTCTGAAATATCAGGCTCTGGCTTCCGGCGACATTGACGTGACCAACGCCTACACCACGGATGCCCAGCTGGGAAATAAGGCCCTGGATGTGAGAGCTCTGGAGGACGACAAACATCTGCAGGTGAATTACTACTGCTCCACGGTGGTGCGCCAGGATTCTCTGGAAAAATTCCCGGGACTGGAGGATGCCCTCATGAAAATGGACGGAATCTTAACGGACCAGGAGATGGCGAACCTGAATTACCAGGTGGAAGTGGAAGGAAAGGACGAGCAGGATGTGGCCAGGGAATTCCTGACGGAGAAGGGACTGCTGGAGGAGTAAGGAATGGAACCGATCATTCGTTTTGAACAGGTCTCAAAAGCCTACGGGGCGGAGCCGGTGCTGAAAGATTTTTCCCTGGATGTGTTTCCGGGGGAGTTTCTCACGGTCATCGGCCGCTCCGGCTGCGGAAAGACCACGGCGTTAAAGCTGGTGAACGGCCTGATCGCCCCGGACAGCGGCCGGGTGCTGGTCCGCGGGCAGGACGTTCAGAAAACAGATCAGGTAAAACTTCGCCGCCATATCGGCTATGCCATTCAGAATGTGGGCCTGTTTCCCCACATGACAGTGGCGAAAAATATCGCCTACGTGCCCTCCATCTCCGGACTTTCCGGATGGAAGGGGGAGGAAGGCAGGCAGAAGGCCGCTGACCTGCTCCATCTCGTGGGCCTGGATGAGAGCCTGGCGGGCCGCTTCCCCAGAGAGCTTTCCGGCGGACAGCGTCAGCGGGTGGGCATCGCCAGAGCCCTGGCGGCTTCCCCGGATATTCTGCTCATGGACGAGCCCTTCGGGGCAGTGGATGAGATTACCAGAATCCAGCTGCAGGACGAGATCCTCCGCATCCACGGGGAGCGGAAGCTCACGGTGATGTTTGTGACCCATGACATTGAAGAAGCCCTGAAACTGGGAACCAGAACACTGGTGATGGAAAAAGGCCGGGCGGTCCAGTGCGATCCGCCCAGCCGTCTGCTGGCTGCTCCCGCCACAGAATTTGTGGAGCAGCTGGTGTGCAGAAGGAGAGAACTGGCGGTCCGTGTATAGACCGCCGGTTTTTCCGGAAAAAAAGACTCTTTTTATCCTGTCTGATCTGTCAGATCTTATCGGCTAAGGCGGCAGCCTGGGCGCAGCCGTCTGTCTTTTCAATATCGCCCGCGTTCAGCACGCCGGGAACCAGAACTTCTCCAACCATCTTCCACTTGTTGAGGGCGGCCGTCCGTTCCATGGGGATCCGGACTCCATCCAGCACAGTCATATCTTCCTCTTCGCAGCAGGCGATGAGGGCGCATTCCTTGTCGGAAATGTCTTTTCCGCCCACAACCAGAGAATAGAGGCGGTCGATCACTCCCTTGATCTGGGCCGGGATGGAATACCAGTAGACCGGCATGGTAAACACCAGAGCGTCCGCCTCCAGAACCGCCGGGGCGATGGTGTTGAAATCGTCGTCGAAGGAACAGGCCTTTCCCGTTTTAAAGCAGGTTTCGCAGGCATGGCAGCCGCCGATTTTCATCATGGCGGCGTCAAATCTGGTTACTTCATGGCCCTTGGCCTCCGCCGCTTTGATGAATGCCTCCGTCATGGCGAAACTGTTGCCGTTCTTTCTCGGACTTCCTGTGATCACAACAATTTTTTTGCTTATAATTCTTACCTCCTCAAATGTGGGGACGTATCCGTCCCCCGCAGAATTGACGTTTCTGCCTGCAGATATTATAATCATAACAAGAATGCAACAGATAACAAGTACGCACATAAAAGTGCGATACTAACATCAAAGAATAATACTTACCTTAAGGAGAGTGAAATATGAGTAAAAGATGTATTTCCAACGAGTGTCTGAGCACCACCGGTTTCAGCTATACCCTGTCTCTGATCAATGGAAAATACAAGATGATCATTCTCTACACGCTGATGGAGTTTGGCGTGGTGCGGTTTAATGAGATGAAAAAATATATTGGCGGGATTTCCTACAAAACTTTAAGCTCTACGCTGAAGGAGCTGGAGGCGGACCAGCTGGTCCACAGGGAGGAATATCCCCAGATTCCGCCGAAGGTGGAGTACAGTCTGACGGAGAGGGGGAAATCCCTGATTCCCATTCTGGACGGCATGTGCGAGTGGGGGGATAAAAACCGGCTGTAAAAGAATGATGGAAGGGAATTGACAAATACTCCCATGGGGTTTACAATGACGTTGACATTAGTTATGGCTAACTTAAATGGGAGGAGGAGTCTATATGACATCGGCGATAATTCTGGCTGTGCTGGCAGTGATCTGCATCTATGGAGTGTATTCTTATGTCCACCACCTCCGCTGCGGCGGCGGGTGCTGCGGGGAGAGAGACGCGCCGGACAAAAAGGTGAAGGTGGGAGACAAAAATAAGAGCCATTATCCCTATACCGTCTATCTGAAGGTGGACGGGATGACCTGCAGCAACTGTGTGCGCCGGGTGGAAAATGGACTGAACCGCCTGGACGGTGTCTGGGCTACGGTGGAGCTGGACCGCCATCTGGCCACTGTGCGGATGAAGACCCGGATCCCGGAGGAGACGCTGAAGCAGACGGTGAAGGACAGCGGCTATCTGGTGCTGGAGGTGTCTGAGGAGAAACCCTGATTCTGCGTCCGCCAGGGAGCGGTGGGAAATGGGAATTTCAGAGGAAGAACCGCGGGAGATCTGCCCCAGCGGTTCTTTTTTGAATGGCGAACCGGCCAGTGCATACGATTGAGAACAAGATAATGAAAATCAATATCAAAAAATACTTGCCAAACAGAACTTTTCATGATACCATAGATTCGGTCACAGAAGACTGTTTAATTTTTAAACTTTATTGTATACAGTGTACATATCGAAATATTTGTAAGGAGGTAAACAGATATGGTGCAGAAGGAGCAGTGGAAAGGCTTCGAGGGGAGACTCTGGAGGGAAGAGGTCAATACCAGAGATTTCATTCAGAAAAACTACAGACCCTATGACGGGGATGAATCCTTCCTGGCAGGTCCCACAGAGGCCACAAACCGGCTTTGGGGAATTCTTCAGGGACTGCAGAAGGAGGAGCGTGCCAAGGGCGGCGTGCTGGATATGGAGACGGAGGTGGTTTCCTCCCTCACCGCTTACGGCCCCGGCTATATCAGCGAGGAGACGAAGGATCTGGAAAAGGTGGTCGGCCTTCAGACGGACAAGCCTTTAAAACGGGCGTTCATGCCCTACGGCGGCATCAAGATGGCGGAGCAGGCCTGCACCACCTATGGATATACGCCCAGTTCCGAGCTGCACAAGATCTTTACCGAATACCATAAAACCCACAACCAGGCGGTGTTTGACGCCTACACGCCGGAGATGAAGAAGGCCCGCCACAACAAGATCATCACCGGACTTCCCGACACCTACGGCCGCGGCCGTATCGTGGGGGACTACCGGAGAGTGGCCCTGTACGGAATCGACCTGCTGCTGGAGGAGAAGGAGAAGGATCTGGCAAACTGCGGAGACGGCACCATGACTGACGACGTGATCCGTCAGAGGGAAGAGCTGGCGGAGCAGTGCCGGGCCTTAAAGGGAATGAAGGAGATGGCTGCCATCTACGGCTACGACATTTCCCAGCCGGCGAAGAATGCCAGAGAGGCGGTGCAGTGGCTTTACTTCGGTTATCTGGCGGCCATCAAGACCCAGAACGGGGCAGCCATGAGCGTGGGCCGCATTTCCACCTTCCTGGACATCTACATTCAGAGAGACTTGGACAACGGAACTCTGACGGAGGAGGAAGCTCAGGAGCTCATTGACCATCTGGTGATGAAGTTCCGTATGGTGAAATTTGCCAGAATTCCTTCCTACAACCAGCTGTTCTCCGGAGACCCGGTGTGGGCCACCCTGGAGGTGGGCGGCATCGGCGTGGACGGCCGTTCTATGGTGACGAAGACGGACTACCGCTTCCTCCACACCCTGGAGAACATGGGACCGTCCCCGGAGCCCAACCTGACGGTGCTCTATTCCTCCGCCCTTCCGGAGAACTTCAAGAAGTATGCCGCCAGAATTTCCATCCGCACCAGCTCCATCCAGTATGAGAACGACGATGTGATGAAGCCGGTATGGGGTGACGATTATTCCATCTGCTGCTGCGTGTCCGCAACCCAGACGGGAAAAGAGATGCAGTTTTTCGGAGCCAGAGCCAATCTGGCAAAATGCCTGCTGTACGCCATGAACGGCGGCCGGGACATGAAGACAAAAGAGCAGGTGGGACCGGAGCTTCGCCCTATCACCTCCGAGTATCTGGACTACGATGAGGTGATCCGCAAATTTGACGTGATGATGGACTGGCTGGCCGGGCTGTACGTCAACACCCTGAACCTGATCCAGTATATGCACGACAAATATTACTACGAGGCGGCGGAGATGGCCCTGATCGACACAGATGTGAGACGGACCTTCGCCACCGGAATTGCCGGATTCTCCCATGTGGTGGACTCCTTAAGCGCCATCAAGTACGCGAAGGTCAGGACCATCCGGGATGAGGACGGAATGATCATGGACTTTGAGACGGAAGGAGACTTCCCCAGATACGGAAATGACGACGACCGGGCGGACGACATCGCCGTGTGGCTGTTGAAGACATTCATGGAGAAGTTAAAGAAGAGACACACCTACCGCAATTCGGAGGCCACCACCTCCATCCTCACCATCACCT